>CATMRP010000226.1 GCA_950073835.1 uncultured Alteromonadaceae bacterium
TGGCAGGTCAAACTTAATGTGCTGGTTGTCACCCTTTTTATTCTGACAATGCTATTGTTAATTTCAGCCCTGACGTTGTTTCTTGCAGAAGTGAAACTGGCGACTGCAACCATAAGAGTGATTAGGACAATTAAGTAAACATTACTCAACGGAGAAAATTTTGTTGCGAATTGGTGGTTTGGTTTTTGCTGCACTGGCGCTGCTGCTTAGCAATCATGCTGCCGCCCGGGCTACGACTTCACGCTGTTTAACCGCGTCAGAATACGCCAGCAGATTAATTGTCGCACTGGACACTCTGCATCTTAGCCAAGTACAGGCAATTAGCAGTGACATTACTCAACATTGCGCGAATTCTCAGTCGCCCGGCACTGATGTTGTTGCCGATGCGGCAACCCTGTTTACTTTTATTCATCGCCGTACCAATGCGGATTCAGCCCAACGGGCGTTTAACCGTTTACTGCAGCAGGATTTCTCCTCGCTACCTCACAGGCAACAGACTGCTTATTACCACCTGATGGCGTTATACTCGTTGCATACCGGCGAATATAAACAAGCCTTGTCGATTAGCCACATTATTACTACAGAGCTCCTCCCCGCGGCTCGCACCGCCGCTGATGATATGGCAGCAATCAATCTGGCGATTGCCGATATTCACTATGAAATAGAGTTTTATCAGTCGGTGAGGGAGTTATTGCTGCCATTACTTACGCATCCTGCTCGATACGTTCGGGTTCGCGCTGCATCGCTGTTATGGCATATTCCGCAAACTCAACACCAGCTCGAAGACACTCTTGCTGTTCTCAATGATTACTCAGCCCAGCCTAAAACGCTGGTCAAACTACATGCTCTGGAAGCCTTAATTCATCAGGCCCTGGATGAGGATGACCAACCCGCTGCACAAGCACTGCTTGAAGCGGCTTACCTTTTGGCTGATGCGTTAGACGCCAAAGCAGCGTTAATCCGTTTATATCTGCGGGATGCAGAAAGCCGGCCTTCGCCACATGCGGCAGAACAACTACTGGCTTTTTCTGCCAAGCAGCTCAGCCTCAAAGAGCAATTGCCAGTACTTAAGCTCGAGGTCGATGAAGCTACTGCCAAACAGGATTGGCAACAGGCCACAGAAACACTACAGCAGGCCGTCGCGCTGAACAAAGAGCTCGCCCGCAATAATGCGCTGGCCAGAGAGTATGCCGGTTTTCAGATGGTTAGTCAGGCTCGGGAGCTTGAACAGGCTCGCCAGCAATCCCGTTTACAGGCACTGGCAGTTGAACAGCAAAACCAGCAGCGACTCATCTATTTGCTGGCACTGGTATCAGCCATTCTGGCATTGGCGATACTCACCTTATTGTTTGTTAAAAAACGCAAGGCGGCAGTCCATTTTGAAAAACTCGCGAATACTGACGGCCTGACGCAGGTACTAAATCGTCGCGCGATTCAGCTGTTTGCCAAACAGGTTGCTGACCGCAGTAAACAGCTGCGCCAACCTTTTGTAGTGGCGCTGGCCGATATCGATCATTTTAAGGCAATCAATGATACCTACGGCCATGATGCCGGCGATATAGTGTTAACCGAGTTTGCCCGGCGCACCAATGCGCTGATCCGCCAGCAAGACAGACTCGGGCGCTGGGGCGGTGAGGAATGGCTTATCATTATGACCAACACCCGCCTGGATGCAGTAGACGGGTTGTTTACCCGCATGCAGCAAGAAATCCGCGAGATAACCGCCGGTGAACATAAACTTACCGTCACATTCAGTATGGGGGCAGTAGCCGGTAGCGGCGAACAGTCTGTGGAAGCGCTGGTTCAGGCCGCCGACGAACTACTCTACCAGGCAAAACACAGCGGCCGTAACCGTTTATGCAAAGGCCGCGATTAAGGCCGCCCCATAAAGAATTTTGCCTCGGCTGACACACCAAAATAATCGCCGGGTCCACCGGCCCGCATAATCGAGTTTGCACCAACCGTATCAAACACGCCGTCTTTCAAGTACGTTTTTTGAATATGCACCGCCACTACCTGCCCGAGCACCAGCCAGGTATCGCAAGCCTCACCGTGCATGTCATTGAGTTGAATGATTTGGGTAACCTTACACTCCATTGAAGCCGGGCTGGCGGCAACATGGGGCACCTTAACCAACGTGGATGAACGCTTTTGCAAGCCAGCCAGCTCAAATTCATTCACCTCGGGATCCACGCCAGCACTGGAGGCATTCATGGCATCAGCCAGCTCGCGGGTTGCCAGGCTCCAGCAAAATTCACCGGTCGTCTTAATATTACTTACGCTGTCTTTAAAACCAACGCTGGCGAAGCCAATAATGGGCGGCGCACCGTTAAAGGCGTTAAAGAAGCTGTATGGCGCCAGATTAGTAATACCGCTTTGATTTTCAGAGGCAATCCAGCCTATAGGTCGCGGTGCTATTATGGCTTTAAAAGGGTCGTGAGGCAGCCCGTGGCCGTTACTTAACTGATAGGAATAAAACGTATCAGACATGTGCATTTCTCCTTTAGTAAACCCAGCCGTCCAGACAATTGGTTGGTTCGCCCAGTTCGTTTATTTCGTTAATAATATCGTCGATAAATGAGGCTTCATCGGGTTCATTTTGCCTGGCCTTATTGAGCCACAGCAGGGCTTGTTCAGTATTCCCTGCACATGCCTGGTAGTTGCCATACCAGCGCTGGGCAGCAAAACTACCCTGCTCCGCCGCCTCGCCAAACAAGGCTACGGCTCTTTCGCGGTCGGTAAAGCGCAGGCTATCGGCCAGTTCGTACAAATCATCGGCCGTATGGGTTTGTTGATAAACATACTCCCGCAGCGCTACTGATTGCGGGTAGTCCTTAGCGATCTGATTAGTAAAGGCGATCATGTTGTAGCGGTACATTCCACTTTCCAACGCCATGGCCAGACCGCGTATTTCGGCTACCGATAACTGCTTATAACGAGCCAGCTGATGAATAAACACTCTTACCAGTTGCTCTTCATCCGGTTTGTCCCGGGAAATACCTAGCAAATTGGGCAATTCGGTTAACTGCCCAATGGAGGGCTGCAACATATTTTGCCGCATCCCGGCAAACCATTGCTGAACAGCGCTTTCTTCACAGCCGCCGATATCGTTAAGGGTGCTGGTCATCAGTTGTTCAACCAGCTTAGCTTCCTGAGCGGGATCGCTAAACTGCTTACGCCACTGAAAGAAGCTCATATTGGTTTGCATCCGCAACGCGTAATCGATGGCCGAATAAGACTGGCTGGGCATGGCAACTTTGGCATCACACTGCTCTGTCATCGCTGCAAATAACTTATCGGTTAATGCCAGGCGACCGACAATTTCGGCGTAATTGCGGGCCAGCGCCTGCCTTCCGTTTGGATCGCCGACTGGATTGCCGACTGGATCACCGACCGGATTGCCGACTGGATCACCGGTTTGTGCGCTAAGAGTTACCGGGACCATAGCGCACATCCACACCAGCAGAGAGCTCAACAAGCGCTTCATTACTGCGCCGCCAGTTCGTCCATAACGGCGAACAGCACATTGGCGCCTACCCGGGAAACTTCTTTATCGTAGATATGCTCTACGTTAACCCCCTCCTGACCACCGGCCAGATCGCTGATGGCGCGAATAATCACCCAGTCGACTTCGTTAACCGTACACACCTGGCCAACCGCAGTGGACTCCATTTCGGTGACTTCGGCGTTAAACACGTCGCGGGTCCATTTACGGTATTCGCGGTTATCGAGGAACACTGAGCCGGTAACGCCGTTACCACCAACGCTTAACTTCGCTTTGCGTTCACCGAGAATCATTTGCGCCGGCATTTTTGCCATGGCACTTTTTGCTGCGCTTAATAAACGGGGCGATGCTGAAAAATACGCAGTATCCTGAGGTTTATCCATGCCGTCTTTGATAATCAACACTTCGTCGGGATGCACAAAATGGAACGGCTTATAGTTGGGATAATTTGGGTCGGCCGCTTTGCGAGCCGGTTGCTCGGCCATAAAGCGGGCATAGTATGCCGGTAACACAGACTCACCGGGGTTATTCGGATCTGGATTCGCGTACACGCTTTCGTCGTGGTAATACCAACGCTCAGGCACAATCACGTCGCCGGGCTGCCACTGGGGATTCACTGCCCCGGCAATCCCCATGTACACCACCTGCTTAACCGGGAAATAGTCAAACGCCATTTGCATACTCATTGCCGCATTGGCAATGCTCATTCCGGTAGCAAAAATCAAAATCGGTTCATCATGATATTTACCAATGCGGTATTTAATACCCTTGTAGGTCACCATTTGCGTAATGCTGGCATTGGGATCGGCTTCGATGCGCCCCAGAATGCCTTCCATCTCCGGCGCATAAGCCACCACAACGGCAGTAAACCCCTGATCATGCTCTGCAAACTTTGGCCCGTAAGCAGTGGCAGCAGGAGACGACGTATTCTGACACGCCGTGGTAACCACCAGCAGCACAGCAATAATGACCAGGCGAACCGATTGGGCCTGGCGGGTAAAAGGTCGGTAAGACATGTGATATCCCTTAAACAAAACGACTTAGATAGGTTAATACTGACCATGCTATCAGGCTTTGGCCTGAAGCTGTGAGGCCCTTTCTCGTAGGGTTTGGCAAACTGGTCGAAAAAAATTTAGATTTTTGCCTTGAATAAATGTAACCCGGCCCTATTTTAAAATCGTCGGTGCTTAACAGTAAGGCCGACAACACCGCCGCCGATTATCGGGGCACTTAACTTTTAAACATATTGCTTAATAAAGGATATGACTATGCGTTCTATCGATCTATCTCCACTTTACCGTTCATTCATTGGTTCTGATCACCTTGCATCATTAGTTGATGCTGCCAGCCGTGCAGAAAAGCAAAGCACCTACCCGCCGTACAACATTGAATTACTGGCGGAAGACAAATACCGAATTACCATGGCGATTGCCGGTTTTAGCAAAGATGACATCAATATTGTTGTAGAAGACAACACTTTGTCGATCACTGGCACTAAAAACAGCGACGCCGACAAACAAGAGCGGAAGTTCCTGCATAAAGGCATTTCCGAGCGCAACTTCGAGCGCAAATTCCAGCTTGGCGACCACGTGAAGGTCCTTGCTGCCGACCTGGAAAACGGCTTATTACATGTTGATCTGGAAAGAGTGATCCCAGAAGCGAAGAAGCCACGTAAGATAGAAATAGGTGGGCGCTTATTCGATAGCGAATAACACCTCCCTCACCTTGTGTTTTCATGTTCGGCGCCTTCCTGGCGCCGCTTTTTTTTGGTGCACACCAGCTACTCTTAACACGCCATCGCTGCGCACATATAGCCAAAATCGCCACTGGTTATTTTACTTTTCATTTACAAGAAATGTACGATACTCAATCTTAAGCATTGTGCTTTTTTTGGAGTTAGAAAAATGAAAAAAATCGTATCACTTGGCGCTTTGGCCTTTACTCTCACGCTCGCTAACTTCTCTGTTACCGCAGGGGATATTGAAAAAGGCAAAGCTCTGTCAGGACAATGTGCCGCCTGTCATGGTCCGGCGGGGATCAGCCCCAGTCCTATGTGGCCTAACCTGGCCGGTCAGAAAGCCGCTTACCTGGAAAAACAGTTAAAGGATTTTCGTGCTGATGTACGCAAAGATCCCATGATGGGCATGATGGCCAAGCCGCTATCAGATGAAGATATTGCCAATCTT
>CATMRP010000227.1 GCA_950073835.1 uncultured Alteromonadaceae bacterium
CATTGTTTTTGTATGAGTTAATCTTATCTAACCGATAAAATTGCAGGTATTGTATGTTTTTTTCGCGAAAGTCTTCCCAGCCCTCGGCGTTGCTACAGTGCGCTGCTGATTATATGAGCAGTTATTTTGTGGTAGATAAAGACGAGGTACTCCCGTGGTGTGCAGAGGAAGCAGGTACGCTTACCATTACCTTTCCGTTTGCTAATCAAAGCCAGTGGCCGTTTATTGAAGCGGGCCTCACCAAAGCGCTGAATAGCAAAAAACTCAGCACCGGGTTGAGTTTTAAAACCAGCATCCACAGCGGGCAAACCACCAAACCCCCGGTAACCAATATTCGCAATATTGTCGCAGTTGCCTCGGGCAAGGGGGGCGTGGGTAAATCGACCACCAGTATCAACCTGGCCTTTGCACTCATGCAGGAAGGGGCCAGAGTAGGTATACTTGATGCCGACATCTATGGCCCATCGGTGCCTATCATGCTGGGAAATACCGGTGAACGTCCGGCAACCGCCGATAATAAGCATATGCAACCGTTGCAGGCCCACGGCTTGGTGGCCAACTCCATTGGCTATTTGGTGCCGGCAGAAGACGCGGCCGTCTGGCGCGGCCCCATGGCCAGTAAAGCGTTGTCGCAAATCATTAATGAAACGCTGTGGCCGGTACTGGATTACCTCATTGTAGATATGCCGCCGGGTACGGGTGATATTCAGCTTACCATGGCGCAACAGGTACCCTTAACCGCAGCGGTGGTGGTTACTACGCCGCAGGACTTGGCCATTGCCGATGCTCAAAAAGGCATTGCCATGTTTAATAAGGTCAACATTCCGGTACTGGGTCTGGTAGAGAATATGAGCTTTTACCAGTGCACAGCCTGTGGGCATAAAGAGCACATTTTTGCCAAAGATGGCGGCAATTTATTAGCAGAACGCTACAATTTACCGCTATTGGGTGCGCTGCCACTGGACGTGCGCATCCGCGAACACGCCGGCTCCGGCCAGCCGTTATTAGTTAGTGAACCGGAGAGTCCGCTCTCGGATGTTTATCGGGAAATGGCCCGGGCGGTATCGTTTGAGCTGGCCACCACAGTGCCTGTGGCAGCCGATCAAGGCCGCAATATTAAAGGCGACCCCATAGCATTTAACCCGCTAACCGACAGTTAAGTAACAAAAATGTGTTGATAAGCGGCTAAAAGCACGCAAAACACGTTGCCTGAGGGGCGCTGCCGCCGCATAATAGCGCCCCGGTTAAGGCTTAGGAATACCCCCGCAATGCGTTTATGTGATCGCGATATTTATCAGTACCTGCAAGACGGCAAAATCAAAATCGACCCGCAACCTGGTTACGATCAGATTAGCGGACTTACGGTAGATATTCGTCTGGGCAATAAATTTCGTGTATTCGAAGATCACGCCGCGCCTTATATTGATTTAAGCGGGCCCAAGTCGCAGGTTCAGGCAGCCCTTGAATCGGTAATGAGCGACGAAATTGAATTGCCGGAAGACAAAGCCTTTTTCCTCCATCCTAAAGAGCTGGCGCTGGCCATTACTCACGAATCGGTGACCCTGCCTGATAACATTGTCGGCTGGCTGGACGGCCGTTCCTCGCTGGCTCGCCTTGGCCTGATGGTGCATGTTACTGCTCACCGGATCGATCCCGGCTGGTCGGGTAATATCGTGCTGGAATTCTATAACAGCGGTAAGTTACCACTGGCGTTACGGCCACTGATGAAAATTGGTGCACTGAGCTTTGAGGTACTCAGTCAGCCGGCAGAAAAACCCTACAATGCCCGGATTGACGCTAAGTACAAAGGGCAGGCCGGTGCTGTGGCCAGTCGTATTGATGCCGATGGCAAAGACGACGCCGAGTAATCTATTCCTATCGCTTATTTTTTTGAACGCCGACAATTACTTGTAAATTAATTGTTTAAAAATTTACATTTAAAACTTTACTTAATCGATTAAGTTGTTATCTTATTGGGTATTAAATCCTGATAAGGAAGCAACTATGCGCCTGGCTACTGCTTTATATTTGTCTGCTCTTTCATTACTGAGTTTTGCCTCGCAGGCAACGGATATTTCGGTTACCTCTCCAGACGGTGATATTACATTTACCTTCACCGATGAAAATGATTATGCCCAGTACAGCGTTGATTACAACGGTAAGCAGATCATGCGCCCGGCGCGGCTGGGTTTTGCTTTTGCTAAGGCAAAATCGATATATCGTCACCTGGAGGTCAGTGAAGTCAGCCGCACCAGCGAAGATAACACCTGGGAGCAACCCTGGGGGGAGCAACGTGTTATCCGTAATCACTATAATGAACTGGTGGTTAAATTTACCGATAAGCACGATGCAGATAATGCCTTTAACGTGCAGGTACGGGTATTTGATGACGGCATTGGCTTTCGTTACCACGTGAGCGCCGACGGGCAGCGGGATATCACCCGTGAAATGACCGAGTTTTCCATTATCGATTCGCATACGGCTACCGCTTACTGGATCCCGGGGCAGGGGTATGACCGTCAGGAATATCTGTATCGCGAAACCCGCTTGCAGGATGTTGGTAAAGCCAGTACACCCATGACCATTAAACTGGATGACGGCACCCATCTGGCCATCCACGAAGCTGCGCTGGTGGATTACGCTGGCATGAGCCTCGACTGGCAGGCGCTGGGCCGTTTCGAAGCCGATTTAGCGCCCCGTGCCGATGGCATCAAAGTGCGCAAGCATGGCAATTTCACTACGCCATGGCGAACCGTGCAGATAGCGCCAAATGCAGCAGAGTTAATCAACTCCTACATCACACTTAATCTTAATGAGCCCAACAAGCTGGGCGAGGTTGACTGGATTAACCCGGGCAAATACATCGGTATCTGGTGGGGAATGCATATCCAGAAATACACCTGGGGCTCCGGTGACAAGCACGGCGCTACCACAGAAAATACCCTGCGCTATATGGACTTTGCCGCGGAGCACGGCTTTGATGGTGTGCTGGTAGAAGGCTGGAATATTGGCTGGGATGGTGACTGGATCCAAAATTCCGAGCTGTTCTCGTTTACCGAGAGCTACCCGGATTTCGATATTCAAAAAGTCAGCGATCATGGTAAAAAGGTAGGCGTTAAGCTTATAGGCCATCACGAAACATCCGGCGGGATAACCAACTACGAAGCGCAGATGGAAGACGGTTTTGCACTTTATCAGAAGATGGGTGTTGAGCAGATTAAAACGGGTTATGTAGCCCACGGTCAGAGCCTGAAAGTCACCGATGAGCAAGGCATTAAACGCCTGGAATACACCGACAGTCAGCCGCTGGTAAATCACTTTATTAACAACATCACTACCGCTGCGAAATACGGAATTTCCATTAACACCCATGAATCCGTTAAAGACACAGGCCTGCGCCGCACTTATCCAAACTGGATTGCCCGGGAGAGCGCTCGCGGCCAGGAATACAATTCAGGCTGGGCAGCGCCTAATACGCCTGAGCATGTGCCAATGCTGGCGTTTACCCGCATGCTTTCCGGCCCGATGGACTTCACGCCAGGTATTTTCGACCTTGACTATCCGCCAATTAAAGGCGGAACCGAAGAACATGGCCGCGTAATATACATGCGCCCGCAAACCACCATTGCCAAACAGTTAGCCGAGTATGTGGTGCTTTACAGCCCGATCCAGATGGCCGCAGATTTACCGGAAAACTACGAAGCACAAATGGCACCTTTCCAGTTTATTAAAGATGTTCCTACCGACTGGGAGCAAACTCAGGCGTTGCAGGGAGAAGTAGGGGACTATGTGGTAATCGCCCGCCAGGAACGTAAAGCGAGGCATTACAGTGGTAACGACTGGTACTTAGGCGCAATTACCAACGAAGATGCGCGGAATATCACTGTGCCACTGAGTTTTCTGAAACCCGGTAAATCCTACGAAGCACAAATTTACCAAGACGGCAAAAAAGCCGACTGGCAAACCAACCCCTATGACGTGGATATCAGTAAAAGAAAGGTCACCAGCAAAGATACTTTAACTTTGCACCTCGCTGCAGCTGGCGGTGCGGCTATAAGGTTTAAACAACTGTAAACAACTGTACCAGAGTAACATAATCCAGTGAGAGCAAAGGCGTCTGGTTGCCCAACCCCAGGCGCCTTTTTTTCGTCATTACCCAATTACCTGTATAACACTACCTTTAGTAACTTCCACTGTGCAGCAGAGCCGCATCGAACGAATATTGTACTGGCACGGCATTACCTATACAGTTGAACTGACCAAAACAACAGGGAAAGATTTCGTGAGCAAACTAACTACGCTATGTGCATTGAGTTTTCTAGTGCTTTCTGGCTGGTCTAATGCAAAGGATTTAAACAAAAAAATTGATGCACTCATGCAGTCCGCGATAGAGGCCGGGGCGCCAGGCTGTAATTTAGGAATAATGCACAAGGGAGAGTTCTTACATAAAGCGGGCTACGGACTGGCTAACCTTGAACTGAACGTGCCGCTAGATGGAAATCAGGTGCACCGAATGGCGTCGGTTTCCAAGCAATTTACTGCCATGGCCGTATTGCTGTTGGTGGAACAGGGCAAAATTGATCTTGACCAGGACATTCATACCTATTTACCTGCATTGCGAGACTACGGCCATACCGTAACCGTCCGTCAAATGTTAGGTCATACCTCTGGTATGGGCGACTATGATCTTATCGCTGATTCGTATGAAGGCAGCAAAACAGAAAACAATACTGGGTTAAAATCTGCCGCAGGTGGCGATTTTCGTTTAGGTAATGAAGACTACCTTACCATCATGGAATTTTATGATGTGGTAAAGCGAGTACCACTAGCCATGCCACCAGACCAGAAATTCCAGTACAGCAATCTTGCCTACTTCTTACTGTCTATGCTTGTTGAAGAGGTTTCAGGACAGACACTTCGTGAGTTTAGCCATCAATATATCTTCAAACCACTCAACATGAAACACACCTTCTTTAGCGATAATCCTGTGGAAATTGTTAAAAACCGGGCCTATGGCTACAAGCAACTCGATAATGGTAGCTATGTTACTGATATGACGAATTTATTTTGGGTTGGAGATGGTGGCTTACACTCTAATTTAGATGATTTGTTGCGATGGAGTGATAATTTTCTGCAGCTGAAAATTGGTAAATCACCCCAGGCATTGATCGACATCATGAATACGCCGAACAGTCAGCAGCAAGCCGGAGAAGGGGTCTTTTACGGTAATGGGCAGTTTATCCATACGTTCAAAGGTTATCAGGCATACTCACATTCAGGAGGGTGGTTAGGCACCGCTACCTATTTCGCGAGATATCCCGAATTGGAGCTATCTTTTGCCATGATGTGCAACGATATTTCTAATGACCAAGTCTTCGAGGCGTTTAATGAGGTTCGCGAAGCTGTGTTTAATACCATTACCAACACTGAATAGCGGATATTGATTATCGCTTTATTGAAAGTGAAGTCTGTACTCTGATGGAATTTTCGACAACCAGAACAAAAGCCTGATAATTGTATGGCTTAACCGTTGCAATCAGACAAAATATGAGTACACTTAGCGGCTCTTTCGGTCGGTGTGTAGCGCAGCCTGGTAGCGCACTGTCATGGGGTGTCAGGGGTCGGAGGTTCAAATCCTCT
>CATMRP010000228.1 GCA_950073835.1 uncultured Alteromonadaceae bacterium
CGTAAAGGTACATACCGTTTTGGGAATGCCGCTCTCCATTTATGCCGGGCCAACTGCACTGGCACGTATTCGTGAACAGGGGCTTACGCCTGCGTTGTTCTCTCATGTGCTGGGTGCCTCAGGCGGGCCCAAGTGGTTTGTGCTGGCCGGGATCGACCGGATCCTGTTTCCGGCGTTTTTTGCGGGGTCTTCACAACCGGTTAATGTTATTGGTTCCTCGGCCGGCGCTTTTCGTTCGGCGTGTTTTGTTCAACGCGATCCGGTTGCCGCCATTAACCGGCTGGCCGAAAACTATTCACAAACTGTGTATTCCCCTAAACCTGACTCTGGTGAAATCACCCATAAAGCCCGCGAGCTAATTGATTATGTGATGGGGCGTAATGGTGTGATGGAGGTACTTACCAACAGACGATTCAAGCTGCACGTGATTGCCGCGCGCTGTCATGGCTTAATGCAGCACTACGGCCGGTATCGCCAGATACTGGGGTTAGGCGTGAGTGCGGCAGCGAATACCATGAACCGGCGTTTACTCAAAAAGCTGTATACCCGCAGCGTCTTTTCTGCTCCGGACAGTGAGCTACAGATTAACGATCCTTATCAGTTAAACACCGAATATATCGAACTGGGCTTTAATAATGTAAAAGACGCCTTGTTAGCCTCAGGCTCAATTCCACTGGTGATTGACGGGGTAGAGCGTATGGTGGCGGCGCCAGAGGGAATGTACCGCGACGGCGGGATCATCGATTATCACTTTGATTTATCGTTCGGTCCTCAGGATGGTCTGGTGCTGTATCCGCATTTTTATCCCCGGGCAGTTCCCGGTTGGTTCGACAAAGCCCTGAAGCGACGTATTCCCCACGCCAGCAGTTTCGACAATGTGGTGATGCTGGTGCCATCGGATGAGTTTGTTGCCTCCTTGCCCTACGGCAAAATTCCCGACCGAAAGGACTTCGAAAAATTCGATGCCAGCACTCGCATTAAGTACTGGCAAACGGTAATCAGCGAGTCAGATCGCTTGGGTGAATGTTTTGCTGATATCTATCGAAAGGGCAACATAATGGATGTTATTCAGCCGCTGCCTTTCCTGTGCCGGGCAAGTTAGTTGGTGATTGGTTAAACTACAGGCAATTAAAGCAAATCTCGCAATTTCTGCTTGCACAGTGGCGGGGGCATCGCTATTATACGCGCCACTCGGTATTCACCGACGTTCAGATTTGCGTCTATAGCTCAGTTGGTTAGAGCGCTACCTTGACATGGTAGAGGTCCCCTGTTCGAATCAGGGTAGACGCACCATCACTCAGAAGTTCCAAAGCCCTTTTTTCAGTACGGTAGATTTCTTTCGTTACTGCTGAATAAACTCTTTTCACGACTTTTATAAACCTGGACACAATGGGTTATCAGTTGTTACCAGGCGTCGATTTTCAATTATAAGGGTATTATTAACGTCTTGATGCTTTGTCACGAAGGTGTATTGACGTAATGTGGCCGCTTTTTAATTAATCGTTTTTTTAGAATGGTTAGGGGGAATAAGCGACATGGATTGCATGGCTTCTCCTTGATTTAATACTGTTTAATTATCTCAAACAGGAGTCATTATTGTGAAAAACATTCTGGTAGTCAGCTCAAGCTTAAATGGTGAGGAAGGTAACTCGAACAAATTAGTTAATCTGTTTCTAACCGGTCTGGAGGGGACGGACGTTAACCTTGATTATTTGGATGTTGACAACCTGGCACTACCGCATTTAACGCAAGGTGAAATGGCCGCGTGGATGACGGAGCCAGCAGCCAGAAATGACCAGCAGAAGGCACTGGCTGCAACCTCTGATGAATTAATCGAACGCTTGGTCAAAGCGGATGAAGTGGTTATCGGACTGCCTATGTACAATCTGGGTGTGCCCAGTACGTTTAAAGCCTGGATCGACCGTCTTGCTCGTGCCGGAAAAACGTTTAAGTACACCGAGACCGGGCCTGTTGGTTTACTGGAAGATAAGCCTGTATACGTGTTGTGTGCTCGGGGCGGGGCTTATGCCGGGTCTGAATACGATACCCAAACGCCTTATATTAAGCATATATTTGGGTTAATGGGGATTACCCGTACAGAGTTTGTTTATGCCGAAGGGCTGAATATGGGGCCAGAGGTCGCTGAAGGGGCGTTTGCCTCTGCTCAGGAAAGAATACGTGAATTACTTGGTAATTAAGCAGCACAAACGCCAAGCTAAATACAGTCAAAATCACGGATAACTTTTGATTGCTAAATCGCTATTGGTGGATTTTTTTTAAGTTTATACACAGCATCGCGCTACAGAAGAGGCTCTCAATACAAGTATGTTTCCTTGACTAATATATGGAAGTACGAGGTCCCGCGCGATGTTGACTATTGGTACTATATTGTGCTGCTGTGCGACGTGTATATTAGGGGCTGTTGATCTTTGCTGTACACTTTTGCAGCAGTCTGTGTATCATTTAGACAAGGCGACTGTTTGCAGGTCTAGTGGGCTAAATCAAAAACAGTCAACACAGTATAAATGATACACAGGCGCTGCCCGAAGGGGTCGTCATGAAAGCATTTTACTCATTGTCACAGCCCTTTGACGTAGAACAACTATGCCTTCAGGACTGCTCCGCGATTAAAATGCTTTCATATAGACCAAAAATCGTACAGCAAAGATCAACAGCCCCTAACTATGGTCTAAAAACAAACATGGATTTTTTGATAGTTCAACAAGAGGTCTAAAGGTAATTGTTGAGCGTTCATGCTCTCACCCTTATTTATATATAGCAATTTAAACTTCAGTATCAAAACCATTTAATCCCGATTGTTATTTTCTGGTTTACTGTGTAATAAAGTGTAAATCGTTTTCCTTTTGGTATCAGGTATTCCATGCCTGAACGTTCAATGTAATACATGAACGTTGGGCGTTGATTGCGCAGATTCCTATGTTCACTCGCGATTTGAATTGTTCTGTTACAGTTTTTTGTACACATACTGAACAGTTGAGGATAACCTTATGCGTCTATCGAACGAATCAGGCCTAAATTCAATGAAAAGCCGTATGTTTACAGTGAGTCTTTCCAAATCCCTTGCTCTTATGCTTGCCGTTTCTGCGATGTCTTTTAAAATTCAAGCTGCCAATTCACCGTTAAGCCAACAGCAAATTGCAGATGTTGTTAGCGCCAGCGACAGGCCGCAGGAAGACAGGCAGCGGGATGAATCCAGAAAACCGGCGCAAGTGCTTACTTTTACAGGTATCGGAAAAGGGCAAGTGGTGCTGGATTTTTTTGCTGGCGGTGGCTGGTATACCGAACTTATTTCAAAAGCAGTGGGAGAAACCGGTAAGGTCTATATGCAAAATGACAGTGTTTACTGGCAATTTGCGCAAAAAGATATTATCAAACGCACTCAGGATAACAGATTGCCCAATGTGGTAAGACTGGACAATGTTGCTCTTTCCGAAATGCCAATTCCCGACAATTCGGTGGATATTATTTTTGCCGCGTTGGGCTATCACGATTTGTATTTCACCGATACGGTCCGCGATGGGAAAGTTATAACTTTCCGCGACGACGTCGTTGATTACATGCCAGTGCTGAGTACCTTTAAACGCATTCTTAAAGAGGATGGTGTGGTCGTCATTATTGATCACAGTGCCAAGGCGGGCTCAGGTTTTGACGCGGCGAACACCCTGCATCGTATTGATCCTAATATTATTAAACACCAGTTCGAATCTGCAGGCTTTACGCTAACAGAAGAAGCATTTTATTTGCGTAATCCGGAAGATGATTTGCAAAAATCAGTTTTTGCCGCGGATATTCGTGGCAAAACCGATCGCTTTATTTTTAAATTCGGTAAATAATCGGCAAAATTACTCAGCTAGAAACGGCTTGATGATATCTGGCTGAAAATGCCTTTTTAGCCCCTAAGAAACGATAAGCTGCAGAGACAAGGTTTGTATGCCTTGTCTGTCTTTTCAGTTCCATTCTTCCAAACGAAGACAGACTGAATAGATTGAGTACTGTAGTGAAGTGTTCCGTTCCCTGACCTTCAAACAGCCAGTGTCAATAATTGGTTTTTACGGGTTAAACGGCCAGCCAAAGGATGCAACTTCACCCGTTCTGATATTGTACTGAATCGCTGGCACCCGCTCATCAGCCAAACCACTAAAACCACCGGTAAAATATGATTTTGTATATACGAAGTGGCAAAAAATATCTTCAGATTCGCCAATGACTGACAGCTGACTGGCACTTCTCACCCAGTCGTCATCAGATACCGTTGCTGACCAACCATTGACACCTGAAATGAACCCCAGGGTTGGCGCGTTATCCTGCAATAAATCAAACCATATGGTTTCGCAATCGCTTTCAAATGCCGCCGTTAAATCAGCACCACCTGCCGGATAACCCAACTCAGAGGGAATACTGGAAAATTCGCCAAATGCACTGTCGGGCTGACCTTTAACCTGCCATTGCAAGTGGTACATCCTAATGGCACTGCTAACGGCGCCCAGATTGGCGGCAAACACTGCTTGTTCCGCGTCTTTGGTAAAGCTAATAAACCTTGGCAATGCAACAACCGACAATACGCCAAGGATCACGACCACTATGATTAATTCAATTAGTGTAAAGCCAGACTGTCCGGAAGAAATTGTTATCGTTTTCATATTGTGTAATCAGGCATCTTTGTACTGCTGTTTCGACTTCTCTTTGAGCTATGCCGTCTCAATAGATGAAAGCTCCATTTATACACTAACCTAAAGTGGTTAGCACCTGCCAGATTAAGGCCGGGATGCCGGGCCAGCCGAATTAAATACCGGCAAGTGACGGGGTGTTGTGTTGCAACAACTCTGCAATGTGTGGGAGGTTATATTGCTCGGCAATTTCTACCGGCGTTAGCTGAGGTGGAATATAGTTTTCTGTTTTAAAGTTAGCCTCGTAGCGCCACGTTAAGGTTGATGGCTCACTACGCTGATTTGGGTTAGCGCCAAGCGCCAACAGCTTTGCAACCAGCTGCGGCTGATTGGCTTTTACCGCGGCATGAAGCAGTTGATAACCATCCCGGTCGTAAGCGGAAACAACGGTATCAATGCCTGCCTCATCCATCAATGCGGATAGCTCAGCCATATACCAGGTTAAAAATGCATAATTTTTTGCATAGACAGCAAGTTGCGCGGCTGTGGTGCCGTCTTTAGCGACAGCAAATACGTCGGCGCCCAGTGAAATGGCCAGTTGAGCTGTTGTCACATCCTGACTTTTGATAGCAAAAAAGAGCGGGCTGTAGCCTTCAAGGGTTTGTGCATTGATATTGGCGCCGGCATTCACCAGATATTGCAGGCTGAGGGTGTTTCCTTTGGCTGCTGCAAACATCAGTGCGGTTTGACCATGTTTATTTCTGATGTGGATATCTGCACCCAAGCTGGCCATTTTCTCCAGGATCCTGCTGTTGGTAGAACCCGCACACAGATGGAATGCGGTGGTGCCATCTTCCACTGCTTCACCAGGATTTGCCCCGGCAGCCAGTAAAGCGTTAATGATCTCAGAATTGCCGTAGCGGCAGGCCTGAATGATTGGGGTAAAACGGTTGCCGTCGGTGGGATTAGCATCAGCGCCGTTTTCCAGTAACAGGCTAAC
>CATMRP010000229.1 GCA_950073835.1 uncultured Alteromonadaceae bacterium
TACTGTTGATGAATTGCTCAATGAGTACTATCCGCAGGTCGCCAAGCACAGCCTGCTAAGCAAACCCCTGCGCTTTGTACTACGTCATTTACTGCACGAAAGGGAAATCGCAGACTTCGGACGGACCTACCCTCACTATCACGACATTGATTTCGTCGAACAAGTGCTGGAATATTTTAATGTCAGCACCTCGGTGCGAGACACTGAACGGGAACGCATCCCCAGTGAGGGCCGGGTGGTGATAATTGCCAATCACCCGATAGGCTCGATTGATGGTCTGGCGTTAATCAAACTAATATCCGAAATTCGCCACGATTTAAAAGTGGTTGCTAATCAAATGCTAATGGCCATTGAACCACTTCGGGATATGCTGCTACCGGTTAATAACATGCAGGGCGGCACCCGAAAAGAGCATCTTGCCGCCATTCATGAGCACCTGGCCGGTGACGGCGCGGTATTAATATTCCCTGCCGGTGAGGTCTCCAGACTCAGGCCACAGGGCGTGCGCGATACCCACTGGCACAGCGGCTTTTTACGCATCGCCAAACAAGCCAAAGCACCGATACTGCCGATTTTTATTGATGCCAAGAACTCGCCATTATTTTATGGTGTGTCCATGGTCTATAAACCATTGGCTACCGCGCTGCTGGTGAAAGAGATGTTTAAGCAGCGGCGTAAATCACTGCCGATGCGTATTGGTGAGCTGATCCCATTTTCCAGTTACCAGTCACTGAGTATTTCAGTGCCCGATCAGGTAAAACTGTTTAAACGTCATTTATACCGTGTTGGTACTAATCGCAAAGGTATATTCGCCACCCAGGCGGCCATCGCTATGCCTGAAGACCGTAAGGAACTTTCCCGGGCTATCCGCCAGTGTGAACACTTAGGCGAAACTTCTGATGGCAAACATATCTATTTATATCTGCATCAGGGCAGTTCGGTGATCATGCGTGAAATTGGCCGTCTGCGTGAAATTGCGTTTCGCGCGGTGGGTGAAGGTACCTTGCATCGTCGTGATATCGATAAGTACGATAATCACTATTATCACCTGATTCTGTGGGATGAAAACGATTTAGAAATTGTTGGCGCCTACCGATTTGGTGATGCGCGTATACTGAGTAAACCCGATCATCCCACAGGTTTATACTCTGCCACCTTGTTTGATTACGCCCAACATAACCCACAGCTGTTTGAACAGGGCCTTGAGCTTGGCCGTAGCTTTGTACAACCCCGTTACTGGGGTAAGCGCAGTCTCGATTATCTGTGGTTTGGTATTGGCGCATTCTTAACCCGGTACCCACATTATCGCTACCTTTTCGGACCGGTGAGTCTGAGCGACAACTATCCACACCCGGCCAAGCAGCTTATTGTGCAGTTCTATGCTACCCACTTCCCGGCCAGGTTTGGTGAAGCCGAGGCGAAGATCCCTTTTTCCCTGCCCACCGATACACTGACCGAGTTTAAAGGCGAAGACTACAAGAAAGAGTTCACCCAGCTTAAACATCTGCTGGCCAATATGGGTGTGAACGTGCCCACCCTGTATAAGCAATATACCGAAGTCTGCGAGCACGACGGCGTTGCTTTTCTGGACTTTAACATCGACCCGGACTTCTGCGACTGTGTGGATGGATTAGTGGTAGTTGATACCGACAAGTTATTACCGAAGAAACGTAAACGTTATATCCAGTGTCATCAACTAGAGAGAACGGCTTAACGGGTATTGCTCAGGGCCAACGTTAATGCTAAACCGTTGGCCCTGCTAAACTGATGTTTGGCATTACGCAAAAACGACCGGCCCTGCTATAGTAACCATTCCAACCAACTAAGAAGGGTTAATGATATGGCAAGCATGGAGCAGGCTCAGGCAACCCAGATCCAAAATATTGAAAAAGCCACCGGCAAATCACTCAGTGAGTTATGTGCCCTGGTGCAAAACAGCGGCCTGACCAAACACACCGATGTGATAAAGATGCTCAAGGCCGATTTAGGATTGGGCCATGGCAATGCCAACCTGGTTGCGCATATGGCTAAACAGACTGCAAATCCCCCTGCTACTGATGCGCCGCCAATGGACCTCATCTATACGGGTAACAAAGCGCACCTGCGCCCTATTCATGAGGCGTTACTGGAAGCACTGAATACTTTTGGTGCATTCGAAACCGCCCCCAAGAAAACTTATATCAGCTACCGCAGAAGTAAACAATTCGCCATGATTGGCCCGGCAACGAAAACGGCGGTTGAAATAGGCATCAACAGTCGCTCATTAAGTGAAGGCTACAGACTGGAGAAGCTGCCACCAGGCAAAATGACGCCTTTCAGAGTGCGTGTTACGGCACCAGAGCAAATTGACGATGAGCTGATAAACTGGTTAAGCACAGCCTACAAAGAATCCGAATAGAACGTTTTTACAATCACTTACAAATTTAAAACGAAATGGTAGCTGAAATTTAGTTAGCATAGAGGTTTCAATCCTTTGACCTCTATATGCAGAACCCGGTATTCATGGAAGTGCTCCCCCAACGTTATGCAGAGCTGGACTGGCTGCGAGTGATATTGATTGTCGCGGTGTTTATGCACCACGTTTTCATGCCGTTTAACGGCGATAACTGGCATATTATGAATAACGAGTCGAGCAAATTACTCGACGATATCATGGTTTATTTTGAGCAGCTTCGGTTACCGGTGTTGTTTCTGATTGGCGGTGCGGGCAGCGTGATTCTGCTCAACCGCATCAGCAGTAAGGCATTTTTGCTGAGCAAGTCAAAGCGGCTGCTACTGCCCCTATTGCTGGCAATGATGTTTATTACGCCTCCTCAGGCTTATTTTGAAGCGCCTGAGCAGTATGCTTCACTGCTCGACGCCTACCAACAGCGATTGCTGATATTCGATAACAAGCACCTGTGGTTTATAGAGTTTCTGATCATATTTATGCTACTGGCCATCCCATTAAAAAAGGCTCTGGATACATCTCCCGGTCAATCGCTGCTAGAGACCATTGAAAAACTGTCGCATCGCCCATTTGGTCTTATGCTGTCTGGCGTGGTACTCGTATCTGTAAGGTGTTTTTTCAAGCTCTATTATCCCGAACAGGACGGGGCGATTGAAAACCTGTCGGTGTCGGTTTTCTATCTGGTATTTTTTATCTCGGGAATGCTGTTTATGTCCCGCCAGGCAATCTGGCAGTCTGTCGCCCGCCATCGTCGGGTTAATCTGTATGGGTTTATAGTCAGCAGCCTGGTGTTCTATATCTACTACCTGGGTGACTTCAGCTTTATTGGCTCACTTACCGTCAGATGGCAAATCTGGTGGGCATTAACAGCGTTACTCTCCTGGTCCGGCATGCTGGTTTTGCTGGGTTATGCCAGACACTACCTGAATAACTCCCCGGCCTGGTTGCGCCAGGCTAACGAGTTAATCTACCCGTTTTATATTTTGCATCAGACGGTCATAGTGGTGCTTGCTTACTATATCGTTCAGTGGGATGCCGGTATTGCGCTTAAATCATTGAGTGTACTGGTGTTGGCTTTTACCCTCACCGCCGGCCTGTGTTATTTTGTCATCCGGCCGGCCGCCTGGTTACGGCTTGCATTTGGTTTAAAGCAACGCGCCTGAATGGGTTAATCCTCGATTAGTGCTTGATATTATTGGTACATCAGGAAACACTTAACGTATCGGTTTTAGATTTGTTTAGCGGGTAACATTATTATGCTAAAAATTATTGTCTTAATCCCTCTTATCCTGAGCGTGTTGTGGTTTGGGTATTTAAAGGCTAACAATTACAGTGTGGCTGACGGCAAACAGGGGTTTAAGTATATTCTGGTGATCTCTTCGGTCATCGCCGTCTTTTTCACCTTTATGTACTTTGTCACTCACTAACACCGGGTTTTCAGCTAAACATAAAAAGCAGGTCTGAGACCTGCTTTTTTATGTTTATCTGAACAAGCGTAAGGTTTAGAGATTAACCGTTACATCAGCTGCTGAGCGTAATGAATCCACAAAACTCTGGTAGTTAGCCTGGCTGTAATTGGTCATCAGCTGCTGTTTAAGGCTGTCTAATTCTTCTTCACCCAGCGCTTCAGGCATGTTCACTGCCGTCAGGCGTACTACACCAACATCACCTGAACCCAGCTTAGCCACTTCGAGGTTGTTACCCTCTTCAGTACTCAGGGTAAACACGGTGTCTACCAGATTACGTGGTAGCTCGGTGCTGTTACGAGCAATGGCTTCTTTACTTTGCCATTCCAGGGTGACATCACCAATAGTCAGTTCAGGTGACTCGCCAGCCTGTACCTGCTCTACTACGTTGTCAGCCCACTCTGCTGCTGCTTCCTGCGCTTTACGGGCGCGCAGTTGCGCGAGAATTTGTGTTCTGACTTCATCCAGTGCCTGAGTACGCTGTGGCTCATGACCTACTACGCGGATGACTACTACTTTGTCATTGCTTAGCTCAATAACATCACTGTTCAGCCCTTCGGCAATAAAGTCCGGATCGAACATTTTGCTGGTTACGGCTGGGACATTAAGCGCCGCGGGTACCGCTGAAGCGGTGACTAAACCGGTTTCCTTAATTTTACCATTCACTGCACCAGCAACGTCTTCAAGGGTATCCGGCACTTCAAACGCCAGGTTAGCCATTTCTGATTGCAGAGCAAAGAATTCATCGGTAGCTTTGTCGGTAAGCAGTTGCGCTTCAATCTCGTCGCGTACTTCTGCCAGCGGAGTAGTTTCTACCGGCTTCATATCGGTGAGCTTGATAATGTGGTAACCAAATTCAGTTTCGATAACCTCAGAGGTTTCACCAACGTTACTGATAGCAAAAGCGGCTTCGTCGAACGACGGATCCATCATTCCGGCAGTAATAAAATCAAGGTCACCACCATTCTCAGCAGAAAACGTATCGGCAGAATTAGCTTCGGCCAGCTCGGCAAAATCGGCACCTTGCTCAACTTCGGCTAACAGTGACTCGGCTTTTTCTTTAGCCGCGCCTTTGTCATCACCAAACTCGATCAGGATGTGCGATACACGGCGCTCTTCAGTCGTTTTATACAACGCGATGTTGTCCTGGTATTCCTGCTCGATTTCCTCTTCGCTTACAGATACGTCAGCTTTCAGGTCTTCTACCGCCAGCGTTACATAGGCCAGGTTAACTTTTTCCTGGGTGTCAAAGCGCGAGATATTTTCGTCATAAAATGCCTGAACCTCTTCATCGCTCAGTTCAACTGATGCAGCAAAGGGCGCAGAATCTACAATCAGATAATCGGCATTACGCGTCTGGCCCTGCAAGCGATGGGCTAAGTTCACTTCTTCTGGCAAGCTGAAATCACTGGCCTGCACTGCACGAGACAGTTGCTCGCGGGTCATTTGCTGGCGCATATAATCGCGGAAGTCACTGGGCTGGAAACCATTTTGACGCAACAGCATTAAATAGCGTTCATTGTCGAAGCTACCTTCGGTCTGAAACTCAGGCATCGCAGTAATAGCATCACGGATTTGCTTATCTGATACCCGCATGCCCAGCTCTTTAGCTTTCTGTTCAATTAATGTGTCGGCAATCAGGCGATCCAGCACGTTCATGCGGAAATCACGCAGATAGTTTTCATCGCTGAATAAGGCGCTGAT
>CATMRP010000230.1 GCA_950073835.1 uncultured Alteromonadaceae bacterium
CAGGTCACGGAGTTTGTTATTCCCCAGGACCTGTTCATGGATGAAATCAATATCACCTTAAACGGTGACAAAGCCAAAGTGTACGGTATCGAGCTGAGCTATAACCAGTACTTTGAAAACGGTTTATTTATTCAGTCCAATGCCACGTTCCTAAACAGTGATGCGAGGCTTGACGACACCGTGCGTCAGGGCAGTATGCCTTTACCTGATCAGGCCGATCAAACCTTCAACCTCACCGTTGGCTGGGAAAATGAAGTCTTTTCGGCACGATTAATCACCAACTACCGCTCTGAAATTCTCGAGCAAATCGGCTCATGCCCGGTGTCAGCACAGCTGGATGATGTGAAGGGCTGTAAAATCTGGGGCGATCAGTATCAGGCCGGCTACACCAGTGTGGATGCCAAATTTAAATACGATCTGACCGAAAACGTTCAGTTGTATTTTGATGCGCTTAATCTGACCTCACAGGAAGATTTACGCTTCTTTAAAGGCAATGAGTACAGTGGTGGCAACATCCTGTATCAAAAAGAAGTGTACGGCCAGACCTATCAGTTAGGTGCCACGATCAAGTTCTATTAAACGATAACGAGGCTTTGCCTCTGCACAGTTAATTGAAACGGGAACGTGGCATCAGGGGCGGACACTGCTTTGGTGCCGCCAGGCCGCACTCCCGCACTATCATCCTGGGAGGGTGAACATGAAAAAGCTCAATCGCATTGCTGCTCTGGTGGGTAGCGCCGTATTGGTAACCGGTTGCGGATTTGAACAAACCATCAATGTAAAGGAAGAGCCGGCGCCTGCGCTGACCGGCCAGTTTGTTGACGCCCCGGTCGGGGGCTTAAGTTACAGCTCAGAGTCTTTCCCCGACGGCACAACCAATGAAAATGGTGAATTTTCCTACTTTCGTGGCGATCAGATAACGTTTTCAATCGGTGACTTTACGTTTCCTACCGTGCCGGTATCGAGTTTATTAACGCCGCTGGCGCTGTTTCAGACCGATAATCCGTTTAACCCGGCAGTAGTCAATACCCTGCGCTTGTTGCAGGCGCTGGATACCGATGCCGACCCTACCAACGGGATCAGCATTTCTGCCAATGCTGCAGCAGCTGCGCAAATGATGCTTGAGGAAGGCGAGACCGTTGAATCATTTTTCGCTCAGGACAGCGACGCCTTTGCTGCCGATGTAGAACCATGGCTGGCCACCGCGGGGGGCAGCACCACGTTAACAGACTATGATGACGCAGTAGCGCATTTTGTTAACTATCTTGAAACCGAATATGGCACCCTGCTGACCAATGCCATTAACATTGAGCTGATCACTGGCACCTTGTACAACACTTACATTCAGGGCAGTAGTGCGGTGAAGTCGGCAGTTACGTTTACGCCGGACGACGCTGGCGGTCTGACAGGTTCGTTCAGCTACACGGAAGGCGAAGTGACCACAACCGGTACCTATGGCTTTGCTTTTGGTCGCCGGGCGCTGGTGCTGACCACCGATACCAGCACTCATTACCTGGTTTCCCGTTCATACAATACGGTTAATCAGGTATACAGTTTATGCTGGTTTGATGATCCTACCCAGGCAGTAGCCAGCTTAGTGCGGGCCTGTGATGCCGGTGAGGACCCGCAGGATAATCTGCTGGTACTCACTGAAGAACAGGCCGATCTGGAGCTGATTGCATTAGAAGAACAAGCGTCTAATGTCGAGCCTGCATTGGCGGAAAGCTTTGATACCGACATTACCACTTTCTTTTCGTCGGGCTATAAACGTTTAACCGATGATCCGAATAGCAGCGCTATGTACTTTAAAACCGGCGGCAGTCCGGTCATCGACCCGGAGCTGGGCCAGCTTAATCTGTCTGGTGCGCGCTTTACCATTGGTAATACTACGCCCGGTGTTGAAACGACCTCATCAGATACGGTGGGAACCGGTATTTTTAATATCAGCGAAGGCTTTACCATTAGCTTTGATGTCATTTCCCATACCAGTGCCGGCAGCCTGAATATATACGTGGATAACAACACCACCAGTCAGGGCAACTCCGTGCATGGCGGTGCCAGTAAGTTTATTGGGATGAGCATCAGCGACGAAAACTTCCCGATTGGTCAGCGCTTCACCTACACCTATGAGCCCGGTACCGATGTGACGGGATTACCGGTAGATGACCCGGATGCGCGCATATTAGACCCGGCCATTACTAACTCGTTCTTTCAGTTCCGCACCGACAGTTCCGGCAATATCACCATTGATAACCTGACCATCGAAACGGTGGCCGATGCCGTGGATGCACCCGAAGTACCGGAGGAGCCGGAAGAACCAGAAGAACCTGAAGTGCCAGAGCAACCTGAAATCCCGCAGGTGGATTTGCCGCTTACCTATAATTACATTGGCGTGACGGAGGATATCTTCTCTGATGCTTTTGCCAGCCTGGTAAACAGTAACGGTGAAACCCTGCCACTTTACTACCGTACCGGCGGCACGGTGATGGTAGTGAGCGATGGCCTGCAAATCGATTCAGGTCGTTTCACCATTGGTAATTCCGTACCAGAAACAGAAACCTCTGCCGATGACACGATTTTCACCGGTGTGCTTGATTTAAGCCGCCCGTATAAAGTGGTGATGGATATTGTGTCGGTCAGTGATACCGAGGGTGACAATAAATTCCAGATTTATGTGGATAACAACACCAGTAGCAGCAGCAAATCAGTGCACGGTGGTGAGTCACGTTTTTACAGTGAGCTGATCAATACACTGGAACCCGGCACCACGCTGGAAGTAGAAGGGTTGGTGGCATCGGAAAATTCCTTCCTGCAACTGCGTACCGAAAGTGGCGGTACCGTGGTGATTAACAATCTGCGCATTGAGTACATTGAAGATGCCAGCATGTTTTCCTGTGAAGATGATTCAAGCCTGTATTTTTGTGATGACTTCAGTAGCGGTAACACCGATAACTGGCATCTGCTGGCCCAGCCGGACAATACCGAAGGCGCTATTGGTAGCTTTGATATTTATACCAGTGATACCGGTAACGACATGCTGCGCTATACCGCCGGGGGGGCCGGTGGTGAAATCATTCAACTCACCGATGAAGCCATGGCGCAAATTCCGGATACGGCTGACTACTATGTGGAAGCCCGTATTCGTCCGCGTCAAAACAGCACTACCGCTAACAAACAGCTGTACTTTACCGCACGCTACGACAGCGCCGGTAACTGGTACGGCGGCGGTTTAAATCTGCAGAACTCATCAAGCAGTACACGGGTAGAAATTGCTATTAGCACCGACGGTTCCATTAATCGTCCGGTACAGGCCAGTACGCCATTGTTATTGGGCGAAAAAGACGGTACCGATGGCGTATGGTACCGCGTACGATTCGACCTGGTAGGCGACACCCTAACGGTTTATCTGGATGGCGAGGAAATGGGTTCAATCAGTGATACTACCTTTACGGCGAAAGGACTGATTGGCATGTTCACCAATAACCGTTCCTTTGAAATGGACGATTTCAAGGTAGGCGATCCGAGCGTGAAGCCGGTGCAACTTACCCTGGACTATAAAGACACAGAATGGAACGCCACAACCACAACGGATCCGCTGATCGTGTATGTCACCGCTGTGCAAAATGATGGCATTACCGACGATACCTTTACGGTTACATCGTCCGATGAGAGCGTGGTGAGCGTTGCTATTGATGGGCCCAACGTTACCCTTACACCTGCCGCAGCAGGGAGTGCCACAGTAACCTTTACGTCAGGCTCCGATCCTACCCTGGTGCGCAGTGTTGGGGTATTAGTGACCGAAGGCTTTGTAATGCCAACCGGTGATTACGGCGACCTGACTGGCAGAACGTCCCCTGCGATTGCTGCAACCAATGCCTATGTGGACGGCCGCTTGTCGATTACCTTTGATAGTGCACCAGTGCTGGCTGAGGTTGGTGAAGTACGCATTTATGATGCGGCCGACGACACGGTGGCTGATGTAATTACCCTGGGCGGCGATATCGATGCACTGGGCTACACCGGACAGGACCGCCTGCGCCGGGTTAATTACCGCCCGTTTAAGGTGGATGGTAATACCCTGACTATCGTTCCGCACACCAACGCCCTGGACTACGATAAAACCTATTATGTGGCCATTGGTGAGGGTGTGGTTACCGGCACCCAGCTTAACGGCAGTGATTTTACCGGTATGGGTAAAACGGCTGGCTGGCAGTTTACCACCCAGGAAATAGGACCATCAGGCAGTGAAGTAACCGTAGATGATGACGGACTGGCAGATTTCAGAACAGTACAGGGTGCACTTAACTACGTAATGGAAAATGTGGCGAAAGACACTGCGGCTACCATTACCGTTAAGACCGGTATGTACAATGAGCTGCTCTACGTGCGCAATAAGAATAACCTGACTATTGAAGGCGAAGATCGCGACAATACGGTTATTTACTACAATAACTACGAGTCCTTTAACGGTGGCACCGGCGGCAGTGAAGCGCCGGGAACCGGCACACCAAACGGTGGGCGTAGCGTATTCCTGGTAGAAAGTGCCGATAATCTGGTGCTGAATAACTTTACCCTGAAGAACAGCCATACCCGCAATAACGTCGACTCGAATCAGGCCGAAACGATCTACTTTAATAGCAGTCATCGCCTGATTGCCAATAACATGAACTTTATCAGCGAGCAGGATACGCTGCTGCTGAAGGGCTACAGCTGGTTCTACAATACGCTGGTGGCCGGTAACGTTGACTTCATCTGGGGCTATGCAACCGCGGCGTTGTTTGAAGAAAGCGAAATCCGCACTATAGGCGATTCGAAGTACGGCAGCGACGTCACTTCACCGGGCGGCTATGTGCTGCAGGCGCGGGTTCAAAATGCTGATGATCCGGGTTTTGTGTTCTTAAACAGTGATTTTACCCATGGCCCGGGGCCGCTGGGCACAACTGTTGAAGCCGGTTCTACCTATATTGCCCGCAGTGGTGGTAACAGTAGCTACTACGACAACATTACCCTGGTTAATAACACCTTTGGTGAGCATATTGCTGCAGTGGGCTGGGCGTACAACGGCATTAATGGTCAGCCACAACCCAACCCGGATCCTGCTACGGCTAATGCAGGTTGGCGTGAATACGGCAGTATGGACAGTCAGGGCAATGCACTGGATCTGTCTGCCCGGGCGGGCGGTTATCTGCTGTCGGAGACTGAAGTGGCTGATTACAGCACACGTGCCAGCGTTTTTGCCGGCTACAATGATGGCGCTGGCTGGGAGCCTCAACCGCTGGATGCGCCGGTCATCATCGAAGAAGTCACCGATAAAGGCTTTGCCGGTCACAATTTTGATATTACCGGTGGCGCCGGTGGCATGGTGGTTACAGTTGATACCGGGGCGAAATTAACCGCTGCGCTTGAAGAAGCCAGTAACGCTAATACGCCGGTAACCATATATGTGGATGGTGTTATTACCGACGCCAACAATGATGGCAGCGGTCGCTCCATCGAAATTAAGGATATGGACAATGTTTCCATTATTGGTGTGGCCGATCGCGGTGAGTTTGACGGCATTGGTATTTCGATTCGCCGGGCCAACAATATCATTATCCAGAACCTTAAGATCCATCA
>CATMRP010000231.1 GCA_950073835.1 uncultured Alteromonadaceae bacterium
ATGTTAGCCTTTCTGGAGACATTCAAGTTCGATTAAGTAGAAATTACGCCAAGGAATTTAAGGAAGTTATAGGGGGGCGGTAAGGATGTAAATGTCCGCATCACGCTCATAGCTGTCGTCAAAATTGCAATGAGCCAACGGCAGCCTTACGTGTAAAGCAGCCCATGATGAGCTAGTGCCAACATGTCCGCTCTTACACATTTGGGTCATTAAAACTGCATATATCACGAACAAACGTTACCCTCGGGCTTCCCCCTTTGGTGCCAGGCTAATCGCGTTTTTCCTAACCTAAGTTTGTACAATAAAGATCATCAGGCCCGAAAATCATCGACAGACGGCAACTCAATTCCCATCATCCAGTTGAATGGGGATAGGCTGGAGTTTCGTAGCGGACATGTTCAGGATTGAGTATAAATGGTATACATTGTTATTACGTACTCATGCTAAACAACGTCTATACACCACAAAGACGGCTTAATAGATTTGAACCAGGATAAACGATGAAATGGATACTTCACCTCAGTATACTAAGCATTTACGTAAGTAGCACAATTGCTATCGCACAAGATTCCGGATTTCACTCTCCTTCGGACATGAATTACAAGGAGCCCTTTTTTAGTTTAGGGGCTGATAAGGGTCGCAGCGCTTCGGTCAGTGTCGGTGATGTGAATGGCGATGGCATGCCTGATGTCGTAGTGGCCAATGGCCGTCACTGGCCACAAATAAATCAAATCTTTCTGGGACAAAGCGGGCGTTTTCAGGTATCCATGCCGGTAGATAACATTGCAATGACCAGTTATACCGCCGAATTGGTTGACCTGGATGATGATGGGGATTTGGATATTGTTGAAATTAACGATATGGCTCCGCACCGACTCTTTGTGAATGACGGCGGCGGGCACTTCATCTATATGCAGGAATTGGCCAGTCTGTCTCACGCCAGAAATGTCGCACTGGCCGATATTAATGGTAATGGTTTCAGCGATATACTTATTATCAATCGTCAGCAGAGAAATACCTTGTGCTACAACAATGGCAACTGGCAGTTTAGTTGTTCTCCTTTTGGGGATAAACGTAATTCAGCCATCGATGCTGCTATAGCTGATATAAACGATGATGGCCGGCCAGACATTTTACTGGCTAATCGTGATGGGAGACCGAGTAAAATGTATCTTAATCAGGGGAGTATGGTGTTCTCTTCTGGTCAGATTTTCGGTAAGGACGGAGTGGATTCCCGATCGATTGCTGTGGCTGATATGGACGGTGATGGATTTTTAGATATTGTATGCGCCAATCTAAATGCACCGAACAGCATCTATTTTGGCAGTAAAGACCTGACATTTAACCGCATGATGAGCTTTGGCGATAATTATGTCGATTCATATGCCTTAACGCTGGCTGATTTTGATGGGGATGGCGCTTTGGATATTGCCGTTGCTAACTATGAAAAGCCGAATCAAGTGTTCTTTAACGAAGCATTGCAGTTCAGGGCTACAAACTTAACCGATATGGCTGCCCGGACTTATGACATTGAAGCTGCAGACTTGGATAACGATGGCCGCCCCGATATTGTGGTGGCGAATTCAGATGATTTAAATATCTATTATCTCAACAGAATTCCGGTGCCCGAGTAAATTTTAGGCCATAACAGGTAATAATATCATTGCCTTATAGGTGACGTCCTGGTTGAGTAACACAACATTCCTTGTTGTTTATTCGTTTAACAATGCCAACACCATGGCGTCTTTGTATGCTAAGCGCTACTGTGCAGAGAGGCAGTTCAGTCGTACTACTTGGGTTAAACGAACGGCATCTATGTGATCTGTCTTTTGTCACTTAAATCCATCAAAAATCAGGTTTGCAAGCAACCGCTATCCGTACAGGCTGTGTGAAAACTATTGATCACGTTTTGCTCTAAACAGGCGTTTTATATGATCAATTTGGCTTAGCAGACGATTACAGCTGACCATCTGATGTCCGCTTATCGCCCAAGCCAGACTTGATTTGAGCGATGCCGTAATACTTATTTGCAGTTTCATTGCCCATGAAAATTCATAGCTAAAGAACAGCCGGACGTTGTCCGGCATGTTAGTTATACCAGACCGTTATCCGTCAGAAACGCCATTAAACGTTCTTCATCCCACACTTCCACATCCAGTTCCTGGGCTTTGGCCAGTTTGGATCCGGCTTTTTCGCCGGCCACCAGGAAGTCAGTTTTTGCAGATACGCTGCCTGCCACCTTGGCGCCCGCCTGCTGCAGTAATGCCTTCACATCATTCCGGGACATTTGGCTCAGCGTGCCGGTCACCACGCAGGTTTTGCCATCGAGTACCAGATCCGCCTCATCCGGCGCTTCAATCTCCGGCCAGTTTAAGCCTGCGCTCAGTAAGCCTTCGAGCACCTCGGTGTTATGCGACTCATTAAAGAAGTTAAACACGTGCTCAGCGACCACAACCCCCACGTCCTGCACTGCCTGTAAATCATCCAGGCTCGCGTTTTGGATCGCTTCTAAGGTTTGAAAATGCAGTGCCAGATTAGCCGCCGTGGTTTCACCTACTTCACGGATCCCCAAAGCATACAGAAATTTTGGTAATGTGGTTTGCTTTGCATTATGAATTGCCTGCAATAAATTTGCCGCCGACTTATCACCCATCCGCTCCAGCTGGATCAGCGCTGGAAACGTAAGGTTAAATATATCCACGGGCGTTTTTAATAGCCCGGCGTCTACCAATTGCTCTATCAGTTTGTCACCCAGCCCGTCTATATCCAGCGCTTTGCGTGATGCAAAATGCTTTAACGCCTGTTTGCGTTGGGCCGGACAAATTAACCCACCGGTACAGCGAGCCACGGCTTCATCGGCCAGTTTCTCTACCTGAGAGTCACACACCGGGCACTGAGCCGGAAACTGAATCTCCCGTGCGTCTTCTGGTCGCTTATCAGCTACCACTGAAACCACCTGCGGGATCACATCCCCCGCCCGGCGAATAATCACTGTATCGCCGATACAAACGCCCAGCCGCTCTACTTCGTCCTGATTGTGCAGGGTAGCGTTAGACACCGTTACGCCGCCAACAAACACCGGCTCAAGGCGGGCAACCGGCGTGATTGCACCTGTGCGTCCAACCTGAAACTCTACGTCGAGTAAGCGGGTCATCTCTTCCTGCGCCGGAAACTTCTGTGCAATAGCCCAGCGTGGCGCCCGGGCAACGAATCCCAGTTGTTGTTGCAGGGCGATATCATCCACTTTAAACACTACGCCATCGATATCGTAAGGAAGACCATCGCGGCGCGACAGAATTTGCTCATAGTACGCTAAACAACCGCTGGCCCCTTCAGTAATGCCGATATCCGGGCACAAGGGGATCCCCCACTCTGCTAACTGCTTAAGACGCTCATGGTGACTGTCCGGTAAGGTAAAGTCACCCGGTGCCACAACACCCAGCGAGTAGGCATAGAACTTTAACGGGCGTTTAGCGGTAATCCGGGAGTCCAGTTGACGTAAGCTGCCGGCAGCGGCGTTACGCGGGTTAGCAAACACCTTAAGCCCGGCATTACGCTGGTTTTCGTTGAGTTTTTCAAAGCCGTCGCGAGGCATAAACACCTCACCGCGCACTTCAATCCTTTCGGGTAAGTCTGTGCCGCGTAATTTCAATGGCACGTTGGCGATGGTTCTGACATTAGCAGTGATATTTTCACCTACCTGCCCATCTCCGCGGGTGGCAGCGCGCACCAGCACGCCGTTCTCGTATAAAATCGAAACGGCCAGTCCGTCGAGTTTTGGCTCACAGCTGTAGGCTAGCTTAATATCGGCTTTAAGGCGGTCGAGCAGGCGTTTTTCAAAAGCTTTCAGATCGGCTTCTTCAAAGGCATTATCCAGCGATAGCATTGGCACTTCGTGGGTTACCTGTTCAAAGGCTCCCAGCGGCTGGCCGCCTACCTTCTGACTGGGTGAATCCGGGGTAATAAGCTCCGGATGCTCGCCTTCCAGCGCCTGTAGTGCTTGCATCTGGCGATCGTATTCGCTGTCGGGCACACTGGGATCATCCAGCACGTAGTACTGATAGTTATAGTCATTAATTTTCTCGCGCAATGCTTCGAGTTGCGCGATGACGGTTTGATCACTCATGGGAATTGCTCTGTTGATGTTGTACTACTGCCTTTTAACAGTAGTACAACGAATTCAGGATAGTAAACTTAGTGACGGGCTATCATACGTTTGCGTTCAAAGTCGCGGATCTTTTCAACGTACTGCTGTAAGCCCTGTTTGGATAACACACTGCGGCGACCGTCGAGCACCTGAGCATTAAACTCATCAGCAATCTTACGGGCCGCATTATGCATCATATTAAATACCTGATGTGGATCGCCTTCTATCGGCAAAAGCATAAACAGCGAAACGCCGCGTGTTGTGAAAGTTTCCAGGTTATCAATATCAAAATTCCCCGGTTTGAACATGTTAGCTAAGCTAAACAGCACCGGGCCTTTGCCATTGGAATTGACATGGCGGTGGAAAATGTCCTGATCGCCAAACTTAAAGCCCAGGGTTAACAGCATAGGCAGCAATGCCGCACCACTGATGGGTGAATCCTCCGGGGCCCGTACGTTGAGGATCAGCACTTCCGGTTCTACCTGAGCGGCAGTCTGTGCTGCCTGAGCCTCGGCTGCCTTAACCGAATCATCAAAATCAATCTGCATCTGATCTTCATCACCAAAACGCGGTTCCTGGCGTTTCCGGCTGGCCGGGCGGCTGCGCTTTTTAGGTGTCGCAGGCGCTGCTTCCGGCGTTTTTTCAGTTTTATCTTCACCAGCCGGAGTTTTGGACTCTGGTGGCGCAGGCTGAGTATCCAGTGAAAAGTCGTCCTGCTCTTCATGCGGTGCAGGCTCTGGTTTTGCCTCAGGCTGAGCACTTTCCTCTTCTTTTAACAAGAAAGACGGCGGCGCAGGTACGGAATCAGGTAGCTCTACCACGTTATCGTGCTGATACTGTGGTTTCGGATTGGTTACTACCGAAGCATAAAGTTTTTCTTTAGGTGTCTCGGCAGGTTTATCAGCCGGCTCACTTTCACTCTCGTTGGTGTGAGTGACGTCATTATCATCCGAAACAGAAGACTCAACGAGGCCGTCGTCCGCTGCTTCATTTGTAGTTTCGTCTTTTACGTTGTCGGGAGCGTACTCTGACTCATCAACGTCGGTTGTTGAATGACGAATTACCCGTACTTCGCCAATACCGTACTCATCGAAATCGTCAGCAGTTTTCAGGTTACTTGGCTCGTCGTCACGCTCTTCATCCTGCCAACCCTCCGGCTCAACACGCCGCTGAGGCTTTTTGGCCTGACTGTTTTTGCGGATATTCCATAAGCCATGTGCCAGCACACCAAGGATAAAAAAACCACCCAGTAGCAACAATGACAAACGTAATTCTTCTTCCATCGACTTCTTTCGCCTATAAATTTATGCGTCTACCATGGAAACGGCTTCATCGACATCCACGGCTACCATGCGTGACACGCCCGGTTCAGCCATGGTGACACCGGTAAGGTGACTCGCCATCTCCATCGCGATTTTATTATGTGATATGTAAATAAACTGTACCGATTTCGACATCTCAGAAAC
>CATMRP010000232.1 GCA_950073835.1 uncultured Alteromonadaceae bacterium
TAGCCCAGTTTACTACCACAGTCATGACTCTTACCTTTCATGTAGTAAGCATCAACCTGTTCAACCTTCATCAGTGAAGTGATGGCATCCGTTAACTGAATTTCACCCCCTGCGCCCGGCGGAGTGTACTCAAGCAGCGGCCAGATTTCATGTGACAACACGTAACGACCCACTACGGCCAGATCAGAGGGCGCTTCTTCCAGTGGCGGCTTTTCAACCATGTCATGGATCTTGGCAGATTCACCAGGCTTAATGGTCGCGCCTTCCAAGTCAACAATACCAAACTTGGAAATATTCTCTTGAGGTACCTGCTCCACCATTACCTGGCTTACCCGGCTGGTATTGAAGCGCGCGACCATATCTGCCAGGTTATCTTTTTTCAGATTACTGGCGTAATCGTCGATGATGACATCGGGCAGAACTACCGCAAAGGGTGCATCACCCACCATAGGGTGCGCGCACATGATTGCGTGTCCCAAACCTTTAGCAGCGCCCTGGCGAACGTGCATGATTGTTACGTCTTTCGGGCAAATAGCCTGTACTTCTTCAAGCAACTGACGTTTAACCCGCTGTTCCAGCGTGGTTTCAAGTTCGAAAGAGGTATCAAAGTGGTTTTCGATGCTGTTTTTACTGGCGTGGGTGACCAGAATAATTTCTTTTAAACCCGCCTGCACACACTCGTTAACCACGTACTGAATTAGTGGTTTATCCACAACCGGCAGCATTTCCTTTGGAATAGCCTTGGTTGCTGGCAGCATACGCGTACCTAGGCCGGCTACAGGAATAACCGCTTTTTTTACCTGACTCATAGTTTATGTCCTTTTATTGATAGTCCTCGACCAATGGCGTAGTAATGCAATCCGTATTCCGACATGATTTTCGGATCATACAAATTCCGGCCATCGAAAATTAACGGTATACTCAGTTTCTCTTTGATAAGATCAAAATCCGGTGCCCGGAATGACTGCCATTCAGTACAAATCACCAGGAAATCAGCGCTATCAAGGGCAGCTTCTTTGGTTCCGGTTAACTTAAGATCCGGGCGACTGCCATAGATACGCTGGGTTTCTTCCATTGCTTCCGGGTCGTATGCCTGAACCGTAGCGCCTTGTTCCCATAACAACTCCATCAGCACGCGACTGGAAGCTTCACGCATATCATCGGTATTCGGCTTAAATGAAAGTCCCCATAAAGCGACAGTCTTGCCTTTAAGGTCACCATCGAAATGACCAGAAATATATTCAAACAGTTTTTCTTTCTGGGTGTAGTTAACTGCTTCCACTGACTCCAGTACTTTTGCCTGGTAGCCTACCTGGTTTGCACTACGAATGAGCGCTTGCACATCTTTGGGGAAGCATGAACCACCGTATCCACAACCTGGATAGATAAACTGATAACCGATTCTGGGGTCAGAACCGATACCCCGGCGTACATTCTCAATGTCGGCGCCAAATCGTTCTGCCAGGTTTGCCATTTCATTCATAAAGCTGATTTTGGTGGCCAGCATACAGTTAGCGGCATACTTGGTAAGCTCCGCTGAACGAATATCCATCACGATAACTTTGTCATGATTACGGTTAAAAGGCGCATAGAGTTCGCGTAGCTTTTTCTCCGCTTTCTCACTTTGGGTGCCGATAATGATCCGGTCAGGTCGCATGCAATCGTTGACTGCTGCACCTTCCTTTAAGAATTCAGGGTTAGATACCACATCAAAAGTGACTGCTTTACCCAGTGTTTCCAGCGTTTCGGCTACCTTTGCGGTAACTCTGTCTGCAGTACCTACCGGGACGGTAGATTTATTAATGATGATTTTATGGTTCTGCATATGGGTAGCCACTGTTTCTGCCACCGCCAGCACGTATTTCAGATCGGCTGAGCCGTCTTCATCCGGAGGTGTGCCCACAGCAATAAAAATCAGCTCACCATGCTCGACCCCCATTTTGGCATCAGTGGTAAAGTCTACCCGGCCGCCCTCATAATTACTGGTGACCAGAGGCGTTAAGCCCGGCTCGTAAATGGGGATAATGCCATTTTTGAGGTTATCAACCTTGGCCTGATCCACATCCACACATACAACGTCGTGGCCCACGTCAGCTAACACTGCAGCCTGCACCAGGCCCACATAGCCAATTCCAAAGACTGTTACCTTCACTTGTTCCCTTCCTTCTAAAACTCAGCGGCGCCTGGGTTAATCAGGCAAATCGAATAATAAAACTAAAACATTAAAGCATCATGACGTAACAGGCTCAACAGAAAACTTATTGGTCGGCCTTGTAACGTCCGGTCCGTTTACACAGGCCATCCTTCAACCCTTGCATCATATACTGGCGACGAGCCTTGCGCTGCTCCAAACACCAGCCGTTCACTATCCACCTGACTGGCAGGGCGATACAATTCCTGACTTTCCAGTACAGTGGAACATAAGAGCGGCGCAATAATATGAGGATATTGCGAAATTGATAATATAGCCGCACAGGACTACCCACCTTAAACGTGAACCCGAGGATACGCTTGCGGGATTCTCCTTGTTTATGGCGCAATAAGGCGTTTGTATCAGTGATGATCCGATACCCCTTTTGGCTGGCCCGCCAACACCATTCATGATCCACGCCATCTATAAATAAAGCATCTTCCATCAAGCCAATGTCAGCAAGCACGGATATCGGAATGACCTTGCCGGACGCGATAATCTGCCTGCTATGCAGGAAACCATGTTCATCGGGTACAGCGCGTTGCACTTTTGCTCGGACAACCTGTCCGTCAAATTCGCTGACGATAGAGGGGCCATAAGCCGCAAGATTTGTATAAAAAGACTGTGCTTCAACCACACGCTGCTGCACCGTTTGCAGTAACTGCTCAGTAAGGTGACTATCCTGATCAAGTAACATGGCATAGTCATGTCCGAGCTGTTTGGCCAGTAACAAACCGATATTTTGCGCACAGGCAATCCCTGCATTGTCAGGGCAGTGCCTGAACTCAACTGCAGACGACAGCCAGTGTTGGTGGCTTTGCGGAGAATTATCCACAATAATCACCTGCCAGCCACTCTGCTCCAGTAACCTGATGTTAGTGAGCAAAATATGCTGCTCAGGATGAAAGAGAATGATAATGGCCGAAAATTTCAATGCTTTATAATTTTTTCAAGTAAGTGTCTGTCGAGCTTATAGGCCATTTTGACCACCCACGACGGCATCATCCGCAGGCCCAAAACCATGCAGGCATACAAAAGATTGTAAGGGGTCAGGCGTTTAAGCCAACGCATTGCCCGGAAACGGGCCCGGAACTCATTTAATGACTTTATCAGCCCGCGACGCTTGTAAAAATCATTGACCCGCCGAAACCGCAGCAACTTATCCTTTAGATTACAAAAAATGTAACCGGCCGCGGCAAGTTCTATCCAGAGAAAATAGTCCTGGGTATTTTGCAGTGCATCGTCATAGCGATAGCCATCGGTGAACACTTTGTAGCGAATACAGACCGTGGGGTGATTTATGGTACACCGGCGCGGTAAAAGACGAGTTATTTGACGATTGGTCTGTGGCATTACCCGCGCCCCCACCTGATTGTTTTGTTCATTTATTTCAACCAGGCCCGTACCTAAAATAGCAACGTGCGCATGTTTGGTCAGATAGGCTATTTGCTTTTCCAGACGGTTCAGTTCTGAAATGTCGTCGGCATCCATACGAAAAAAATACTGCGGTTTTAATGACAAAGACCAGTCGATAGCAAAGTTCATACAGGTTGCCAACCCCCTGTTGGCGCTACCTTCTATAATCACCAAACGGTCGTCATCCTCAGCATGATGCATGATAATCGCCAGTAGTTCAGGTGATATATGCCCATCGATAACAATAACGTAAAGAAAGTCGCTGTAGGTTTGCTGACGGATACTGGCTATTGCCTGGTCGACCCAGTCTGCACAGTCCTTTTCGTAAACGGCCATAGCAACAATGGCGGGGATTTCATGCACCCGGTAGTTGCTGTGTTTTATAGAAAAGTTGGGGGTCAAGATAAAATCCGGCTAGCCACAGTAACCCGAAGTGTACCGGATTTTTTCCAAAATATGCACCATTGTGATGCAGTTATGCGGGCAACAGGCGGCGTTTTAGCGCCCGGAATACCCGTATAATTTTCCAGATATTCATAATTGCCGCACTGTAAATGACTAGCAACGCCATGAATCCCCAGAACATGATGTAAGCCGGCACCTGGTAAACCTCACCGAGTATACCGATCAGGCAATATCCTGCGCCCATCAGAAGAATCGCAACTAACGAACGACGGGGGCTAAAGCCTGCGCGCATGAAAATATTGTGCAGGTGCTTGCGATCAGGTCTTAGCACCGACTGCCCTTTTCTCGCCCGTCTGAACATAATCGCCGCCATATCCATAAGCGGTAATCCAATCAGCCAAACGCCGGTGATCGGGCGAAGTGAAGCACCTGGCCCCTGGGTGTGATCGACCAGTAACCAGACAATAGTGAGGCCAACAAACATGCTACCGGCATCACCCATAAATATTTTATTGCCTTTAAAACCTTTGAGACTAAGGTTGAACGCTAAAAACGGCACAATCGCAGCAATAATAACCAGCGGTTCCATAATCGCAGCGCCGTTATCAGACAATAATAACAAACTCACCACGCTTAACAGCACAACCAGACTCATGCCGCCTGCCAGACCATCGATACCGTCAATCATATTGATGGCATTGATTACCCCAACAACACACACCAAGGTGAAAAAATAGCCAGCAAGGCCGAGGTACACTGAACCAAAGCCAAAAATATCACCAAGGGAGGTAATGTAATTCTGAGCGCTCCAGGCCATTATTGAGGCTACACCAAACTGGCATACCAGACGCCCTTTGGCGCTCAGGTCAAAGCGGTCGTCGAGCATACCAAGCAGCACAATAAAAGCCGACGCGGTAAAAAACAGCGGGTTATTTTTCATCCACACGTCAGTCAATACACTGGCTACCAGTACTGCAACAAAAATAGCTACACCGCCCGTCAATGGCACTATGCCATTGTGGCGTTTTCTGTATGACGGCTGATCAACGAGCCCAAACTGATGGGCCAGAGGTGTCATCACCACCAGCAATATCAATGCAACAAAAAATGCTGTAAATAACGGAATAAACTGCAGATAGTCCATCATGCCTTACTTTTCTCCACAGAATCCTTACCCACCTGTGTTATCACGCCCACACTACTACCAGGAAAATCCATTTATTCACTAACTCCATTGAGAATATCATCGAACCTATACATGGCTACACCAGCCACCAGAGGCTTCGTGGAGAGGTCACTATAATCACCCGACATAATAGTAAACATTAGTATAACTGACTACCCCCCCGATAAAATTTAAATTTAAACGAACATTTTTTACTCAGTTAAATTCGTTTCTGTTCAGAGATTATGCAGGCTGATAATCAGTGCATGCCTTTTCGCTTGGTTATGTTATGCTACGAACACTTTTTTAAATGGACGTATTACAGTCAGGCAATGAGAAGACAAGTTATATTATCCGCTCTACTTTTCAGCACTATGACAAT
>CATMRP010000233.1 GCA_950073835.1 uncultured Alteromonadaceae bacterium
TTTTCATACGGCTTTTCGATACCGTAACGACGCATAACGGTTTGAATAGGCTCTGCCAGCAGCTCCCAGTTATTGTCCAGTTCGTTAAGCAGGCTTTGCTCGTTAACTTCCAGTTTGCTGATGCCTTTAAGCGTGGCCTGATAAGCGATAACGGCATAGCCAACGCCAACACCCAGGTTACGCAGTACCGTTGAGTCGGTCAGATCACGCTGCCAGCGTGATACCGGCAGTTTGGCTGCCAGGTGATCGAAAATAGCATTAGCGATGCCCAGGTTACCTTCAGAGTTTTCAAAGTCGATAGGGTTAACTTTATGCGGCATGGTAGAGGAGCCAATTTCGCCCGCAATCGTTTTTTGCTTAAAGTGACCCAGTGCAATGTAACCCCAGACGTCACGATCGAAATCCAGCAGGATAGTGTTAAAACGTGCAATGGCATCAAACAGCTCGGCAATATAATCATGCGGCTCGATTTGCGTGGTAAAGGCATTCCAGGTAATGCCCAGGCTGGTGACAAACTCTTCAGAGATAGTATGCCAATCCAGCTCAGGGTACGCCGACAGGTGAGCGTTGTAGTTACCCACCGCACCGTTAATTTTACCCAGCAGGCTCACTGCCGCGATTTGGTCGCGCTGACGTTGTAAGCGCACGGCTACGTTGGCCATTTCTTTGCCCATGGTAGTAGGCGATGCCGGCTGACCATGCGTACGGGCCATCATTGGAATACTGCGGTATTCGCGGGCCAGATCTTTCAGCGCATCGATTAATTTATCGCAGTAAGGCAGGATAACGGTATCACGAGCTTCGGTGCACATCAGGGCATGCGACAAGTTATTGATGTCTTCTGAGGTACAGGCAAAGTGGATAAACTCACTGATAGCGTTCAATTCACTGTTATCAGCGACTTTTTCCTTGAGGAAATACTCTACCGCTTTTACATCGTGGTTGGTGGTACGTTCGATTTCTTTGATACGGCGGGCATCGTCTACTGAAAATTCTGCCACAATGCTGTCGAGTAATTTGTGTGACTGAGGAGAAAAGTCAGGGACTTCGGTGATACCGTCCAGTTTAGACAGTTTTTGTAACCATCTGACTTCAACTTCAACCCGGTATTTAAGCAGGCCGTACTCACTAAAAATAGACCGTAACTCGGCTGTTTTAGAGGCATACCGACCATCGACCGGAGAAATTGCCGTTAATTGGGATAGTTCCACCTTTTGCTCCTCAATTAGTTCATTAATCTCAGTGCCTGCTGGGCACTGCGTAGAATTGCTTTACGTTTAAATAAAATCTGTCGGCGCTGACCGCCCAGCTGTCGCCATAATACGGCGGCGCGAACGCCAGCCAGCAACAGCGCCCGCACCCGGTGTTGATTGAGTGGCTGACTCAGACAGCTGGGATTACCGGCAATCTGAATCTTGGGCGCCAGCGGGCTGATCACGTCTGAATAAATACTTGCCAGCGATGATAAAATCTGCGGACTTTCAAAGTCCATATGCGCCAGTTGGCGTTGCACATGGGATATACGCTCACCCAGTTCATTCATTGCTTTACGGTTTCGAGCCAATTTTCGCTCGAGCCCAAGTACACTGGCAATGTAGCGGGTCAGCTCGGTATCTTTTTTGGAGTTATGATCGCCTAGCTGAGCAACAATCACCTGAAAACCGGTTTTTAAATTTTCCAACTGGCCAAACACCTGTTGTGTGGTGTCTGAATCGGTGACCAGAATGCTTGATAAGCTGGCTTCTACGGCCTGTTTATCGGCTTCGCCGGCGCGGGCAATTGACTGCACCAGTCGTGCGGCCTGACAAACACCCGCCAGACCCAGTTGTTTTTCGATGGCTGCATCCAACATTAGCGTAGGTAACTCTCAATAATGCCGCCACCCAGGCAGACTTCGTCCTGATAAAATACCGCTGACTGACCGGGCGTAACCGCCTTTTGTGGTTCGTCGAAGGTCACCTTTACCTGATCATCGCCCATGGGCGTCACCAGGCAGGGGATATCCTGCTGGCGGTAACGGGTTTTCACTGCGGCTCGGAATGGTTCGGTTGGCGCTGTACGGTTAACCCAGTGCAATTGCTTGGCAATCAGACCGTCGGAGTAAAGGCGAGGGTGGTTAGCGCCCTGGCCAACGATAAGCACATTGCGCTCAACGTCTTTGTCTACCACATACCAGGGGTCGTCGCCGTATTCGGCCAGGCCGCCAATATGCAAGCCTTTACGCTGCCCCAGGGTATGATACATCAGCCCTTCGTGCTGGCCAATTTCAACACCTTCGGCGGTTTCGATGATACCGGGTTGGGCTGGCAGGTACTGACTTAAGAAGTCTTTAAATTTACGTTCGCCGATAAAACATATGCCGGTGCTGTCTTTTTTGTCAGCGGTAACCAGGCCTTGTTGCTCGGCAATTTCGCGAACCTGTGGTTTCTCGATGTCGCCCACCGGGAACAGGGTTTTGGCAACGTGTTCTTCGCCCAGGGTGTAGAGGAAATAGCTTTGGTCTTTGTTGTTGTCCAGACCACGCAACATCTGCCAGTGGCCATTAACTTCGCGGCGGCGCACATAATGGCCGGTGGCAATAAAGTCGGCACCTAAGTCTTCAGCAGCGTATTCAAGGAAAGCCTTAAATTTGATTTCCTTGTTGCACATGATATCCGGATTCGGCGTGCGGCCCGCTTTGTATTCTGCCAGGAAATACTCAAACACGTTGTCCCAGTACTCGGCAGCAAAGTTAATGGTGTGCAGGTAGATACCCAGTTTATCGGCAACCGCCTGGGCATCGGCTAAATCTTCTGCCGCGGCACAGTATTCGTCGTTGTCGTCTTCTTCCCAGTTTTTCATAAACAGGCCTTCTACTTCGTAGCCTTGTTGCTGAAGCAAATAAGCAGAAACAGAAGAATCCACACCACCGGACATACCGACGATGACTTTTTGTTTATTGGGGGCCGAAGTGGCAAGCTGAGACATTAGTTAACCGTGCACTCTCATGTTATTTACGGGGCGCGGAGTTTACCAGAAAATGCAACTTTTGGCACCTCTAAAAGCGCCTTTTTGCGGCGCTTACCGTGTTTTTTGCCGTTGTTTGGGCCGGCTCCGTCGGGCAGGGCGTTTATTTGCCTTATCGACCGGTTTCATTGGCGGGCCGGGCAGGCTGACGTATTCACCATTGGCAATGCCATCCAGTGTCCAGTTTCCCACCCGATAGCGGATGAGGCGTAAGGTGGGGTTGCCCACATGAGCGGTCATGCGACGAACCTGGCGGTTACGGCCTTCGCTGATGGTGATCGACAACCAGGTGGTTGGAATATTCGCCCGTTCCCGAATAGGCGGGTTGCGAGGCCATACCGCAGGCTCTGCCATGCGTTGTACTTTAGCTGGCCGGGTCAGGCCATCTTTTAATTCAACACCATTGCATAGCGCTTCGATGGCTTCATCTGATACTTCGCCCTCTACCTGTACCCAGTAAGTTTTGCTGGTTTTGGCTTTGGGATGGGCGAGTTTATGTTGTAATGCGCCGTTATCGGTAAGTACCAGCAGCCCCTCTGAATCTCGGTCGAGCCGCCCGGCTGCATAAACATCGGGAACCTGAATATAATCTTTCAGGGTTTCACGGCCTTCAGCATCGGTAAATTGCGAAAGCACCATATAGGGTTTATTGAACAGAATTACGGTTGATGTCATGCAATTATTGCTGGCCGGTGTGATGTGAGTAAGCAGTTTATCAAAGTTGTTGTTTAAGCACACCGGCTACCTGCGTGTGATGGATTTTTGAACGCTTTGTTGAATAATTACCCATTTAAACTAATTTATTAATCATTTTTTCGTAATTAAGACAAAGGTATGACTTGTAACTGGTTCGCTTGACCCTATACTAAAGACCTTATGATTCATGTGCATTACATGGCCAGCGTCAACCTGTAAAATTAGTGAATTAAATACTCAGTAAAGTGGATACTGAGTGTTTTGCGTGCGTGAATCGATACTCCCTTCAGGTTGACACATGTAGGTACGCAGGAAAATCACGAGATCCGGTCTCTTGTCAGAACGTAATAGTCTGAAATAAGCGGCTGGAATTTGTTGAATGGAAAAAACGCAGCCAGCTACTGCAACTATTGAGGTACATAATGACCAACCGTAAGTCTACAATTATCTATACCAAAACCGATGAAGCGCCAATGTTGGCCACCTACTCGTTGTTACCCATTATTCGTCGCTTTGCCGCCGAAGCTGATATCGATGTTGAAGTCAGTGATATCTCTCTAGCCGCTCGTGTTCTGGCCCATTTCCCTGATTATCTGACTGACGACCAAAAAGTGGTTGATGCCCTGAACGAGCTGGGCGAAATGACGCAGGATCCGCAAGCGAATATCGTTAAACTGCCAAACATCAGTGCGTCTATCCCGCAGTTGCGCGCAGCTATTAAAGAGCTGAACGCATTGGGCTTCAACGTACCGCAGTTCCCTGAAGATCCAAAAACTGACGAAGAAAAAGACGTTCGCGAACGCTACGGTAAAGTACTGGGTTCTGCAGTAAACCCGGTTCTGCGTGAAGGTAACTCAGATCGTCGTGCACCAACTGCAGTTAAAAATTACGCGAAAAAATTCCCGCACAGCATGGGTGAGTGGAGCCAGGCTTCACAAACTCACGTTGCGCACATGCGTGGCGGTGACTTCTACTCAGGTGAAAAATCAGTAACCGTTGATAAAGAAGGCTATGTAAGCATTGAATTTACCGGCAAAGACGGTAGCAAAAAGACCCTGAAACCAAAAGTTGACTTACTGGCTGGTGAAGTCATTGATGGTATGTTCATGAGCAAAAAAGCGCTGTGTCAGTTCTTCGAAGAGCAAATCGAAGACGCTAAAAACACCGGCGTTCTATTCTCACTGCACGTTAAAGCGACTATGATGAAGGTGTCTCACCCCATCGTATTCGGTCACTGCGTTAAAGTATTCTACAAAGAGTTGTTCGAGAAGTACGGCGACCTGTTTGACGAACTGGGCGTTAATCCAAACAACGGTTTGGGCAGCGTTTACGACAAAATTTCTACCTTACCTGAGTCTCAGCGTTCTGAGATTGAGCGCGACATCAACAAAAGCTACGCCGATCGCCCACCACTGGCGATGGTAAACTCAGACAAAGGTATTTCTAACCTGCACGTACCGAGCGACGTAATCGTTGATGCTTCGATGCCAGCGATGATCCGTAACTCTGGTCAGATGTGGGGTCCGGATGGAAAGTCTCACGATACTAAAGCGGTTATCCCGGAAAGTACTTATGCGACTATCTATCAGGAAGTGATTAACTTCTGTAAAACCCACGGAGCTTTCGACCCAACGACTATGGGTACAGTACCTAACGTTGGCCTGATGGCGCAAAAAGCCGAAGAATACGGTTCACACGACAAAACTTTCGAAATGGAAGCAGACGGTACCGTTCAGGTTGTTGATCAGGACGGCAACGTACTGATTGAGCATGACGTGGAAGAAGGCGATATCTGGCGTATGTGTCAGGC
>CATMRP010000234.1 GCA_950073835.1 uncultured Alteromonadaceae bacterium
CGCTGCCATCATCCAAATCAGCAAATAGCGAAGTCATTTCATCTTCAAGCTTAAAGCTTAAACACAGTACACCAAGCAGCTCATTGCTGTGCGGCTCCCTGACCGGCGCGAGAAACAAAGAGGCAATCTGTTTATGCGGACAGAGTGCAGAATACCGGCATACCTCCACGTAGTCTTTGCCACTGCTTATCAGCTCCTGAATGACCGGATCTGTGCCTAGTTGCCCGGCTACCGCGTTATTCATTCTGGCTCTGACACGGCCCTGGGGGTCGAACAATATCACATCATCGTACACAGAATATTTTGCCGCATATTCCAGCATATGCTGGACGATTATTTGAGTGTTTGCGGCGTTATGTGGCGCTTTTAAAAAATCAACAAACCGGGCATCGGTGGCAAGAAAGCCCACATCTGCGGTACGTTCAAATAAGTTGCGGTTGGGAATATCAATCAAAGTCTGGGCAATGGAGCGATGTTTGCGACCCACCTGTTGTAACTGCTCAGCCACTAGGTTTTCAATCAGCAATTTCTGCAGGTCAGCAAATTCCCCCTTAGTATCCAGCATATTGGATAACAGACTCTGCGGCACATTAAGACTGTTAATTTTGCCAACCAGGGCCACTTTATCCCACCAGCGATTGAGGTTTGTCAGGTTAACTTGATGTTTAGTGACAGAAGGGAAGACCTCCGCCAGCGCATTACTATCTCGGGTTTTCAGGATTTCCACAACTCACGGCCTTAGACTTTAGTATAAACCTTTGTTTTTACTGCATTATTGCCGTTCTATTTATAACAGACCGCGCAAATTAAATACCGTATACTTTATGTTAATTTCAATAACCTTTAGCTATAGATATCATGCTAAAGGCGGTCTGAGAGAATAAAAAATCGCCAGTTAATGTTTTAATCCATGACAGAAATCTGCCTCTGAGTTACCCTTATACCCATAGCGATATTCTTAAGGATTACGGGTGGCAGAAGCGATTGAAGCGAATTATGCGCGTGGGCAGTTACGTGCCATCAATCAGGCGCTGTCTGAGGGTCGCTTTGTTTCTGTGCGTAAACAATTGCACGAGATGCCCCCCAGCGACGTCGCGCTGATTCTTGAGTCCAGCCCCACCAAAACCCGTGATGATCTGTGGGAATTGCTCGACAGTGATTTTCATGGCGATGTTATCGAAGAACTTTCCGAAGAAGTGCGTAACGGCATTATTGCCAAAATGATGCCCGCCAAGGTAGTCGATGCCCTCGAAGACATGGACACCGACGATCTCGCTGAAACCCTGTCGAGTCTGCCGGAAGAAGTGTTGCAGGATGTATTGCAGTCCATGGATGCCCAGGATCGCCATCGCGCAGAACAAGCCATGTCCTACGGTGAAGAAACCGCTGGTTTCATTATGAACACTGATACCATAACGCTGCGCCCGGAAGTCTCCATTGATGTAGTGCTGCGGTATTTACGCCTGAAAGGTGAACTACCGGAAAATACCGATACCTTCTACGTGGTCAGCCGCACCGATAACCTGGTAGGCATTGTCCCGGTAGCGAGGTTATTAACCACCGATCCGGAAGCCAGGGTGACTGATGTTATGGACGAAGAACCGGAAGCAATCCCGGTGAATATGCCCGATGACGAAGTGGCCAGCATGTTTGAACGCTATAACTGGCTTTCAGCTCCGGTAGTCGACGACAAGCACCGCCTGGTAGGCCGGATCACCATTGATGACGTGGTAGATATTATTCGTGAAGACGCCGAACACTCCATGATGAGTATGGCCGGTCTGGATGATGAAGAAGATACCTTTGCCCCGGTGTGGCAAAGTACGCGGCGACGCTCGGTGTGGCTTGGCGTTAACCTGCTTACCGCTCTGATGGCGGCCGCAGTGAGCGATTTATTTGAAGCGACCCTGAGCCAACTGGCGGTACTGGCCATTCTTAATACCATTGTGCCAAGTATGGGGGGCGTAGCAGGTAACCAAACGCTCACCTTAGTGATCCGCGGTATGGCTCTGGGCCACGTAAACCCCTCTAACTCGCGCTGGCTGATCACCAAAGAATTTGCCATCGGTTTGCTCAATGGTGTGATCTGGGCAGTCCTGATAGCCACCGTGATTGCCGCATGGAAACAAGACCTTACACTCGGTATTATCATTGCTTTTGCAATGCTTATGAACATGATTGCCGCAGCGCTATCAGGCGCTACACTACCTATTGTGATGAAAAAGTTGCGCATCGATCCTGCCCTGGCAGGCAGTGTTATTCTGACCACCATCACTGACGTTGTGGGTATCTTTGCATTTTTAGGCACCGCAACCCTGTTTCTGGTGTAGCGGTATCGTGCCGCCTGCACAAACTGTGTAACAACCAATAATTAAAATAGTGTGCCGATATCATCCGCCGCTGAGCGATGTGCGGCGCATCTGTCAAAGGAGAGAATACATGGAACTGATCCGCTCTTTGAGCATTGCCATGGCCACCGCACTCGCGCTGAGTGGCTGCATGAAGCCGAACAACACTACTACAGAGAAAGCCGTAAGTGCTGTCACTCCTGCCGCCTCCATCACCAACGAAGATCCTTATCTGTGGCTGGAAGAAGTGGAAGGCGACAGGGCTCTCAATTGGGTTAAGCAACAAAACCAGCGTACCCTCGCCGATCTCCAGGCTAATCCAATTTATTCAGAGCTGAATGAGAAAGCTCTGGAAGTGGTTAACTCTTCTGAGCGTATTCCTTACGGTACCATCCGCAATGGCTATGTTTACAACTTCTGGCAGGATGCAACAAATATAAGGGGCCTGTGGCGCCGCGCCACACTCGCAAGCTATGCCACCGAAGCCCCCCAGTGGGAAACTATCCTCGACTTCGACCAACTGGCCGAAAACGAAGGTAAGAACTGGGTGTATAAAGGCGCTAACTGTTACACGGCCAAGGCAAAAGCCGATTACAAATGCCTGATTAGCTTATCCGATGGTGGCAAAGACGCTGTGGTGATCCGTGAGTTTGACCTTGCCAGTAAAAGCTTTGTGGATGACGGCTTTACCCTGCCCGAAGCCAAATCCGGTGTAACCTGGGTTGATTACAACACACTTCTGGTGGCGACTGACTGGGGCGGCGATGGCAGTACGTTAACGGATTCCCGCTACCCGTTTGTGGTTAAACGCTGGCAACGAGGCACATCACTTAGTGATGCCACAACGCTGTTTACGGGCAATAAATCCGATGTTGGCGTGTGGCCTTTCACTCAGGAGCGGGATGACGGTACCCGCCTGGAAGGGGTGGTAGTTGCTCCCACTTTTTTTACCAGCGAATATTATATTTTTCCGTCAGGTGATGAAAACATACGTCTACCGCTGCCAGAAAAAGCCGATATCGTAGGTTTGTTTGAAGGGCAACTGATATTTACCATCAAACAAGACTGGACAGTAGAAATCGGTAACAATGCCACGCATTATTCAACCGGCAGCTTGCTGGCGATGCCATTCACTGAAGCAGGCGAAATTACCCAGAGCACGATGCCCGAAGCGATCTTTGAACCCAACGATCGCCAGGCTATCGAAAGTGTTTCGATAACCCAGGGTCAACTGTTGATGACCTTAAGCGACAATGTGGTAGGCAAAGTGTTTGCCATCACTAAAGCCGGTAAGGAATGGCAACAGGAGCAACTTGACTTGCCTGCCAATGGCACCCTGTCGGTCTCGTTTGCCGATAAGGATGAAGCAACGGTACTGATCAATTACGAAGGGTTCCTGACGCCCGATTCATTAATGAGTTACACACCACAAAGCGGCGAAGTTAAAACCTTAAAGAGCCTGCCAAGCTGGTTTAACGCTGACGACCTGGTAGTAGAGCAAAAAGAAGCGAAATCGAAAGACGGCACCATGGTGCCATTTTTCGTGATCCACAAAAAGGGCATTAAGCACGATGGCAAAACGCCTACCCTGCTGTATGGCTATGGCGGCTTTCAAATCTCTATGCGACCCAGCTACAGTGGCTTAAGGGGCAAGCTGTGGTTAGAACGAGGCGGTGCTTTTGTACTGGCAAATATCCGTGGCGGTGGTGAATTTGGGCCTAAGTGGCATCAGGCTGGTTTGAAAACCAACCGTCAGGTGGTGTATGACGACTTTATCGCAGTGGGCGAATGGCTGATTGATCACAAGCTGACCTCACCTGAACACCTGGGGATCCAGGGCGGCTCTAATGGTGGTCTGCTAATGGGTGTCATGCTCACCCAGCGCCCCGATTTGTGGAATGCAGTGATTGTGCAGGTGCCGTTGCTCGATATGCTGCGTTTCCACCTGCTGCTGGCCGGCGCCAGCTGGGTGGGTGAATACGGCTCACCAGAAGTGCCCGAAGAGCGCGAATGGCTGGAAAAAATGTCGCCCTACCACAACTTCGATGCCGATGCAGATTACCCGGAACCTTTCTTTGTGACTTCCACCAAGGATGACAGGGTACATCCCGGCCACGCCCGTAAGATGGCTAAATTGTTCGAAGCCGCGGGCAAACCGTTTTTATATTACGAGAACATCGATGGTGGTCATTCAGCAGCAGCTAATCAGCAGGAAACCGCTAAGCGTGTAGCACTTGAGTTTACCTACCTGACAGAGAAACTGATGACTGAAAGCGCAAAGTAAGACTGCTGATCCTCACAATAAAGCCCGTTACGATAACGGGCTTTTTTCATTTCAATGTCTGAGCAACCATCTTCTAAGCGGATTGGGATAACTGTAAACAGTCACTGTTAAATTTATAGCCTACGCCCCACACTGTCTCTACCAGATGAGCGCCGGCTTTGGTTTTGCCCAGCTTGGCCCGCAGACGATTCACATGACTGGCCACCGTATGTTCAAAGCCACCATAATGGTATCCCCAGACCGACGTTAACAACTGCTCTCTGGAAAATACCTGATCCGGGTGACTGGCTAAAAAATGTAGCAATGAAAACTCTTTTGCGGTGAGAGGTAGCGCCTGACCATCGAGCTCGGCGCGATGATAGCTGTTATCCATATAAAAACGACCGATACGAACCGGATGCTCACCGCTTTTATCCTCCACGGCACGACCGGCCGCACGACGCAACTGCACTCTTATCCGGGCCTGCACTTCAGCGGGATTAAATGGATACTCAATGTAGTCCTGGGCGCCGAGTTCAAGACTGACAATACGCTCTGAGTCACAGCCCTGATGGGCCATCACGATGATTGCGCTGTCGGGTAACTTGGTCTGAAGCTGGGCGATCAGTTCAAAGTGTTCTGCAAGCTTACTGTAGCTGTCGATAATGATTACCGGGTAGCGTTTTTGCAGGCAACGCTGAATGACCCCGGAAGAAGTGCATACCAGTTCACAGTTTTCGCTGATCCGCTCAACGCAAGTAAGTAGCGGCCGACAATGATGACGATTATCGCTGACAATTAGAATCATTCCCTCTCCCGGTCTGTTGCCTGACTGCAG
>CATMRP010000235.1 GCA_950073835.1 uncultured Alteromonadaceae bacterium
GCCTTCAGGACTGCTCCGCGATTAAAATGCTTTCATATAGACCAAAAATCGTACAGCAAAGATCAACAGCCCCTAAAAACGTGCGTGTAAGTTTGTGTTGTTTGTAGATCATTATGCCTTAATAGCTCCTGTATGGTTCTAGTATCCGCTTCTGAATTTAAAAGCTGGGTGGCAAATGAATAATGCTTCGATCAAAAAACACCCCGAACCATTTCCAGAATTGGGCTTTAGGCCATAGACAATCGCCAAATTTTACGGATATGTAACTACTGATAGTTCTCTATACTAAGCTGTTAGGTGCTCTGGGTGGTTATTAATGTATAAATATCATTGAGTTATGCGTTTTGGCAACAACCTGAAACTCAGTGCCGTAGTGTAGTGGTTAAGCTTTTATGTCACGCTTGAGGCACCAGGTTGCCCAGAGAGCATCGTGGGAACATGTTTACATCACAAAGGAATGGAGACAACGATGTATCGAGGAAAGTACCTGGCACTGAATCACCTTACAACCCGTTACTTCGGATATGCGCTATGCGCCTACCGATGAACCAGAATCGTTAGGTGACAAGTGTGAGCACATGGATCGTTAGAAATTTTTGTCTACTGCTTGGTGGAATTGTATTCTTACCTATAGCCTTATTTGCTCTTATTTTTTATTTAGGGCTTGGGGCTGGCTTTACTGATAACCCGACATTATCAGGTTTTAAAGCGACTCTAATTGCGAGCTCTTACTTAGCTGTTTTTGTGTTATGCACTTTCTTATCATTACGCCGTTTCTCTAAGTGCGGTAACTATGGATATTGGGACATGCTCCCAATATTTTATTTTTGTCTTTTAGTTATCATTCCTTTGGTTATGGGATAGTTATAAGGTATGTCAGCTGACAAGGCAATAAACGCGTTCACTTCGTTCGCTGGATTGTAAACAGGTGGGGCGACTTCACCATTAGGCCCCACGTAACAGCGTCCGTTATTGAAAAGTTATGCTACAAGGAGCATTTCATGGGTAAGGTTCAAATTCGTACTCTTTCTGTCGATGATTGGGAGCTTTATAAATCGCTACGATTGGCTTCTCTTCTAGAGTCCCCAAGCGCCTTCGGCTCTACTTTCAAAAGTGCGTCAGACCTATCGAGTTGCGATTGGAAGTTGAAACTTGATCTCGCTACCCATAAAAATAAAGCTTTACCTCTGGTAGCAGAAGTTGATGGTGAGCCTCATGGATTGGTTTGGGGTGTAATACATGATGCTCATTCAACGTCTGCACACATATATCAAATGTGGGTTAAAGCAGAAAGCCGCGGCCAGGGGGTGGGCCGGTTATTGTTAAGAGCGCTTATTGCCTGGGCTACAGAACTGCGGCTTAATTCTCTGTATCTCACCGTTAATCAGGACAACTCTGCAGCCATATCATTCTATGAATCAATTGGCTTTTCTTTTACTGTAACAAGCAGTGAAAACCTGCAATCAAAACCATTAAACTCGCACTTAATGGTTTTCGGACTCAATGGTGTTGGTGCATAACAATCACACTAAGCCTCTCGCAAGCTCCCTTGGACAATAACGTGTGGGCTCAGTCGCTGCGCTCCAATATTAGCTCACGTGTTATTGCACCTAATCCGGGCGTTAGTTGCCTACAAGAAATTTTTGCTTCTGATGTAAAACCCTGAGAATATGTATTACGTCTTCTCTTACGAAGTACGAAACAATCATTGATTAATTAAAAGCCGTCTCGGTATTCCTTCTCTTTCGACGCCAATCAACAAAGGCAGTAAATCGCTCTGCTCGTTGGGAAGCCAACACATCGGCTGCGTCACTTCGTTCCTCATTTTAGCTCACTTATTATCGCCGTTTATGCTGGCATTGATGTTCGCTTTAGCAAAAAATTATTCCAGAGTAAGGTTGCGGACTTTATTGAAATGTCCGTTTTTCAACAATAGCCGGTATGTGAGAATAGGGGAGGTTGTTTTACTCTGGTAGGCGAGGGTCAGGTGAATTTAATTACGATAAGATGCTGCGTGGTGGCAAATAATAAGTAAAAAAGCAACTGATTGGGCGCAGAGATGCATTAGGCAGATAGAAAGAAGCAGCCTTTTGACAGTCGCATAAACAAGCCTTACTCGATAATCGGGTAAGGCTTGTTACTTAATCTATTTCTCGGAGTGCGTTAACGCTCTTCGTCTTCGACAATACCTATGTTCTCGGCATGCAGACCTTTAGGGCCTTGCTGAACCTCGTAGGTTACTTCCTGACCGGCTTTTAACGATCGATAGCCTTCCATTTGTATTGTTGAGTAGTGAGCAAAAATGTCTTCGCCACCTTCCTCGGGCACAATAAATCCAAACCCTTTCGCGTTGTTAAACCATTTAACTTTGCCAACCGCCATACATCGACTTCCTCTTAATCCTTGAACTCACGGGAAACTGCCCCCACAATACAATAAGGCATGGGACAGCTAGTCTTGTGCGTCACTCACAAAACATATTAAAACTGTAGATATTTTGACCGCATTATGCAAGTGCATTTTATTTTTTTCCAAACAAAATAATGGTAAAAAAGATGATAAATTGCTTGCAGACGCACTATGATTAAATTATGAGTAAAGGTAACGCTATTAGTATCGATAAGGAACGCTTACTCGAGCAGGAGAGGAAGAAGACTGAACCGCCTCCGATGTATAAGGTCCTATTGAACAACGATGACTACACGCCAATGGATTTCGTGGTAGAGATTCTGATGCGTTTTTTCCGGATGGATACTGAAAAAGCCAACCAACTGATGCTAACTGTTCATTACCGGGGCAAAGCTGTATGTGGCATTTATACTGCTGAGATAGCAGAAACGAAGGTCATGCAGGTCAATCAATATGCCCGTAAACATCAACACCCGTTGATGTGTACTATGGAACAGGCGTGAGTTATAAACCTAACAGGGGCAATGTATATGCTGAATAAAGAATTAGAGCAGACGTTAAACGAGGCTTTTGTATTCGCAAGAGAGCATCGTCATGAATTTATGACGGTTGAGCACTTGCTGTTGGCCTTGTTAGATAACCCTGCTGCTCAGGAAGCCCTCAAAGCCTGTGGCGCGGATATCGATAATATCCGTGGCGAATTGGTAGAGTTTGTGAAGGATACCACACCATTAATCCTCGATGATCAGGCAAGCGATCGTGAAACTCAGCCAACCCTGGGCTTTCAGAGAGTGTTACAGCGTGCCGTTTTTCATGTTCAGTCATCGGGTAAAGAAGAAGTCACAGGCGCTAACGTACTGGTTGCCATTTTCAGTGAGCAGGAAAGTCAGGCTGTTTATATTCTTAAAAAGTCAGATGTAACCCGCCTCGACGTAGTTAACTTTATCAGCCACGGTGTAAGCAAAGCCGAAGATGAAGCGCCAGAGTCCAGTGAAGCTAGCGAGGAAACCGCTGAAGGCGAGGAATCCGGCTCGGCACTGGCAAAATATGCTACCAACCTGAACCGTCAGGCGCAGGAAGGGAAAATCGATCCACTTATTGGCCGCGACACTGAACTGGAACGAACGATTCAGATTTTATGTCGTCGTCGCAAAAATAACCCGCTGCTGGTGGGCGAGGCTGGTGTAGGTAAAACCGCCATAGCGGAAGGACTTGCCTACCGTATAGTCGAAAACCAGGTGCCTGAGGTAATAGAAGAGTGCACTGTGTACTCGTTAGATCTGGGCGGCCTGCTGGCCGGTACCAAGTATCGTGGTGACTTTGAGAAGCGTTTAAAAGGCATTCTTAAAGAATTATCCCGCGATAAAAACGCTATCCTGTTTATCGATGAAATTCACACTATTATTGGTGCGGGAGCGGCATCAGGCGGTGTAATGGATGCGTCTAACCTGCTGAAACCAAAATTGAGCTCGGGTGAACTGCGTTGTATTGGTTCAACCACTTACCAGGAATATCAGGGTATTTTTGAGAAAGATCGTGCCCTGGCTCGTCGTTTCCAGAAAGTGGACGTGGCGGAACCAAGCGTTACCGACACTACCAAAATTCTGCAGGGCCTGAAGTCACGCTACGAAGAGCACCACAGCGTGCGCTTTACGCAAAAAGCGCTGCAGGCTGCCGCAGAGCTGTCAGCCAAGTATATTAATGAACGCCACCTGCCCGACAAAGCGATCGACGTAATGGATGAGGCCGGCGCCAGCCAGCGCCTGTTACCGCAGTCTAAGCGTAAAAAAGTCATTAACGTTGGCGAGATTGAGCAAATTATTGCCAAGATGGCGCGTATTCCGGAAAAATCGGTCTCTGCGTCGGATAAAGAAGTGCTTAAGAATCTGGGTCGTAACCTGAAAATGGTGGTATTCGGTCAGGATAAAGCCATTGAGTCGCTGTCGGATGCCATTCATCTGTCCCGCGCGGGTCTTGGCACTGAAGAGAAACCGATTGGTTCTTTCCTGTTTGCTGGTCCTACCGGCGTGGGAAAAACCGAGGTAACGCAGCAGTTGGCGAAGATTATGGGCGTTGAGCTGGTACGTTTCGATATGTCTGAATATATGGAACGCCACGCGGTGAGTCGTCTGATCGGTGCGCCTCCGGGCTACGTAGGTTTCGATCAGGGCGGGCTGCTTACCGATGCGGTCATCAAGCATCCGTACTCAGTTGTACTGTTAGATGAGATTGAAAAAGCGCACAGCGATATTTACAACATTCTGCTGCAGGTTATGGATCACGGTACGTTAACCGACAATAACGGTCGTAAAGTGGACTTCAGAAACGTAGTACTGGTAATGACAACCAATGCGGGCGTACAGGAAACCATCCGTACTTCTATTGGGTTTAAACAGCAGGATCACAGTCACGATGCCATGAGTGAAATCAACAAGGTGTTTTCACCAGAATTCCGAAACCGTCTGGATTCGATTATCTGGTTTAATCATCTTGATACCGATGTCATTCTGCAGGTGGTAGATAAGTTTATTATCGAACTGCAAGCACAGCTGGATACCAAAGGCGTTTCGCTGGAAGTGTCACCGGCGGCGAGAGCGCACCTGGCCGAAAAAGGCTACGACAAGTCCATGGGCGCACGCCCGATGTCACGTCTGATCCAGGAGTCGCTGAAGAAAGAACTGGCCAACGAGCTGCTGTTCGGTAAATTGAGCAATGGTGGTGATGTCAGAGTCGATTTAGAAGACGATAAACTGGTGTTTGTTTACAATTCTGAAGATCAGACCGAGTCGGCGACTGAGTCCAGCGACTAATATAATATGGTTGAAATACGCAACTAACAAAAAACCCGAACACTTGGTTCGGGTTTTTTTATGGTGCGCCGGGCATGGCGCGTAGTGCGAAAGCACTGTTCGATTCATTGTGGTGGTGAGTCGATG
>CATMRP010000236.1 GCA_950073835.1 uncultured Alteromonadaceae bacterium
CAGTAAGGTCAGCAGAATAAGCCGGTGGGCGGTAGAGAACGTAATACGGCGCAATGCAAAGCCTTTTTTAAGATTAAAATTGTGCAACTTAGTCTAACTATGCATTTCCCAAACGCGGCGTATCCGTTAGGATCGGACTATTAGCTAACTCAAGTAATGAGAACTCGCCCTTTGGAAATAATAACGCTTAGTACAGAACAATTGACCAGTGCAGCCTTTCTTTCAGCTACGTTGGCAGAATATCAGAATCTTCGCTGGGATCAATCGTGCACCGGACTCACTGTAGAGTCACATGCGCAAACTGTTCAGCAACTCATTGTTAGCAGTCAGTCATTAACCCTGGAACAACTCGCCATGATAGCCAGGCAGCTGGCATCCGCAGTGAAGCTTGGTAGCTTCAGGTTGCACGCTCACAGCGGCTTGATTACCGGTACTGCAATCAGCTTTGATGTTGAATCGGTCGATGCTTCTGCGCAGACGCTGCATGACCTGCTGGATGGCGCTGCTAAGGCATGTCATTGTGAAGTGGCATTGCGTGGCAACACGCCAGTGTTAACTCAGCCGGGCCTGTTGGTGATGGATATGGATTCAACGGTGATCCAAATTGAGTGTATTGATGAAATTGCCAAACTTGCAGAGCTGGGCGAAGAGGTTGCTGCGGTAACCGAAAAAGCCATGCGTGGTGAGCTGGACTTTGCTGAGAGCCTGCGCTCCCGGGTAGGCTGTCTGAATGGCGTGGAAGTTAGTCAGCTTAAACAGATCCGCGACAGCATTCCGTTAATGCCCGGATTGCAAAACTTACTACAAGTGCTAAAGCAGCATGGCTGGAAAATCGCTATTGCCTCGGGAGGCTTTACCTACTTTGCTGGTTATCTGGAAAATCGCCTGGGGCTTGATGCATCGCGAGCGAATGTGCTTGAAGAAGAGGATGGCAAGCTCACGGGCCGGGTAGTGGGCGATATTGTGGATGCCCAGGTCAAGGCTGAAACGGTCGAAGAACTCGCTCGTCGCTGGGATATCCCAATGACCCAGACGGTTGCAATGGGCGATGGTGCCAACGATCTTAAAATGATGGGGGTAGCGGCGTTAGGCATTGCCTTTGAAGCCAAGCCCGTCGTTAATGCCCAGGCCAATGTGGCGATCCGCTACTCCGGTCTGGACGCGCTGTTAACCTATTTACAATAGGGTTAAATGGCCTAGCTCTTCAGTAACGCCTTGATGCCGCCAGGCTCAATGGCGTGCTGACTGGGCGTTTTATGGTTTTCAGCAATGCGGTGCTCATCGAAGCCAAACCGCAATAATACCTGGTCTGTGATGTCCACGGCATGCACGCAGGCACCAATGCTCCACAATCTTTCCTCTAACTCTTTAGCACGGTGTATCGCATACACACCAATATAGTTAATTTCAGACTGCAACATTTCCAGATCAGGTTTGCCGGTGACCGTAACGGTAACGGATATGGCAATAAATTGGCCAGTGGCCAGGGCATTTTCTATAAACTGCTGGCGCGACTCCTCGGAGCTGAAACGGTGCTCGTAGCGAGCGTCAATGGCGTCGGCTGGCTCTTTCTCTGCTGGCCGGAAGGCGACAAACAGCTCTCGGGTTACCGGTGAATGTTCGGTTTTTACCTGTTTGATGGATTGTTGAATGAAAGGGGCATCCAACGCGCGGTCACGGAAGAATACTTCCAGGTTCATCTTTCGTTGTTCGGCAAAATGGCCAAACAGGGTTTTCAGACGTGGATTGGCGGCATCGCCTAACACCCCAACCTGGGGCAAATAGCGTCCGCCGATCTTGGACAGCACAAACGCCAGAGTAGATGGGGTTTTGGCATTGATACAGCGTAAAGCGTGACCAATGCCCGGTATTTCTTCTTCGTCGGGGTAGGTTTTTAGCGATGACTTATTACTTTTGATCAGTTCTGCAAAAAAGCGGCGTGCCGGCAGACCATCTTCACCAGCAACAGAACGTAAATGCAGCACGTTTTTATCGCCACTGATGTGTACTACCCTGTAATGCAGATTACTGACATCAAACTTGTTGGTCAGCTCCTGTAACTTGGGCAGGCTAACCAGTACCCGCATATTCAGATCGCCGTGATACTCACCATCGATCTCTATGCGCAGGCCGTTAATCGAGATATCTTCACTGATGCCATTAATGGTTTGCCCTCTGGCCAGCACCTGAACCGCTGTACGCAATAGGTAGCGGGTTTCCATTCGCTGTTCCTGAAACTTATAGCGAAAGGCTTTAATTTCTCCCGGTGGGCGGTTGCGGGCATGACCAAACAGTTTTAACGCTTTTAACTGAGCACGGTCAATTTTAACCTGGCTAAAGGTTAGCTGCTCGCCGTCGGAGGTAATATCGGTTATCTGCACTGCGTAAGCCAGGTTTTGTAGCCGCGCCATCAGGCGAGGAGCCGGTTTGGCATTTTGCCGTTTTACTTTGGTCCCTACGTCATCGGGCAGTGACAGTGGCGCGTAAGCATCTTTTGGGGAGATTTTTACGATACCGACTTTAAATACCCGCCAGCTTACCTTTCTGGCGCCAAAGCCAATGAACAATTCGCTCAGAGCCGGGTGGCGGGCCAGTTCATCACTGGAAGCGGAATAAAAATAGATTTTGCCGTTTTGAATATGGTTAAAGCTGTAAACGTAAAGCGCCGGGGCTTCATGTTTACTCTGGATCAATTGTTTCAAGCGGTCGGCTGTTAGCAAATAACCAAGTCGTAACTCGTCTTCTTCGTCGTTCCAGTAGCTCAGAATATGGCGGTTTAAATCGTTGGCCATGGCGAAACGCGCGCGCGCCCGGCCTTCCTTCACTTCAATAAACACCGGCAGAGTGGGGCAACTGGGCGAAAAATACTGCTCGCAGGATTTATTAATAATGGCGTCTATGGTGTTATCCATATTCACCTTGTAGCGCCGTTTGTTGCCATGAATAAACTTGTCGATAAACTGGTCAAAGTGGCCGTTTGGGGCGTCCTGCAAGCGTTTCATCTGCAGAAACTGGAATTCTTGTTTGCGAGAAATACTGACTATCTGATATTTGATAGCCATTTTTTTATCCAGCGAGTATTCGGTTTCGAGGCCGCGGAAATATACACCGATTTTTTCACCCGGCTTAAAGAGTTGCTCTTTGGAGAGTTTGATCTTCATGCCTTTGGAGGATATGTCTACACTGGTTGCCCGCAGGCTGTTATTGGTTTCGGTGAACACTTCCAGTGCCACGGCAAAGTTCATGCGCTCTTCGTTGCGCTTTGCATAGCTCAACAGATTGATATTAGGTACATCGAACTGCGAAAGACTGTTGTTGGTTTTTTCCGGTATTTCGACATCCTGTTCATTACGGGCTTCTGCCTTCTCGCGTATGACCCGAAAATTGTTCTCAGTGGCCAGCACCGCCTCATAAACACCAAAACAGTATAAACCGAACATCCGCACCTGTTGCTCGAAGACCTCAATAGCCACATCGTCCAGGTAATGCTTGATGCCATCATATTCGTAAAGCCGACACTCGCCGTCTACCTGCCCGCGTAAATCGATGGCTCGCATACAGGGGCGGGCCAGACGCTTTACTTCCATCTTTATCAAAAAGCGCTTTTCTTTGGCAACATGGGAAGCAACCTGCTGAAGTACCTGATTGAACTCAGGTTCTTTCACCATAGGTTTGAGTTGTTCTATTATTTGCGCGTATTGCGATAAATCCTGATTCATGCGAGGTTTTGCTGTGTCCCTGACGGCTTTTTAGTATATTAACGACTTATCGGCAAAATAACTGACTACATTAACGTGGAGGTAATTCTGCTGTTCCCCAAGAGATGTGTTGTGTAAATACATGCGCACCCTTGTTATCGAAATCATAATACTTATATTTGCAGAAACCAATTGATTTATGGCGAAACGAAAAACAGCTTTTGTATGCTCTGATTGCGGTGCCGAATTCCCGCGCTGGCAGGGCCAGTGCAGTGAGTGCAAAGCCTGGAATACTATCTCTGAATTTGTTGTCAGTCCGGCCAAATCCACGGCTAAGGGTAACTTTGCTGGTTATGCTGGCCAGACTCACAGTCAAATCCAGACACTGAATGAGATTAACGTAGAGGACTTACCCCGTTTTAGCTCCGGCCTTAAAGAACTCGACCGGGTGTTGGGCGGCGGTATTGTGCCGGGGTCGGCCATTTTAATCGGTGGCTCACCGGGAGCCGGTAAAAGTACGCTGTTGTTACAGGTTATGTGTCAGCAAGCTGCCACTAAGTCGGCGCTTTACGTGACTGGTGAAGAATCGCTGCAACAGGTAGCGATGCGCGCCAGACGCCTCGGCCTGCCCGATGACAAGCTGATGATGCTGGCTGAAACCAACGTTGAAATGATTTGCGACCTGGCGTTAAAGCAAAAACCACAGATTATGGTTATCGATTCTATTCAGGTTATGCATGTCTCTGATGTCCAGTCGGCCCCGGGCAGTGTATCGCAGGTGAGGGAAAGTGCCGCCTATCTGACTCGTTTTGCCAAGCAGCATCATATTGCCATGTTTATTGTTGGCCATGTTACCAAAGACGGCAGTCTGGCCGGACCAAAGGTACTTGAGCACTGTATTGATTGCTCGATGATGCTTGAAGGGGAGAGTGATGGCCGGTTCAGAACGCTGCGTAGCCATAAAAACCGTTTTGGGGCAGTCAATGAGCTGGGCGTATTTGGCATGACAGACAAAGGGGTAAAAGAAGTCGGCAACCCCTCTGCGATATTCCTTAGTCGCAGTGACAGTCAGGCACCGGGGTCGGTGGTGATGGTCATCTGGGAAGGCACCCGGCCTTTACTGGTGGAAATCCAGGCGTTGGTTGATTACTCGCAACTCAACAATCCCCGGCGCGTTACGGTGGGCCTGGAGCAAAACCGGTTGGCCATGTTACTGGCGGTGATGCATCGCCACGGCAATGTACAGATGAACGATCAGGATGTGTTCGTTAATGTGGTGGGCGGAGTGAAGGTTAGTGAGACGGCTGCTGACCTGGCCTTATTGGTGGCCATGATATCCAGTTTCCGTAACCGCGCTTTACCCCGTGAGCTAATAGTCTTTGGTGAAGTGGGGCTGGCTGGCGAAATACGCCCGGTGCCGAATGGCAGTGAACGTTTGAGTGAGGCGGTTAAACACGGTTTTAAACGCGCTATTGTGCCAAAGGCCAATGCGCCGAAAAATAACATAGCAGGCTTAACGGTGATCCCGGTAACTAAACTGAGTGATGCGCTGGAGGCGCTCGACGCTTAGTCTGAAGGCAGTGATGCGGTAATCTTGTCGACCAGGATTTCAAGCTCAGTGGCGTCAAGATCGTCCTGACC
>CATMRP010000237.1 GCA_950073835.1 uncultured Alteromonadaceae bacterium
GATACTTCCGGGAAGTTAACCGCAGACAGTGTAGAGCCGTTATCGCTGTACTTAGCCAGTTTGCCAGCCACTTCGATGCCGATGTTTTGTTGCGCTTCCTGGGTGCTACCGCCCACGTGTGGTGTAAGGATAACATTGTCGAACTGACGCAACGGAGACTCAAACTCTTCGTTGTTTGACTTCGGCTCTACCGGGAATACGTCGATGGCTGCACCACCGATGTGGCCTGACGCCAGCGCTTCAGTTAACGCGTCAATGTCGACCACAGTACCGCGCGAGGCATTAATTAAAATACCGCCTTTTTTCATTTTCGACAGTTGCGCCTGACCAATCATATTTTTGGTTTCCGGCGTTTCCGGTACGTGCAGAGAAACCACGTCTGACATGGCCAGTAGGTCATCCATTGATTTAACCTGTTCGGAATTTCCCAGCACCAGTTTGTCTTCAATATCGAAGAAGCGTACGCGCATGCCCAGGTGCTCAGCCAGAATAGACAACTGGGTGCCAATGTGGCCATAGCCAATAATGCCGAGTGTTTTACCACGGGCTTCATAAGAGCCTTCGGCACTCTTGTCCCAGCCACCACGATGTGCCTGAGCATTCTTCTGAGGTACGCGACGCAGTAACAGGATCAGCTGCCCCAGCACCAGCTCGGCTACCGAACGGGTGTTTGAGAAAGGTGCGTTAAATACCGGAATACCACGGGCCTGAGTGGCTTTCAGGTCTACCTGGTTAGTACCGATACAGAAACAGCCTACCGCTACCAGTTTGCTGGCTGCTTCAACCACGGCTTCCGTAATATGAGTACGAGAGCGAATGCCCACAAAATGAACGTCTTTCATTTTTTCGATGAGTTCATCTTCCGGTAACGAGGTTTTTAAATACTCGATGTTGGTATAACCATTAGACTGCAGGGTTTCCAGGGCACTTTTGTGCACACCTTCCAGCAGCAAGATCTTAATTTTATCTTTTGATAGTGAATATTTGCTCATTACATCGCTCTCAGTCAGGGAATTAAAGAGACATCTGGACGTCTATACGGGTAAAGTAACACAAACTCCCGGGTAGAACAAAGTGCTTTGTTGCATCACTTTGGAATATCTAGGAACGAATTGGTCGTTATTAGCCATGTCAGGCCCCGGCGGTTTTGCCAGGGCTTATCCAGTAGTGTCTGATAGGTTTATTACCGGGTTGCTACACCGTCGTCGGTAGCAACCAGCACAATATCAGCGCCACGTAATGCAAAGATCCCGTTAGTGACCACCCCGGGAATGTTATTAATGGCTTTCTCCAGCTCGACCGGGTTAAGGATTTCCAGGTTGTGTACGTCCAGGATCACATTGCCGTTATCGGTTACCACGCCGTCGCGGTAAACCGGATCGCCGCCCAGTTTTACCAGTTCGCGGGCCACATAAGAACGTGCCATGGGGATGACTTCCACCGGTAGAGGAAACTTACCCAGTACGCCTACTTCCTTACTGTTATCCACGATACACACAAAGGTTTTAGCCACTGCAGAAACGATTTTTTCCTGGGTCAGGGCTGCACCACCGCCTTTTATCATATGCTTGTGTTCGGTAACTTCATCAGCGCCATCAACATAAATAGACAGGCTGTCGACCTCATTGAGTTCAAATACGTCTATGCCCAGCGCTTTCAAGCGCTCTGTAGAAGCCACCGAGCTTGATACTGCACCCGCAATCTGATGTTTAATATCGGCCAGTGCGTCGATGAAATAGTTAACGGTAGAGCCCGTACCAACACCAATAATGGTGTCTGGCTCAACATATTTAATTGCAGCGCGGCCTACCGCCTGCTTTTTCGCGTTCTGATCCATGCTAATACCCGCTGAAAAAAAGAGGCGGTATTTTAGCCGAATTTACCTCACTTCGCATAGGGAATTATGGATTCAGCCAGCGTTAAAAAGTGAATATCACGCCAGAAAATGCATGCAGAGTAAACGTTGGATCAGCGAATAGAGATGATTTGCGTAGGTGTAACGATCAGATCCAAAGGCACATCCCAGGGCTCAACGGGTAATTCATCAACCTGTTGGCAATCGTGGGCTACGCCAACCAGGGTAGGGCGGCTATCCAGGGCGTTAATATTGGCCAGAGTGCGATCGTAAAAGCCGCCGCCCATACCTAAACGATTGCCCTGATCATCAAACCCCACCAATGGCATTAGCAGCAACTGATGTTGACTTAGCAAGCGGATAGCAGTGCTGTTAAGGGCCGGTTCGCTTATCCCGAAGCGATTTAAGGTCATTTCTGTCTGCTCAGTAAAGGTCTGAAACAGTAGATGTTTACCGGTAAACGGGTGCAACACCGGAAGCGTAACCACACCGTTTTGCTGGCAGGTTTTTATCGTAGGCGTTAAATCGATTTCACCGTCATTGGCCAGATACCCTGCCACGGTGCTGTTTGGCTGAGTCATAATCGACTGAATCTGCTCGCTGAGTAACCGGGCTGCTTCGCTTTGCTGGCTTGCGCTTAAGGCATTGCGATTAGCGCGCAGTGATTGGCGCAATGCCCGGCGGGATTGTGGCTTGGTGTTGGTCATAGGCGGAATAAAATGCCCTGCCACATGGCAGGGCATAATACTTTACAGCCCGTAAGTGTCGATAAACAGTTGGAACAGCTCATCGTGTTTTACGCCGGTGGCGGCCTGCACAAATTTTGCTTCGGTCCATAGCGGGCTGGCTGTAGTGCCGGGCTTTGCTACCACTGTCTGGCCGCGGTTTAATTCATCGGTGGATACGCGAATGTTACCACGGGTAAACTCAAACAGTTCAGGCTTCACCAAATGCGCGATAGGAAAAGCGTCATGGAAGAAGCACACTTTTTCATCGCGATTTTGCGAGTAAAAATCGATGTAAAATTGTGAGGCCTTTTGCATAAAGCCACCCATCACCGGATTTTTCTCGGCCAGAATATCAACAAATTTCGGATCGGTTGGCGCAAACAGGGTAACGTCCAGACCAAACATTTTAACTTCCCAGTCGGCTGAGAAAACAATGTCAGCGGCGTGGGCGTCGTTCCAGATGTTCGCTTCAGCTACCGGTGTAACATTACCAGGTACAAAAGCGGCACCCCCCATAATGCTGATCCCTTTTACCAGTTTTGGTAATTCAGGTTCCAGGCGCAGCGCCAGCGCAATATTGCCTAAGGGGCCAATCGCCACCAGGGTAATCTCGCCGGGGTGCTTGCGGGCCATTTCAACAATGAATTCGGCCGAACTACGCGGGTCAACCTCGCGGGTTGAAGGCGGGTAATCGATGTTACCGAAGCCGTCGTCACCATGCACAAAGTGCGCGTAGTCAGACTCGGGGCCTACCCAAGGTAACGCCACGCCTTTAGTCACCGGTACGTCCTGGCGACCGGCAATATCACACAATGTAAGAGCGTTGCGCGCCGACATGCTAACCGGAATGTTGCCGTATACGGTGGTCAGGCCAAGTACTTCTATTTCAGGTGACTGAAAGGCAAAAAAGATCGCCATAGCATCGTCGATGCCCGGATCCGTGTCGATAATAATTTTGTGCGTCATAATATTCTCAGTAAATGCTTTTTACTTTACCGTTTACCCGGTGTGTTTCGCTAAAAAGCGATCCACTTCTTTGGCTGCGGGGATCGATTGAGCCGCGCCAGCCCGGGTGACGGAAATGGCTGATGCCGCGCAGGCGCGTTTTAATGCCTGACGGGCATCCGCATGCTGACTGTAAGCCGCTAAAAAATAGCCAATAAAGGTATCGCCGGCTGCGGTGGTATCTACTGCATCCACTACAAAAGCGTCGACCTGAATGGTTTGTTGATTCTTAAGCATAATCACACCGGCTTTACCCAGTGTAATTATAACCTCAGCATGTGACCACTGGGTTTTATAGTGTTCTATGATGGCGTCGAGTTCCTGTTCGCCGGAGAGTTCTGCCGCTTCGACTTCGTTAACGATCAGTAGATCGATACATTCGTGGGGCAAAGATTTCACCGACTCACTCATAGGCGCCGGATTAAAAGCAACTTTGATGTGCTTTTGTTTGGCTTGCTGAAGCGTTTCGGCCAGGCCGCTGGTTTCATTTTGCGTTAATACCCAGTCTGACGGCCGGGCTTTATCCAGCGCATGCAAAATCTCTTTGCTGCCGATTTCCTGGTTGGCACCGCCAAACAGTACGATGGCGTTTTCGCCTGAAGGGGTAACCTGAATAATTGCGTGGCCGGAAGGCGCTTCGACACACTGTAAAAACTGGCAGTCGATACCGTGCTTGATCAGCGTTTGCTTAAATGAGCTGTCTGACTGATTTACCTTGCCGACATGGCGAACTTCTGCGCCGGCTGCTGCCAGAGCGATAGACTGGTTGGCACCTTTGCCGCCGAGTAATTGCTGGTAGTTGGTCGATGCGATGGTTTCGCCGGGTTGCACGAAGTGGTCGACCTGGTAGACATGGTCAATATTTACCGAACCAAAGTTTATTATTGCCATTATTAATTCCGTCGATAAATGGCGTCTCCCAAAGTGCCGCTGTCTATTGTTCGCCCTAGAACCGAAAAGTTCAGGGCGGAAGCATCATCATTACCGTAGGCTTCTCGGTACGAGCCGAGCCTGCTCAATAGTAACAAGTCAACTTCCTTGGTAAATAGCATCGGCCAGGGACATGAATAGACTGGCAAACACCCCAGGAGACATTGTTGTTAGCGAATTCAAAGGAGTAAGTTTACGCCCTCTGCGTCGCTATGCAAGTCTGTGATGAATAACTTGCGAAAGGTGATCATAGTAGAATCAGCCCGGAACTGCCAGACACGATACGTCATATGATATTCAAATGCTTACTTTGTACCCGCTTAGCTGTTTATTTAACCCGACCGTGTTTTATATGAGCGGGAGTTTTGGATTTAAACCAGTGCATTTGTTAGCATTGGACAAATTGTTTATGGAATACCCTATGTCCACTGAATTCGATTCTTTAACCCAATGCCTTGCCGATAACGAGATGGTTGTGGATGGCGCTGAAATCCATGGCATGATGTGCGGCATGTTGTGTGGCGGCATGTCACTGAGTGAGCAGCAATGGCTGGTGGTACTGCAGGACACCATGAATCAGGGGCAGCCGCTGGCCTCTACTGTGGTCTCTCAATTACAAAACCTGTTTAATGAAACCTGCCAGCAACTGGTAGATGGTCAGTTTGCTTTACGCCTGATGTTGCCAGATGATAATCAGCCTATTAACGACCGCGGTCTGGCACTTATAAACTGGGTTCAGGGCTTTATGGCCGGATTTGGTTTGTATCAGCAAAAGCTCAG
>CATMRP010000238.1 GCA_950073835.1 uncultured Alteromonadaceae bacterium
ATGCCACAGTTAAAAGAACTTGAGGATGTGCCAGCCCTGACTTTACTTAATCAAAACATTGCCGATATTATAAATGAGCAGCCTGAAAGTTACCTGTGGATGCACAAGCGGTTTAAAACCCGTCCGGATCCGGATGCGCCGTCTTTATACAAGTAAGGTTGGAGAGTAACCGAGCAGAGTGATCATGATAAGAAGTGGTACACTTAACGAGATAGCTGTAAATCAGCGGTAGCTGACTTTATCGACGAGAAGCAGAGAGCCTGAATGAATAAAAAGCCTACCTCTACCCTTTTTTGGGCCAAACATCTTGGCCTGGCTCTGGCGGTAATTATTGTGGCGGGTATAGTTATTCACCTGCAAATGAACATGACTTCAGCGCCGACACCAGTTGATGCGCCGGAAGAGCGCTCAGTCGCCAAAGGGTTATCAGACTTTTACCGGGAATTCAGAATGACCGCCAATCAGTCGGAGCGTTCCGAAGGGGCTGATATGGTGCTGGACGTTACTCCATCAGAACAAAGCCTTGATGATCGCCTGCAGTCAATGTCGAGTGCGCTAAAGCCGGTGGATAGTCGCTGGGAAGGCGAATACAAATTTCGGACTTTCCGGGCGGGTAATACGCTGCGCGAAGCCATTTCATCGTATGCGGAGCAGGAAGGGATGCAGGTCATCTGGGATCTGAATCAGGACTTTGTGATCAAACATCAGTTTCAGATGGACAACACCGTTGCCGGTTCACTGGCAAAAATTGCCAGTGCGATCGACAGTAATTTTGAAGGCAAGGTGGCAACCTTCATGTGCCCTAAACAACGCTCACTGGTGGTGACCGAAAAAGTCACTGAGTATCTGAGCACGCAGTGCAGCCGGGTCGGCAGTTAAGCCTGATACTCTACAGGGCAAACAACCCTCAAGGCTGATTAAACGTTTGTTGCCACTGTGTGGTAACCAGTGTTCTTACTGCTTCCAACTCCTCATTACTGTGGGCAAATTTTTCACCCGCCAGGGTTAACTGGTGATAATGGTCACGCAGCGTTAAATAAGCACTTTGCAGGTTTTCAGCCGCGGTTTTTGATATCAGACCGGCTTGCTGAACATGCTCTATAATACGCAGGTTATCCGGCCATTGTGTGAGTGCCGGGAACTGATGTGAATAACCGAGTACCCAGAATTGCACCATAAACTCAATATCGGTGATCCCGCCTTCACACTGTTTTAAATCTAAGCCACTGGCCTGATTATCGAGCAGGTGGTCACGCATTTTGAGACGCATTTTAACCACTTCCTCTGCCAATGAAGGTAATTCACGCTGACGCTGCAATACCCGGTTCCTGACCTGTTTAAATGCTTCAAGCAGAGGCTCATCCCCCAAAATGCTGCGGGCTCTGACCAGCGCCTGATGTTCCCAGGTCCAGGCTTCCTGTTCCTGATAATGTTCAAAGCCAGTTAAATGACAACACAACAAGCCGGAATTCCCCGATGGACGTAAACGTAAGTCGGCCTCGTAGAGCTGTCCAGACAGAGTACGCGTATTTAGCAGGTGCATGATGCGCTGGGCCAGTTTGATATAAAAATGTTGCGCAGAAACCTTTTTGGCGCCACTGGTTTCGCTATCCTGTGGGGCGTTATGGATAAACACTAGATCCAGGTCTGAGCCGTAACCCAGCTCATAACCCCCTAGCTTGCCGTAACCAACCACTAAAAAACCGGTTTCATCCTGTTGCAGGTGCGAGGGGACACCAAACTTATCGGTTAATTGTTGCCAGGCTGATTTAAAGACCGCCTGCAGTAATACTTCGGCGAGGACGGTTAGTTTGTCGCTGACTTTCGCAATGGGCAGCGACCCAGAGATATCACTGGCCGCGATACGCAACTGCTGGCAAAGTTTGAACTGACGCCACTGTTCCATTAAGAGTTCAGTGTCTTCCGGCTCTACCCGTAGCAGGTTCTGACGTAACTCATCGCTGTACTCATCGTATACTACCGGCAAACTTGTTTGTTGCTGCTGCAGATAAAGCGGTGTGAGTAATTCATCGAGCAATAGTGGAAAACTGCGTATTTGTTCAGTGATCCAGGCGCTTCTGGCGCACAGTTTTATGAGCTGTTTGAGGACATCCGGGTTCTCGTGTAACAAATCAAGATAAGTGGTACGGCCGGTAATAGCGCCAATAACACTGATCAGGCGGGGCAATAAAAGAGTGATGTCGGTAGGGCACTGCCTGAGCATATAGTAAATCATTTCAGGCATGAGTTTGGCCAGGGTGTCTTCGCCGCGCTGACCAATGCGATGTCGGCTTAGTTGCCCTTTGAAGTCTCTCAGTTGCTCAAACAGGGCCAGTGCTGAACTTTCGTCAAGAGTATCGCTTAGCAAGTCACAGAACTCGTGTTCGGACACATTCAGCAGCCAGGCATCTTTGCATCGGCTGAACAGTGAGTCCTGCTCCTGCTGCTCATCACCGGGTTCAGACACCAACTGGTTAAACTGTTCGTGAACCCGCTCCATCACTGCTGTCAGCGTGGATAAGAAAGCCTGATAATCCGTAAACGCCATAACCTTGGCTATGACCGCCTGCGTCCAGTTACTGTCGGGTAACAGCTGGGTCTGTTCGTCATTAAATTGCTGCAGGGTATGCTCAGCCTTGCGTAGAAAATAGTAATCTTTCAAAAGCTGGCTGATAGCCTGGGGCTCTATAATCTGGAGTTCTGCCAGGCGATTTAAAACTGGCTGTAATTCCCGTGATTGCAGCGTGGTTTCGCGACCGCCATGAATAAGCTGAAAGCTCTGGGCGAAAAATTCCACCTCACGAATGCCACCGGCGCCCAGCTTGATATTACCGGTTAGACGGCGCCGCCGCAGTTCTTTGCTGATCAATCGTTTCATATCACGGATAGCGTCTATGGTAGTGAAATCCAGGTAACGCCGGTAGATAAAGGGTGCCAGTATGGCTTCCAGTTGGCTGGCATAACAGGATTCAGGGTTGAGTATACGCGCTTTAATCATGGCGTAGCGTTCCCACTGGCGCCCCTGATCCTGGTAGTAATCCTCCAGGGCCCCGAAATGCGCTACCAGCGGACCGCTGTCGCCAAAGGGACGCAGACGCATATCTACTCTGAAAACCTGCCCTAAAGGTGTGGTTTTATTCAAAGCGGCAATGAGTCGTTGCGCAAGTTTGGTAAAAAACTGCTGATTCTCAATGGGCTTGCGGGGATGATCGGTTTCGCCCTTGTAAGGATAAGAAAAGATAAGATCGATATCGCTGGAAAAATTAAGTTCTTTGCCGCCCAGCTTACCCATGCCCAGGATCAACATGGGTTGGGGACCATCAGGGCCCTGAGGCACACCATAGCGCGCTGAATGTGCCTGGTAAAGCCAGTCGTAGGCGGCCAATATTAAGGTGTCAGCCAGTTGGCTGGTTTGGGCCAGGGAGGTCTGAATAGTTTGCTGATTAGTCAGATCCCGCCAGGCGAGAGCCGCCATTTGCTCGGCCCTGAACAGACGCAAGGCTATCAGTAGTTTTTCTTCACTGTCGGTCTCGGCGAGGCGGCTTGTAAACTCGCGGCAAACCTGAACAATATCAACCTGTTTATGCCATTGATGCTTAACAATTCGGGTAAATACATCGGGTTTGGTCAATGCGACCTCGGTGACAAAAGGGCTCAGCCCTAAAATCTCCGTGATGGCCTCCTGATGCCGGGTTAACCATTCTGGCGGATAATTGCTGTCCTGCAGTTTTTGCCAGTTTTCCTCAGCGTGTTGATGAATAATCCCGTTTATTGTTTTTTCCGTAGACATATTAACTTAGGATAATGTGTTGTGTGTGTGAGTCTGGCATAAAGGAGGCCTTGCCTCCAGTTTTATGAGCGGAAATCGGGCGTTGAACGACCCTCGATATCACACTAATTACCAACGCAAAATAGAGGTGTAAATGGAGACATTAGTCAAGCTGGTGCCACTGGCCCGGGATTTATGGGTGTATGTAGCGATTGATGTGGCGCTGGCGTTGTTGTTATTGCTCGTAATGAAATGGTTGTCCCGTTCCCGGGCCAAAGTCTCGGTGAGTGACGAGTTAGGCGTTAAGGATAACTTTGCGTTTGGCATCAGCGTTGCTGGCGGCATGTTATCGCTGTGTCTGGTTCTCAGTTCAGTGGTTGGCCGTCATGTAGGACAGGGGTATGAGCAAGCTGCCATTGGCATGGTTATATTTGGCACTATTGGTATTTTATTGGTAAAAGTTGGGCGTTTTGCTCACGATAAGATTGTGCTTGATGCCGTGGATACACAGCATAAAATCAGCGATCGAAATGTCAGTATTGCACTGGTGGATGCCTCCAGTCTGGTTTCCAGTGCGATTATCTTACGCAGCATTATGATATGGGTAGACGGCAGTGATGTGAACGCCATGATAGCAATTATCACCGGGTTTCTGGTAGTGCTGACTATCCTGCTAATCATGACCCGGATTTATGAAATGCGCTACGCCATGCAAAATCAGAATCATTCGTTTCAGAGTGCGCTGGATACCGGTCAGTTAGCACTGGCAGTGCAGCATGCGGGTAATTTGTTAGGGACCGCGATTGTGGTGTCTTCTGCCGGGGCGTTACTAAGTTATAGCCCACAAGGTTACGTGAGTAATGTGACCGGTTGGTTGATTACCAGTGTGCTACTTTCTTTATTGCTATGGGTATTGATGGCATTTGGTAAACGCACCATTTTAAATGGTATCAATTATCAAAAAGAAGTGGATGAGCAGCACAATGTGGGGGTTGCCGCTGTAGAATTAACGCTCAGTATCGGTCTGGCTTTGATTATTAGCAGTGTGCTGAGTTCATCTGCCGGATAGCCTGGTTTGACAGGCGGATTGCCGGCACAGGCAATTCGCTTTCCGCGCTGACAAGCGCTTCCTTGGTTTGCCGGTTGCGCTGCTTGATCCAGGCCTCCAGTTTGAGTGCCTGAGACTTATCGCTTACCTCAAAAATGCAATAAAACGAAAGAGGTGTTTTGCCCCGCAGTGCCTTAGCACCGCCTTTGATTACACCACTGTGTTGCCGCATGCGTCTTTTCGGGTCGGTGGTAATGCCGGTATACAGAGTATTACTGGCGGTTTTAAGTAAATATACGTACCACGGGGTCATGAGTTGGCTCTTCGTGTCTGATCACTGTTATAATCCCGCCATTAGTGTATCGAAAAAGACAGAAATGGCACTCCCGAATTTTAGTCAAATCAAAGTATTAGTTGTTGGTGATGTAATGTTGGATCGCTACTGGAGCGGTGCAACGGCAAGGGTATCACCTGAGGC
>CATMRP010000239.1 GCA_950073835.1 uncultured Alteromonadaceae bacterium
ACTGTGGTTGTAGCGGATAACTAGGAGTAGATAATGGGACAGAAGGTACATCCTACAGGTATACGCCTGGGTATCAGTAAACCATGGACTTCTACCTGGTACGCTAATACCGCAGATTATGCAGATAACCTGTACAATGACCATCAGGTACGTCAGTACCTGACAAAACAACTGAAAAACGCTTCACTGTCTAAAATCGTGATCGAGCGTCCTGCTAAGAGCATCCGTGTGACTATTCACACTGCTCGTCCAGGCGTGGTTATCGGTAAGAAAGGTGAAGACGTTGAAAAGCTGCGTAACTATGTGTCTAAGCTGGCCGGTGTGCCTGCTCAGATCAACATTGCTGAAGTACGCAAGCCAGAGCTGGATGGTCAGTTAGTTGCTGACAGCATTTCAAGCCAGCTGGAACGCCGTGTAATGTTCCGTCGCGCTATGAAGCGTGCGGTTCAAAACGCAATGCGCCTTGGCGCAAAAGGTATCAAAGTAGAAGTTAGCGGTCGTTTAGGCGGTGCAGAGATTGCACGTTCTGAATGGTACCGTGAAGGTCGTGTTCCTCTGCACACTTTCCGTGCGGATATCGATTACGCGACTTCTGAAGCGTCTACTACTTACGGTATCATCGGCGTTAAAGTATGGATCTTCAAAGGTGAAGTTCTAGGTGGTTTACCTACAACTCAAGAGCCGGCAGCGCCAGCTCAACCTAAGAAGAAAGGCCGCAACGCTAAGCGAGAGGGCTAATCATGTTACAACCAAAACGCATGAAATTCCGTAAAATGCACAAAGGCCGCAACCGCGGTACAGCTGCAGGAGCTACTGTTGCCTTTGGTACTTACGGTCTTAAAGCGGTTGGTCGTGGTCGAATGACCGCGCGCCAAATTGAGGCTGCACGTCGTGCCATGACTCGTCACGTTAAGCGTCAAGGTAAAATCTGGATTCGGGTTTTCCCTGACAAGCCAATTACTGAGAAGCCTCTTGAGGTTCGTCAAGGTAAAGGTAAGGGTAACGTTGAGTACTGGGTATGCCAAATTCAACCTGGTCGTGTTCTTTATGAGATGGAAGGTGTTCCTGAAGCTCTGGCACGCGAAGCGTTTACTTTGGCTGCGGCAAAACTGCCATTTAAAACAACCTTTGTAACTCGGACGGTGATGTAATGAAAGCAGCTGAACTGAAAGAAAAAAGCGTAGAAGAGCTGAATGCAGAGTTATTAAACCTGCTACGCGAACAGTTCAACTTACGCATGCAGCATTCAACTGGCCAGCTTGAAAAAACCGACCAGTTGAAGAAAGTGCGTCGCAGCATCGCGCGTGTTAAAACCATTCTGACTCAAAAGGCTGATGCGTAATGACTGAGCAAAAAATTCGTACAGTACAAGGTCGTGTGGTTAGCAACAAAATGGATAAAACCATTACTGTTGCAGTAGAACGTTTTGTTAAACACCCTATCTACGGGAAGTTCATCAAGCGTACTACTAAACTGCACGCTCATGACGAAAGCAACGTGTGCAACGAAGGCGATACAGTTACTGTTCGCGAATGTGCACCAATTTCTAAGAACAAATCTTGGATGTTGGTTGACGTTGTTGAGAAAGCAGGCGTTTAATCGCTTCTTTCTAAGCGTTTAAAAAAAGCCGCTCTTATGAGCGGCTTTTTTATTCCCGATAAGGAATATAGAGTTGCAGATTGAAGCGTTTAAGCTGGAATATTAGGTAAAGCCTTGTTAAGTTAGCAATAACTAAAATAAGTAACTGATAAAACAGATTTAACTAAGAGAGTTTAGTTAATTAAGTATTTATTTAAGCTCTTTTAAGTAAAAGTTTAAGTGTTAATTCTGTATTTTAAAGTCGATCTGCTATTCCAAGTGACACGGCAACCATTTTAGTAAAATCAGGTATGAGGTAGATTTTGAGAATGGTTTCTATACTCATGAATATTATGATTTTTTCCTATCAAAATTAAGATTTATCATACTGTGTCAAAAATAAACAGTTACGCAGTTTTCTATTTGTCCCTTTCAAACATAGATAGTTTACTATATCAAATCGACCTGCCAGCCTTTTGGGCATAATTTGAAGCAATACGCGCGTTACCTTTAACCAAAAGCAAGAAAGTGTAGTGATACGACTCAACCACAGGCAAACGGTATTTATGTCTAACGCATGTCGCGCCGTGTAAGCCAGCTGGTTAATATGGCCTGTGTGATTAGCGGTCGGTCACCGTAAAAACCATGCGCACCGCCTGGTACTACCGCAAGCTCAGCTCCGGGGGTTAATGCGAGGTAATCCTGCACCGTATCGATGCGGGCTGAATCGTACTGCCCAATCATAAACAAGGTCGTATCTGCGTTGATATGGTCGAGTAAATGAGTGGCATCGTAATGCTTTAACACACCAGTGGAAGAAAATTCGCTGGGGCCCCACATTGCATTATAAATCATAGGGTTAAACCCATTTCCGCCAACATTTAGGTAATAATCCTGCTCGGCTTTAGTTGCAGTGCCCGGTGTGTAGAATGCGGAATACAGCTTGGTATAAGCCGCGCTGCACTTGTCTTCTTCAGGCGGTTCTGCCGACTCACACTGACGCAGCGTTTGCTGTACTGTTTGGGGCGCAGCTTTAACCAGTAGATTCGCATCCATGATCCAGTGAGGAGTAGAGATAAACGTGCCGCCAAGCACTGTGGACACCACATTGTTGGAATACTTCGCGGTATATTCCAGTGCCAATGCCGATCCCCAGCTGTGACCCACCACATGCCAGCGCGGAATATTCAGGTGCTGGCGAATAGTCTCGATGGCTTCTACAAACCTTTCTACCCGCCAGTTGTCCGGGTTGTTAGGTTGCTCAGACTTACCACTGTCGAGTTGGTCATACATAATTACCATTCGGTCATCAGCGAGGCCTGTCATGCCAGCAAAGCCGTTATGTGTGCCGCCCGGCCCGCCATGAATAAATATAACCGGTGGTGCAGCCTTATGTACTAATCCGTTAAGCCTGACATACACTTTGCCACCTTCTACGGGCACCATTATTTCCTTTTCAGGTGGTGCATAGGGCGGTGTTCCAGCAAAAACCTGAGAAGCAAAGAGTACTACCAGAGTCAGTAGCAGTGGCGATAGCAGAAAACGGCAGGATTTCATTACATCGGAACCTTTAATTTGAGTGGTACATGCCAGTATAAGAGGGCTTTTGTATGTGTTCCAGCCGGCCTATCCCTTAATTTGTTGATACAGACTCAAATAGCCTTTTGCCATTGCTTCGGTAGAAAAGTGAGTGGTAACATACTTCTGTAGGCTCTTTCCATAGGCATGTCTTAAGGCGTTGTTGTCTAAGGCAGAGCAGATTGCCGAGGCCAATTTGTCTGAATCGCCAGCCGGGGTCAGCCAGCCGGTTTTCTCGTGTTTAATAATTTCAGGAATGCCCCCGGAAGGGCTGGCAATCACCGGTACTTTGCAGGCGCCGGCTTGCAACAAAATAACGCCAAGGCCTTCGGCATGTGCCGGGTGTACCAGCAAATCAATGTTGGGCAGTATTCTGGCCACCTGTTCGGTAAAGCCGCACAGGCGGACATTATCGGTTATCCCCGCCTGGTCTATCTGAAGCTTATAATTGTCAGCCAGACTGCCTTTTCCAAACAGTAAGCAGAGGGTTTTAGGCTGCTTTGCAACAATCAGCTTCATTGCCGCAATGATGTCGCGCTGCCCTTTACGTTCGATAAGCTGAGCGAAGTTTGCCAATACGCGGTAACCTTCTGGTATGTCATACTGACGGCGAAACCAGTCAGGGTCTGCAGCATAATGAAACTCCGATAAGTCTACCGACGAATGGATAACCTGTTGAAACACCGATGCCGGGCATCGCTGTGAAACCACGTTACGTACGCCTTCGGAAATACTGATGACGGCCTGATACTGGGCATATTTCAGGCGGTTTATGGCGGACTCAGGATTATCAACCCGCCGCGTACAAATGGCTGGTATACCGGTATATCTGGCGATTATCGCGCCCCACAAATCGGCGCCACGGCGGCTGTGTACATGCAGAATATCTGGTTGTAATACCCTGATCAGCCCGGCCAGACGCCACAAAATACTCATGTCTGGTTCACCCGCATAGGGCAGCGCGTGTGTTTCACAATTATTAAGACGCAAAGCGGCAATATCACTGCCTTCAGCACACACCAGATGTTGTTCTACAACGTTACTTTGCGCAGCAATGGCTTTAATAAGGTATTCCACCTGTTTGGCACCGCCATACAAATGCCTGCCCAATTCCAAATGCATTACACGCATGGTCATTGCAGTCCTTGCAACGTGCTGAACACCTGCCCGGGGGTTATGGCCTGCATGCAGTCAAAGCGGCTGTCACACACAGGACGGCGCTTACAGGGCGCACAACTTAAATCTGCATACAAAATGCGGGCATGTGGGTTTTGAGTTCGCGTATAGGGTCGGGTCGAGCCGAAAATAGCCACGGTGGGTCGTTGATAAACCATACCCATGTGCGTCAGGCCGGTATCAACGCCGAGAAGCGCCGCGCATTGCTCAATAACGGCAGCACTCTGGGGTAAGCTCAATGAGCCAGCCAGGCTCAGGCAGTGTGAATTGCCGGCGGCCAGATGCTCAGCATTATGCTTATCGGCCGGACCGCCAAGGATTATTACCTGATATCCATCCTTGCCCAGCAATGCAATGAGCTCGTGCCAGTAGGGGAGTAACCAGTGCTTTTGAGGGCGCGTAGTGAAAGGGGCGATTACGATAAAATGGTTCTGAAAGCCTTTGCCTTGTAGCAGGTTATGTACAAGAGCACGATCCTTTTCGCTAACCTGAAGGGTAAGTTGATAGGGGACGTTACTAAACTTACTGGCCAGAAACTTGTATTCGCTGCTAATGTCATCTGACAGCGGCTTATCAAAAGACTGGGTTAGAAACCACTGGCTGTGTTCCTTGCTGTTGAATCCCACCCGTTGTCGCGCGCCGGTAAACCAGGCCAACAGTGCACTTTTGAGTAATCCCTGAGCGTCAACAACCAGATCGAACTGTAGCGCTCTTAAGGTGCGACGAAATCTTAGTACCGCTTTAATTAACGCAAGATATCGCCGTGATTTAGCCAGCGCCCGCCACTCCTGTTTGGGCCAGGTAATAACATTATCTACATCCGGGTGTTCAGCAACCAAAGTGGCATAGGGGCTTTCCACTAACCAGCTTATGGTCACATCGTTGTCAAAATGCTGTTTTAAGCTGGACGGCAGACCTGAGGCCATTACAATATCGCCCATTGCAC
>CATMRP010000240.1 GCA_950073835.1 uncultured Alteromonadaceae bacterium
TACACGCTGCAATACATCCACGAGGTAATGGTAGGGATTGACGCCTTGCAGGCGGCAAGTCACCATCAGGCTTTGTAGTATACCCAGTTGCTCAGCCCCAAGTTCAGACCAGCAGAACAAATAGTTTTTTCTGCCCATGGGAATAACCCGCAGTGCCCGTTCCAGATGATTGGTATCCAGGGGTAACGCCGGGTTACTCAGGAACACCTTGAGTTGGCTCTCCCGCTCATGCGCATAGTGAAGCGCCTTGGCGAAGGGGGATTTGGGCAGTAAATCGGTGCGCTGGCGTTGTTGGTAGACCCACCGGAAGAACTCAGTGACTAAGGGTTCGCTGTGTTGTTGCCGGTAGGTATGGATATCAGCCAGGTCTGATTGCTTATCCCGGATGTGTTTTTCATGCCGGTAGAGCGTGGCGATGATATCCAGTGCCTGTTGCGCTGTTTGCGGCTCACTGTCGAGGGCTTTTTCAAAGCCTCTGCGCATGTGTACCCAACAGGCAGCGTGCACAATCTGCAGTTCGTGTTGATTTAATTGTTCAACCGTTTTGGTGTAAGCGGCATAGCCGTCGGTCAGCAAGGTACCGGTAAAGTCCTGTAGCTGTGCTTTGGCATGCAACATGCCCCGGCTGTGACTCCAGGTAAACGCCACCTCATCACTGTCACCGTACATCGGCCAGAAGTAGGTTTGTTTCATTTGCCCCGGTTTTCGGCCAGCCCCTTTGGTACGCCCGGCTTTAATGGGCACTTCATCCATGGTCAGTATGTTGCTTTGCAGAATGTGCTGCCACTGGGCCTTGGCGATGGGCCGAAGCAGCTCAATGCCTTGTTGTATCCAGTTGATTAAGGTAGCCCGGCTAAGGGTGATACCGCTATCGAGCATCCGTTGATGTTGGCGGTGAAGCGGTAAGTGATATACCGCTTTATCCACCATCAGCCCAGCGAGTAGTGAGACATCGCAGTAACAGCCTTCCAGTACATTGATGGGGGCTGGGGTATCCTTAAGGGTTTGCGTGGTTTTATGACGCACGACCTGACGACGATACACCAGTACCACATAACTGCCGGGCTGTTGTGCTAAGCGACGGGTTTCTTTGATATCCACGACATCATACTGGTCGGCATCCGCCCCCTGTAACTCAGGCGCAGGCACATCAATAATCAGCTGAGGCACCGTCTCATCAAAGCGTAGGCCGTCATCATTCACATCCGAGTCGCGACGTTGCTTTTGTGAGGAACGGGTATGGGCCTTCACCGGTTTGGTGTCTGCCGGTAAGGCGTGTGTCTCACCCTCATCAAACAAACTGCTCTGCGCCGGATTATCCACTAACACTTTTTCAGACTTACGCCCGAACAACTGGCGTTTAAGCCAGTCCAGTTGATGCTTGAGTTGCGCAATCTCCTCAGCTTGATGAGCAAAGGCAGCCTCAATTTCAGACGGTGAAAGGTGACTAATAGAATGTGTTTTCATGGCGTAAATTATAACAAAATCAGTCAATTAAATCGCCTGTTTTGTTTGTCTTTTTGCCAGTAAATGCCATCAATCAAACACTGTAACTGAGCACTGTTTAATGGTGTTTTTGCTGTACCGTCAGTGACTTTGGCGAAGGTGCCTTTTTCTAACCGTTTACTCCACAAACAATAACCGCCCTGGTAGTAATACAACACCTTGAGCTGGGTACGGCGTTTATTGATAAACACAAACCAGTCACCACAATGCGCTTGCATCCCCAGTTTGCCCTGTACCAGTGCCGCCAGCCCATCAAACTGTTTGCGCATATCGGTATTACCGGTATACAGCCAAATACGCCCATTGGATAAGGGTAACATCAGGCAGCCCGGTTCATCCGCAGCACCACACCACCGGGTAATGCCAGTTCAATCTCCCAGGCAGAGCCTGCGCTCTGGTTCGCACTTGCTGGCATATCAAAGGCAAGCCAGTTATCTTGCTGCGCAAGCGATTGGCTATCATCGCTCAGTTTTTTACGCCACAGATAGAAGTTTGATACTGTTAACGCATGCTGTGCACAAAATTCACTGACTGTCAGTTCGCCTGCTGCTTGCTTATCAATCAATTCCTGCCATTGCTCGCGTGTTCGTCTTTTTGTTGCCATCGATTAAGTCTCCGTGAGTAAAATCTACGGGGACCATTTTACGGGGTAGCTCCGCCGGGAAAAGACGGTCTAAATTGATCGCTTACTTAGCAGTATTGTATATTCGCAGAGTCACGAGAAAATAAATGATATCGAAGTAGTGGATGTCGTCGGTCAAAGGCCCCTGAGTTACTACCGAAAACAACTGGTGGAAACCGAGCTGGCATTTTACGACATGTACAATGCCTTAACAGACCAAAAAGAATTCAAAATAAGATGCAGGATAGAAAAGCCATCAGGTAGCCATATTGCTCGCAAGGTTTGCTATCCGCAATACGAACTCACTGCAATTGCATATGAAACGCAAATCGCCATGATCCCTAAAGCTCAGGAGACACGTGGAATAATCGAGCCACTGCCGACGTCCTCAGGCGTAAAAGTATTGGTTAACAATGAAAAAAGAGCGGCTACCGAGCATTTAATAAAGCTTTTAACTGAAAACCCTGAGTTACTCGAACAATACCAAGCACTAATCACAGATATGAAAAATTTTAAACAGGCGAAAAGCGAACTTCAGCAGGCCAGATCAGACTAATAATGTAACAATGGGATATCGCTCAAAGCGAGGGAGAGATTGGTCGGTGTGAGAGGATTTGAAATTTACCTGATTACACTACATAACAATATATAGTGATACTTCCGTAAGAGCGACACTATATAGCAATACATAGCATTACTTTTGGGGTGCAAAAAAGGGGGCTGGGTGCAGAAATGGGTGCAACTAAACGGATTTTTGGTGCCATTAAGCCGTGTGATTCATCGCATATCTGGGGATGGTAGCTTGACTATTTTACCCCCGTAATAAATCTCAAAACTACATGGTGGACAATAAGCTAGAGATAGCGCTTTGTATAATCGAATTAACCCTTCACCTTGAGCTTCCGGGGCAACTATCTTAACTTTAAATTTGCTTATACCGTGACCGATTGCAACGCTAATCGAGAGATCGCTCAAGCTCGACGCTACTCCTTTTTTGCGCTCTTTAGGATCCACATACAAAAAGAAGAGTTCGCATTCGGACATATCTAGGCTGTAGAAAAAATATCTAAATCCAAGAATCTTATCTTCGCCATCGTTCAATGCGAAGACAAAATGGTGGACACCTCCTCTTTTGAGACTTTCTTTCGGGGCAAAGTCTTTTAAAAACTTCAGATGGGACTCAAAAAACGATTTATATGATTCGAACATATCTTCAGACATCATGCTAAAAAAACAATCAGGTACTGAGAAAGCTTCGTAGTAGCGTAGTTTCAAATAATTATCTTCTATACTTGCCTGGAAATTAGCCCTAGGAATCCAACTACCTTTTACTCAACATATTGATCAGCCTAATAAACTCGTCATTATCTGAATCACCTTTCCAGCGGTTGGCAAACTTGCAAACTACTTGAAGGTTATCTTTCTCGTAGTGGCCATTGCTATCGATTCTGTCCAGGGAACAAATAAGCTCTTTGTCACCATCGATTTCGTCCATTTCCAGGGGTAACGCTGTTAGCCACTTTCAATCCTTAAAAGTTAAATAAGCAGCGTTATCCTGCATAATCGATGTTGTGAAGATGCACTTCAGCTTCAGAACCAAGGTAGCTTCTGACCGAAGTAAAAAACGCAGGCCAATGTTGTTGAGTATCTTTGTTAAGTAGTATTCGCGCTAACTTAGTTCGCGCAGCTTCAACTGAAAGACCCGTTTGGATTAATTGCGTTAGTTGCCGGTTTATTTCATCAAGTAAGGTTTTTCTAAAACGGTTTAACCGAGCTGAATCTAACCGCAGTTCAGAAATAGTTGCTGCTGCTTTAGCTGCACTAATTGTCGCGGATTGGCAATTATGAACATTAACTTTGAGCTTACCGGTGCTACGCTCCGCTGCGAACAACGCCGGAAATGCCGGCAAATGCAAAGGATTTAAAATAATAGCACCCAGATCTTTGTTGCCTTTTGGGACATCACAACTGTGGTCACCGTTACCAAAACGATCAGCTTCTTCAACTATGTTTTTCTGACTTCCGCCATGACAACAACCAAGGAGATTCTGCCAGTCCAAATGCCAGTTATGCGCTATTGTGGTATCTGATTTTGGATGAAAGTGCTCTACCCTAAAGTCCGCCTCACCTTCATGCGTTTTTGGTAGCAGCTTAATTTCACAATAAGCACACAACCCAGCCTGGTCATGCTTTAACTGAGCAGACACCGCCTCTTTTCTGGCTGCAACGCGTTTAAATTGAACCCAGGTATTTGCGCTGTTGCTATTACGATAGGCTTCCAGTAGCTCAGGTTCAGCACCTTTCAGTACTTTTTTCATACTTGCTCGCGTTCCCAGGCTTTTATTTTAATGTCCATATCCAGGCGGGCTAATTCTGGCTCGTACTCTCCACCCCACTCATCCAGATGCTGTCTTAATGTTTCAGCTTCTGGGCTATCCCACTGATCATCTTCAACCAGCTGTTGTTTTTTTTTCAACTCTGCACAATCGGTAATTTTTCAGCGCGGGTACTATGTACACCTAAAACATCTAACAACACCTGCTGTGCTTCTGCGCCTTCAGAAAAATCTATTTCCAACAAGCTGGGTGCATCTTCTTGCCAATCAATAACCCGTAAACACTCTGGTTTGACCGACGAAATCACCTGCGCACTATGGGTTGAAACAATAAACTGAATATTTGGGAAGGTGCGCTGCAAATCGAGCAGAATATGCTGCTGCCAGCCGGGGTGCAGGTGCAAATCTACTTCGTCGATAAGCACTATGCCTGTAGTTGCTAAGGGGTCGAAACTTTGAGGGTTTGCTTCAGCCATTCTGGCGGCAATATCCATTACCATCGCTAAGGTTGTACGAAAACCGTCACTTAGCTGCTCAATACGTAATTTCTTTTTTATGCCATCATCTAGCCAATCAACCTGAATACCTGCAGGCATAACACTTTCAGGGTTGCTAAAAGTTGGCATCATCAAGTCGATTGCACGTCGTATGGCTTTAAGTTCAGGCAATTCAACATCAAATGAGCGTTGCTCTTTCTGCAGTTTGCCTTCTTGCGCCTCAAGGTAATAAAAATACTCTACAAATTTCTTGAAGTTGGTTTTACTCTCTAAACTGCCATTAAATGCATCAAAGCGCGGA
>CATMRP010000241.1 GCA_950073835.1 uncultured Alteromonadaceae bacterium
AATTCGTTCAGATAGTCCGCGTTGAAAGGTAATACATCCCGGGCCTGATTGAAATAGTCTTCGATAACCGGTTTTTCGCGCTGTAAAAAATCTGCCACAGCCTGATGAAACCTCATATCGTGCAGTTTATGGTGGGATATACAATAAACCGGCTCAAAGCCGCGCAGGATTTTGTGTTCGCCCTGGGTTCCGGGATTAAACAGCGGCAAGCCCTGTTCGATGGCAAACTCAATGCCCTGAAAGTAGCAGCACTCAAAATGCAGCTCGTCAACATCTTCCAGGCATCCCCAGTAACGCCCGTATAGCCCTGTATCATCGAATAAAAACAGGGCTGCGGCAATCTCCTCGTCATTATGAGTGGCTTTCACGAGCATAATGTTGTCACGGAAACGGGCATACAGCGCATCGAAAAAGGCCGGGGTTAAATAGCCGGTGTGGCCGCTGCGCTTCAGATAGGTATCTTGGTAGCAACGCACAAAAAACGCCATGTCTTGGCGACTAAGTTTATCTCCCTTTAACCTTTCCACTTGCAGGTTAGGGGAGTGAAAACGCTTACGGGTTTTACGAATGCTTCTGCGCTTGCGGGAGGTGAGCCGGGCAAGAAAGTCATCAAAATTCTGATAGGCGCGATTCATCCATTGAAACTGCACGCTGAAACGTGAGCTAAAGCCCAGGTTGGCGAAGTCGGCCTGGGAACTAAGCGGATTAAACAACCAGTGGCAGGACGAATACTGATTATCGCTGGCCCAGTTGTTGATGTGGGTGACCAGACTGTGCCACTGTGCGGCAGAAACGTCGCTGGCAATAAGCAGGCGAGGGCCTGTAACCGGAGTAAATGGAATGGCTCCAATCCATTTCGGGTAATAGTCCAAACCATGCTGGTGGTAGGCGTTGGCCCAACTATGATCGAATACGTATTCGCCGTAACTGTGGGTTTTCAAATAGCCCGGGACGACTATTTTAAGCTCACCGTTTAGCGAGCCACTCCAAAATGCCGTTTGCCATCCGGTTTGTTTATTAATGTGACCATCGACACAATGAGTGTCTTCAAGCGCCTCGAGCCACTGATATTGCAAAAACGGGCCTGCCTGTTCGGCTAGTGCCTGCCACTGCGACGCATCAATTTCGTTGATGCTATGATGCAGGGTAAAAGTAAGCGTATTATCCGCAGCTTGTTTTTGCATAGTCTTATGAAATATCCTGCCCGCAGTAAAGCGTAATAGCTGGTACGATACCGGGCATATATTGAGTGCTAAGTTCTAAAAAATCATCGGTAAAATGACAGATAACCCACGTAAAATCATTATAGAGTCGATTACCCGCATGCTTTCGCGACGAGAGCATGCTTATCACGAATTGTTACGAAAATTATCACAGAAAGGTTTTGCAATGGATGATTGTGCCCCTGTGGTAGAGGAATTTAAACAAGCAGGGATCCAAAGTGACGCCCGTTTTGCCGAAATGAAAGTGCGTTCGGGGGTAGCTAAAGGGCAGGGGCCGGCCAGAATAAAGGCAGAGTGCCAGCAGTTTGGTATTGAGGAATCGCTGCTGGAACAGGCTATGCTCGAAAATGACACCGATTGGTTTACGCTCGCCGGGCAGGTAAGACGCAAGCGATTTGGCCTCAAACCACCGGCAACCGATAAGGAAAAGTTTAAGCAAATCCGCTTTTTACAATATCGGGGCTTTTATTCTGACCATATTCAGCACGCTTTCGACGACCACCTCGAATAGCCGGAGCGTGCATGCCGCCCTTAATCAATATTTTCTATGGTGATGATTGGCCTCTTTTCACGGTGGATTGCTTAACAAAACAACATTAACCATGGTATTGTTGCGGCCTTATAATAATGTGGCCGGGCATGTGCTTACTAGTCGATTTAACTTGAGTTGAGTTAACTTGAATTCACTGCACACAGGCTGCATATAAGCTTCTACAGGTTAACTAAGGATTTCAGGATTTCAATGACATTATCAACTGCTGATATTCGCCGCAAATTTATCGAGTATTTTGGCCAGCATGGCCACCAGGCTGTTTCCAGTTCTTCACTGGTACCAGCAGATGATCCCACGTTATTGTTTACTAATGCGGGTATGAACCAATTTAAGGACGTTTTCCTGGGTTCCGAAAAGCGCAGCTATAGCCGAGCGGTATCGTCACAGCGTTGTGTTCGCGCCGGTGGTAAGCATAACGATCTCGAAAATGTGGGTTATACCGCGCGACACCATACATTTTTCGAAATGCTCGGAAACTTCAGCTTTGGTGACTATTTCAAAAAAGAAGCTATTCAGTTTGCCTGGACGTTCTTAACCGAAGAGTTGGGTCTGCCAAAAGAAAAACTGCTGGTTACCGTGTTTTCTGAGGATGACGAAGCCTTCGATATCTGGGAAAACACCATTGGTGTACCGAAAGAAAAAATTATTCGCATCTCAACTTCAGACAACTTCTGGTCGATGGGCGATACCGGTCCTTGTGGTCCATGCTCGGAAATTTTCTACGATCACGGTGAGCACATCTGGGGTGGTCCTCCGGGCACACCGGAAGAAGACGGTGACCGCTTTATTGAAATCTGGAACCTGGTTTTCATGCAGTTCAACAAGCAGGCCGATGGCACTATGGAGCCGTTGCCTAAGCCATCGATTGATACCGGTATGGGGCTGGAGCGTATCTCTGCCATTTTGCAGAATGTACACAGTAACTACGAAATCGATTTGTTTGTAAATCTGATCAATGCGGCCGCGAAAATTGTTGGCACGACCGATCTGGATAATAAATCACTGCGGGTGATTGCCGACCACATTCGTTCATGTGCGTTTTTAATTTGCGATGGCGTAATGCCCAGCAACGAAGGCCGCGGTTATGTATTACGCCGGATTATCCGCCGTGCAGTACGCCATGGTTACAAAATGGGCGCCAATGACATTTTCTTCTATAAGCTGGTGGATGCACTGACCCAGGAAATGGGCGCTTTCTATCCCGAGCTGACTGATCAGAAGCCGGTTATTGAAAAGGTATTACGTGTAGAAGAAGAGCAGTTCAGTAAAACCTTGTCTCGTGGCATGAATATGCTCAACGATGCGCTTAATGAGCTGGAAGGTGATACCGTTCCTGGCGAACTGGTATTCAAACTCTATGATACCTACGGTTTCCCGGTAGATTTAACCAACGACGTGGCCCGCGAACACGATTATAAAATCGATGAAGAAGGTTTTGAGGCGGCAATGCAGGCGCAGCGTCAGCGCGCTCAGGAAGCCAGTCAGTTTGGCGCCGATTACAACAGTACCTTAAAAGTTGATTCTGAAACCGCCTTTACCGGTTACACCGATGCAGAAGGCGACGCCAACGTGGTGGAATTAATCAGTGGCAACAGCTTCTGCGAGGCACTGACCGATGGCCAGGAAGGGGTTGTGGTGCTGGATCAAACGCCATTTTACGCCGAGGCTGGCGGTCAGGTAGGTGATAGCGGTGTACTGAAGGTTGCTAATGGTGAGTTTATTGTTACCGATACGCAGAAAATGGGTAATGCTTTTGCCCACCGCGGTAAGGTAAAAGGCACCATCAATAAAGGTGACAAAGCGGTTGCCAAAATTGATGACATCAAGCGCAGTGCAATTAAGAAGAACCACAGTGCCACGCATTTATTGCACGCAGCTCTGCGCGATATTCTTGGCGACCATGTAACCCAGAAAGGTTCATTGGTGAACGCTGAGCGTTTACGTTTCGACTTCTCGCATTTTGAGGGCGTGACTGCTGAGCAACTGGCACAAATCGAGGTACGGGTTAATAAGGATATCCAGGATAATCATCCGTTAACCACGCAGATGATGGAGCTGGAAGAAGCCAAAAAGACCGGTGCTATGGCTCTGTTTGGTGAAAAATACGATGAGAAAGTTCGGGTAGTCTCCATGGGGCCGGTGTCAACCGAGCTGTGTGGTGGTACTCACGTTAAGCAAACCGGCGATATCGGTTTGTTTAAGATTGTTACCGAGGGCGGGATTGCTTCCGGTGTACGTCGTATCGATGCGGTAACGGGTATGGGTGCGTTGGCTTATGTGCAACAGCAACAAGCCGTACTGAACACCACCTGTGGGCTGTTGAAAACCGATGCCAGTGGCCTTACAGAGAAAGTAACGCAGCTGCAATCTCAACAAAAAGAGTTAGAAAAAACAGTTACTTCGCTTAAACAAAAGATGGCGAGCCAGCAAGGTGCTGATCTACTTGGCAATGCTGTGGATATAAAGGGTAACAAAGTCCTTATTGCTGAGCTTGAAGGTGTTGAAGCCAAATCATTGCGCGGTATGGTTGATGACCTGAAAAATCGTATTGGTGAAGGCATTATCGTACTGGGTGTGCCTGCAGACAATAAGGTAAGTCTGATTGTTGGGGTAACCAAAGGCTTAACCGGCAAAGTGAAGGCTGGTGAACTGGTTAACCATATCGCTACACAAGTTGGCGGTAAGGGTGGTGGTCGCCCTGATATGGCACAGGCTGGCGGCAGTCAGCCAGAAAATTTAGCCACTGCGTTACAGTCTGTTAACGTTTGGTTAGAAGATAAGCTATAATGCAAGTATTGGTGGATTAACGTTGTCGTGACACCAGCGTTAACCCCCACCGAAAGCGCTTTTACGGAGTAAAAAGCGCCGAAGACCGCACGGAGGCAATGTAATCAAGGAACCAGGAGCAAAAGAATGCTTATTTTAACTCGTCGTGTGGGTGAAACGCTGATGGTGGGTGACGATGTCACCGTAACTGTGTTAGGCGTTAAAGGTAATCAGGTACGTATTGGTGTAAATGCACCAAAGGAAGTCTCGGTGCATCGCGAAGAAATTTATATGCGCATCCAGGCAGAAAAAGGCGGTCAGCCTGATGGTAATAAGTAAATAATCAGTGGTAAGACCAGTGTTTTGGTCATTTATCATTATTAAGGCCGGTTTCTTCCGGCCTTTTTTATTGGTACGGAGTAAATTAAGCCACTGATGAGGTTTCAACGCCCTGAAGATAATGAGTGGGATCGGCTGTAATCGGTGCTTTTTCGGGCAGTAAATGTGTGCTTTTTAGGCAAAATATAGTGATTGTTTAAAATCCCGGCATACGAAATGTATTTATCTAAAAAAGCATTGACTTCCCACCGCATGTCATTAAAATGCAGCCCCACATGACGGAGAGGTGGGTGAGTGGCTGAAACCAGTTCCCTGCTAAGGAACCATACGCATTACGCGTATCGAGGGTTCGAATCC
>CATMRP010000242.1 GCA_950073835.1 uncultured Alteromonadaceae bacterium
AAAGTAAAGAGTTTTGTGAAGCGCGAAGGGCGCTTAACCAAAGCCCAGGGCCGTGCGCTGGAAGAATTCTGGCCAACCAAAGGTATAAAATACCAAAACGCGCCGCTGGATCTTGCTGCCGTATTTGGCCGTGATGCACCGGTAGTCGTTGAAATCGGTTTCGGCATGGGTAAGTCGCTGGTCACCATGGCCCATGAAGCCCCGGAACTTAACTTTATTGGTATTGAAGTACACCGTCCGGGTGTTGGTGCTTGCCTGGCAGATGCCGGCGAACTGGGCGTAGAGAATCTGCGCGTTATGGAACATGATGCCGTTGAAGTACTTAAACACATGATCCCCGATGCCAGCCTGCATCGCCTGCAGTTGTTTTTCCCCGACCCGTGGCATAAAAAGCGCCACCACAAACGTCGTATTGTGCAACCCGAATTTGCTGAATTGGTTCGCACCAAGCTGGCTGTTGGCGGCACATTCCATATGGCCACAGACTGGGAGCCCTACGCAGAGCATATGGCCGAGGTCATGAACGCAGCAGCCGGTTACACTAACACGGCAGCCGAAGGCGATTATGTAGCCCGCCCTGATTACCGGCCAACCACCAAGTTTGAGGTACGCGGCCAGAAACTCGGCCACGGCGTTTGGGATCTGATATACGAGCGCACAGCATGAGCCTGTCACCGCAAAGCCAATTAATACTGCGTAACGAGGAGCAGTTTGAACAGGGCAACTGGCTGGTTATTAATCCCGACGATGCAGCGCTTTTCAGTGCCTTAAATGAGGTAAAACTCTTCGTTTTGCATCAGTATTACGATGTATTTAAACAGTGTGCGCGGCGCACTGAAGCGGCCCGTTTTGACAGTCGCGACCTGATTAGCAATAACGCTAATTTTGCCCTTACCACCCCCTCTGGCAATCACACACATACCTTTGCTCCCGTAGCAGGTGATGTAGAAGGCATCACCGATGTGTTGATTTTTATGCCCAAAGCCAAAGCCCATCTTGCGATGCTGATGGCCATGGCGGCTGCGCTGGTTGGCGAAGGTAACCGGGTACACGTGATTGGCGAAAATCGTGGCGGTATTAAAAGTGCCGGTAAAACTATTCAGTCGTATGGTGATGTAGACAAAATTGACTCTGCCCGTCATTGCAGCTGGTTAACCTGTCATATCAACCAGACGCCTGCTCCGTTTACGCTTAACGACTATATGAGCCGCGACACCTACAGCCGAAACGGTATAGAGTGGACCGTATGTTCTTTACCCGGCGTATTCAGTCATCGAGAGCTGGATGCTGGCACGGCCATGTTGCTGGATAAACTGCCCTCCTCGCTGTCCGGCAAGGTTCTCGATTTTGCCTGTGGTGCCGGAGTTATCGCCAGCTACCTGTTAAGTACCGGCAGTAAAGCCCGTGTTGAGCTACTCGATGTCAGTGCGCTGGCGCTATGGTGCAGCGCCCACACGCTGCATGAAAATAATCAACAAGGCGTTATTATCGCTACCGACACACTGCAAGGTGTTAGCGCTAAGTACCATACGGTTGTAACAAACCCGCCATTTCATACTGGTGTGAAAACCGATTATCGCATCAGCCGTGAATTTATTCAGGCTACCCGGCAACATCTGCAGCCAAAAGGGAAACTCTATCTGGTCGCTAACCGCTTTTTACCTTATGCAGAATTGCTCTCGGAACAGTTTTCAAGCCCCTCATTACTTACCCAGGACAATCGCTTTTCTGTGTATTTTGCACAAAGTTAGCGTTTAAAACCCGGTCTTGTGTGATAATTTGTGTAAAGCATTAAATTAAACGCTGGAGAGTAGTGTGAACATTGTTTTTGCGATTTCTGAAGTTGAAGAGCTGGTCAAAACCGGTGGCCTGGCCGATGTGGGCAAAGCGCTGCCTCTGGCACTGAAATCGCCCGAGCATACTGTTAGCGTATTCATGCCCTATTACCGGGCGATCGCCGAGCAATTCTTACTGTCTGAAGCCTGTAGTAGTCAAACCTTGTTTGCCGAGAGTAAAGTTTACCATTACGCCGTTCGTCAGCTTAACTGGCACGGTATCGACGTTTACTTTATTGACTACCCGGAATACTTCGACCGGGAAGGTCTGTATAACAGTTCTTATGAGGCCTATAACGATAATGGCGAGCGGTTCAGTTTCTTTTGTGGTGCGGTATTAAGTGCTATTCAGGCGCTGGGCATAACGCCGGATATCATCCATTGTCACGACTGGCATACCGCCATGTTGCCCTTTTTGATGCGTAGCGATCGCAGCGGCTATTTCAGCAACACGCGTTCGGTATTTACCATTCACAATGCCGCGTTTCAGGGGGTGCACCGGATAGAAGAAATTCCGTACCTGCGCCACCATCCGGCTATATTTGAGCAGGTCCATGGCGGCTACATCAACTTTTTACAATCCGCCATTGAATGCGCTGATAAGATTACAACCGTAAGTCCTAACTACGCTTCTGAGTTACTTACCGATTTGGGAAGTCATGGCCTGCACGACCGGCTTATGCAGCGTAGCAACGACTTATCCGGTATTTTAAATGGCTGTGATTACAGCCAGTGGGATCCGATGACTGACCCTTATATTCCGGCCCACTTCAACCCGGATGATGTTACTGGCAAGGCGGAATGTAAGCAGGCCCTGCAACGTAAATCCAGCTTGCCGGCAGAACCTGACGTACCGGTGTTTGGAATGGTATGTCGCCTTACCGAACAAAAAGGATTTGGTTATCTTATTCCCATCCTCGACCGCCTTATTCGTCACAAGCTGCAACTGGTAATTATTGGCACCGGTGATCCCAGGGTTTGCCAGGATCTTGGCGAGTTTGCCGAGCAACATCCCCAGCAGTTCTCTTTTATTAATGGTTTTAGTACCGAACATGCCCACCTGATTGAAGCTGGTGCAGATTTCTTTTTAATGCCTTCTCAGTTTGAGCCTTGCGGTCTTAACCAGATGTACAGTCTGGCCTACGGAACAGTGCCTGTTGTGCGCGCGGTCGGCGGCCTCAAAGATACCGTGCTCGATCCGGAATACGCGCCTGATACCGCAACCGGCTTTGTGTTTGATCAGCCCAGCGGCGAGGCATTACTAAGCTGTATTCGTCGAGCATTACTAGCTTACTATGAATGTCCGGTGGCTTTCCGCGCCATGCAGCAACGGGGCATGCACACCCGCTTTACGTGGCAAGCCGCAGCAGAGCAGTACCTGGCGCTTTATCAGAGTATCGAATAATGCGACTGAAGGCGTCATTTCTGCTGGCAATGGGGTGTTCAATAAGCGCCGCTGGTTGGGCGAATGTGCCCGAAGAGTGTATTCAGGCACCAGAGCGACAGTCCTATTGTCCTCATACCCTGTATCGGGTAGCCCGGGTTGAGATCCCTTCACTGGCCATTACTAAAGGCAATATGGTGTGCCTGTGTTTAACCGACCTGACAGATCTGCCAGCCAACCGTCAGCAAGACGCATTTACCGCGATAGCCCGCGAGTATGCGTTGCCACCGTTAGCACTTTTCCGCTTACTGGAAATTTCGCCACCAGAGTGGGTGCAAAACGAATTGCCGGTCCAGCCCTGAAAAGTGCCCTGCAATAGCATAAAACAACACCTTTAACCCCCCGCAATACTTTATTTTTTGGCCTTTATGGGCCACTATTAAATTATCAATCTTTGTGGGCTTAGTTAACCTTCTCATGTCGCTGTCGGCCGCCAGACTTTCGATCAAAAGTATCATGATATGGCTTGTTATTGTCGTGTCGGGTAGCGCTATGTTGCTATCGACCCTGGTGACCAACTACCTGCAACACGCCGAGGTAAAAGAACAACTGTTACAGAACGTGCGTTCACTGGCTGACATGGTTGCCAGCAATGTTCGTCCTATCATGGCTATCACCCCCACCGATATCGACGAGGAAATGACCCGCAGCGATCAGTTGGCCAATATACTGCAAGGCCTTAATTCATTTCCAGATGTATTAAACGCCCATATATACAGTGCAATGGTTAACGGAGAGACGCCACAAATGCTTGCGCTGTATACCAAATCAACCAGTTCTGCTGCCAAGAGTAAAATAAGTGATATGGCGCGCTACTTTACTGCCCGCATAGACGAAGATAACCAGGTGATAGAAATCATTCGCCCCATTAATGTCGCAGAACAAACCCTTGGTTACGTTTATCTGCGAATGTCGTCGGAATCGTTTTTCGCTTACATCAGCAGCACCCGAATGGTACAGCTGGCTACAATAATGTTAATTGTCATTGCCGCCTTGCTGGTTGCACTCAAATATGGGCAGATGCTGGCAAATCCGATTCAGGACACCAACCTGATGTTGCAGAAGGTTGCGCGCAGTCGGGATTACTCCTTCAGATTTTCTGCCAGTAATGTCCGCGAGTACGACCATATGCTCGACTCCATCAACATTTTACTGTCGCGGGTTGAAGAATACATTAGCAAACAACAGCAAGCTGAGCGGCAACTGCAAACCCTTAACAGCCGTCTGGAAGAAGAGGTAAACCAGCGAACTATCGCCCTCAAAAGCGCTAATACCGAACTCATCCAAACCCTTGAGAAACTGCATCAGTTTCAGCGCCAGATTGTTGAAAACGAAAAAATGGCGTCACTTGGTGATATGGTGGCGGGCGTTGCTCACGAAGTAAATACCCCCATTGGACTGGGTATTACCGCCTCTACCATGATGCTCGACCGACTCGCGGTTATCGACCAGCAGTTTAAAGATAAAACACTTAAAGCCAGTGCCATGGATCGTTTTATTAATGAGAGCCGGGAAAATCTCAATATTATTTATCGCAATCTCGACCGCGCCGCGCAGTTAATTTCGAGCTTTAAGCAAGTTGCTGTGGATCAAACCAGCGAAGAGGCCCGGGAAGTGAATGTGAAGCAGTTAATTGAAGAAACCCTGATGTCGTTGCGTCCGCGTCTGAAAAAGGTAACACATACAATTAATATTGATTGTGCTGAAACCTTAAATGTAATGTGCAAAGCAGGCCCGTTAAATCAGATTTTGATTAATTTAATCATGAATTCACTGATCCATGCCTTCGAAACGGTTGAAAACGGCAAAATTGACGTCATAGCTAGGTTGACGGATGACCAAAAACTGAAAATAATTTA
>CATMRP010000243.1 GCA_950073835.1 uncultured Alteromonadaceae bacterium
TTTAAATGGGACACACCGGTAATAGCCACCCCAAGCGGGCTGTTGATTTCATGGGTAACACTGGCCACCAGCCTGCCCAGGCTCATTAACCGCTCTTCTTCAGTGAGGGCTTCATAAGTTTTGGTTTGTGGTAAAGGCGCCGTTGAAAAGGTTTCAACCGAGAATAAAGGCGACTGCGTGATCCGACAAATGGTGGGTAGCAAGGTTTCTACCATCTGGCAGATGGTCTCCAGTTCATTGCTACCGGGCGCTTCACCGCCTATTTCCAGCACGCCCATGTAGTCTTCGCCACCACCACATAACCAGTGGTGTATCCAGGGAACAGGTATTACTTCTCGGTCTGCAAATACAGCATGACTATTACCAGCAGCGCTGCTGCATACCTGCATGTGATGGACTGTGCTCAGTTGCTCAATATACTGCCTGGTAGCGGCCGTTGGCGACCGCCATGGGTATTGCCGCCTGAGGTTATTACGTCCGAACACGATGGGTACCCAATCGGCACTATTAGTGGAGAGTACCCATAAGGTACACATATATTCTTCCGGCAACCGAAGTTGCAGAGCATCCACAGTATATTGCAGCAGCGTAGTACTTTCGGTGTGACTACGGATGAGTCCGGCCCATTCGTACGTCCAGTCAAAGCGTTCTGTACTCATTGATATCCATCCTTAGTCCGGAAAACGACTACGGATAGCCCAGAAGTCCTCGAAGTTATCGAGCAGTAAATCAACCAGCCTGGGGTCAAAATGCTCGCCCTTTTCCGCCAGCAATTCTTCCCGAATACGCTCTTTACTCCATGGCGCCTTGTAACAGCGTTTAGAACCAAGTGCATCAAACACATCGGCCAATGCAGCAAGCCGCCCGGCGATGGGGATATCAGCACCTTTTAAGCCCAGCGGGTAGCCCTTGCCGTTCCAGCGTTCGTGGTGGGTCATACAAATGGTTGCTGCGACTTTAAGGATAGGCTTGGTCGATTTTCTAAGGATATCGTGACCTACGGCGGCATGAGTTTTCATGGTCTCCCATTCTTCTAAATCCAGCTTGCCGGGTTTGTGCAGAATGCGATCGGGAATGGCTACTTTACCGAAATCGTGCAACGGTGCGGCACGCTTAATTATCAAGCATTCCTCTTCAGGTAAGCCGAATAGCTGGGCCAGACGATAGCAGACCAATGACACCCGTTTTACATGGGCACCTGTTTCCTTGCTGCGCATTTCGACCGCATCGCCAAGCAGATAGACCAGTTCGCGTTGAGTGTCCAGAATCTCTTCGCCCTTGAGTAAACTTGCGTAAGTCAGCGCGACATTAAAGCAATATATATCGAGTAACTCCTGCTGCGCATCGGTGAGCTTACCGTTGGTGTCGACATAAAGCAGTGACTGAAAACCACTTTCAGTTTCGGTATAAAACACATAGCCTTCGTCGCTGTAGAGCGAACGGGCTTCCTGCAGCGCTTTATCGAATAAGCGCTGAACCGATTCTGGTAAACCTTCAGAGTCATCCTCGGCTATCACGTCTGCCATTGAGCCGGTGGCTGCCAGGATCCGTCGCTGACCATGCAGGCCTTGCTCCGAGAAAGTAGTGCAATATACCGCGCTGGAATCAAGCTGTAACAGGTTCATGATCTCTTTAAGTACCGCCGTAGCAAACTCGCTCATGGAATTCGGCTTAAGCATTTTACTCGTACTTTCTATTACCTGGCGTAACCCTTTACGGTGGCTGTCAATGGTTTGAATATCCCGAAATGAGCGTAAGCCGCTGTACATCAGAGTTTTAAGTTTTTGACTGGTTAACTCAGTTTTCTCTTTATAATCGTTAATGTCGTACCGTTCGATAACTTCGTGTTCCGGCGCCTGTCCTGGTTGTCCGGTCCGCAGTACCAAACGCACCAGATGGTTGCCCAGCTCATTTCTTACTTTATGCACCAGGTCCAGCCCGGCATGATCGGTTTCCATCACTACATCAACCAGGGCCAGAGCAATGTCTTCGTTGTCGGCAAAAATCTGCAGGGCTTCCCGGGCTGAGTAAGCATGTAAAAAGCGGATCTGCTTGCCATCAAAACGAAACCGTTTAAGGGTTAAATTGGTGACCTTATGCACCTCAACTTCGTCGTCAACGATCAACACGGTATAACCGTACTCCGCATCCGTCTGCTCAGTACTCTCTTTATCGGCAGAAGATGTTTGCGATGCAAATAATGGGTTGGATATCACTCTTGACCTCTCACTCATTCAGGTTATGTAACTCAAAGGTCAACGCCAGACCTTCATCAACATATATATTTAAGTCGCTGTTTAATTTACCTTTCACCAGGTTGTACACCACGCTTAACCCCAGGCCGGCATTTCCGTTGCCCCGACAGGTAGTGAAAAACGGATCGACCAGGCGTTTCAGAAAGGCTTTCTCCACGCCAGTACCATTGTCTTTAAACAGCAATAAATTGGTTTGCTTATCTCCCTGGGGGTAGGGAAAAGTAATCGTTATTTCGCAGTGCTTTTGCTCTGGCTTAAACGCATGACTTACCGCATTGCTGGCAAGATAATTGAGAATGTCCATAATGACATCCGGATAAGTGTAAACCATCGCACGCTTATCAACATTGGCGTTTATCTTTATCAGAGAGCCGGGGTATTCATTGTAAAAACGAACCATGAAAGAGTCGATCAGATCGGCAATCATCACGGGTTCCGGTATCATATTGGCTTCGGAGCTAATGACGTCAACTTTTTTAAACCGCGCCACCAGAGCAGATGCTTTATACAAATTATTCAGTGACAGGCTGACCATTTCATCGCCGGTCTCCATAAAGTCTTTAAAACGCTCAGTATCGAGACAACCCTGGTCGTAATCCTTGCGCAATTCCCCCATCCTTTCCTGAAGGTGAGACATGCTGGTGATGCCAATGCCCAATGGTGTATTGACTTCATGAGCAACGCCGGCAACAAGGCCGCCCATCGCCGACAGCTTTTCATTTTCCACCAGCCGTTGCTGAGCAAACTGAAGATCGTCGAATGCCGCTTGCTTTTCGCGATTGACTGACTTTAATCGTTGTGCCTGCAGTACCAAATACACCACCAGCAAACTTAAAGTAAAGGCGGCGATGGGAATAATCGAATAGGCGGCTTTCTGATGGAAAAGATTGTTTTGATAAGTCGACACCAGCCACTGGCGATTAAAAAAGTTGAGGGTAGCGACAAAGTCACCGCTGGTAATATCTTCTGGCCCGGAGCTCACCTTATTATGTCTGCTGAAAACCAGATTGGGCAATCCTGATTCACGCTCAAACAAAGAATAGCCATTATTGAGCTGGTTATTCAGCGTTTGCTCCAGTGTGAAACCAACATCTACCAGAATGCCTACAAAGCCTTGCTGCTCTGCCACCCGTTGTAAGACAAACGTGTAGTAATGGTCGTTGTGTCTGAGTGTAAAAATGGGTGAAGCAACCGCCACCCGAGTATTTGGCAGGCGCTGATACAGCTTGTTGACATCAGCTTTTACCAGCAGATCATAAGAATTCAACCCGGCAACAGAAGTCGCCCCCTGCCAGTACGTCTGAGTTAACCCCTGCTCCGTTTGGCTGTCGGGTTCTGCCAGATAGGTCATGGCAACGATATTGCCAAACTGACTCATCACCAGATTGGTATAGCTTGCAAACTCATGGGCTTCTACCGACTGGGAGGAGCGAAAAAGCTGTGCGAGCGAGCGCAGCGCGTAAGCGTTGTAATCAAGCTCCCTGCTTAACGTTTCGATAAATTCCTGCATTGGGGCTTCGAAGCTGACTACCTGATTCTGTCTCAATAACGTTTGGCTAACTAAGGTACCCATTACGGTAATCACTACTACGAAAATTCCCCCCAGCAAAAAAGTGGTCAGCTGACTGGGCATTGATGATTTCCTGGATTTTTAATAACTATAGTTTAGGAATGTAAAGAGAGGTAATTTGACCGGGTGAAGCAACCTCCCGGGCAGGGCCAGGCGGAACTGTTTCGACCTGCCATCAGGCGTCTTCGGACTATGGGTATTTTTATTTAAAGCTTGCCAACTCCCGAAGAGAACAGCTATAGCATTGATTTTTATACACTTTAAATAAATGAAATGAGTACTAAAGAGTTTAATACCAATATTGAGTTTGATAATTATAAATTTAAGATAACCACAGTAAGGTAAAGTTACACCTTTAGTATAATTTTTTCACTTGCTCCTATCTGCACAACAATCTTACCCGCTGAAGTTCGAAAAATTCGCCTTCGACAACCAAAAACTGGCCATTTTCTGTACTGCCGCTCCTTGTGTCTGGTGAGTAAAGTATAAGGGATGATTTTCATCACTCACCAAATTTAGGAGCTACACATGAAACTATCTATTGTTCAAATTTGTATGATTATGCTGGCACTGCTTGCTGGCTTTAATGCCGCTAATGCAGAGTCTTTAAAAATGACTGATGACGTCGGTCAGGTGGCAACAACTGAGTCTCTGATTAACCTCAATACTGCTTCACTGGAGCAACTGATGGCACTACCTGGCATTGGTAAAAGTAAAGCAGCGGCCATAATTAGCTACCGGGAGTCAGAGGGTCCTTTTAGTTCTGTGGATGAACTGACCAAGGTGAAAGGCATCGGTGTTAAAATGCTGGCGAAGCTCACTGGCAGCATCGAGGTACGTTAAGCAGGTTGCGTATTGACGCCAAGTGTTTGACTGGGCATAAAAAGCCGCGGTGATTAGCCGCGGCTGTCAATTAATTATAAATGGGTTGTAGACAACCTATGGCATCGCATCCAGATCTTCGCCTTCTTTCTCTACCTGTGGTGGCATCAGATCTTCTTTACTGATCCCCAGCGCCAACGCCACAGAACTGGCAATATAAATGGAAGAATACGTACCCACTATCACACCAAATAACAATGCCGTAGCAAAACCATGGATAAGTGCGCCGCCCTTAAAGAACAGCGCCAGCAATACCAGCACAGTGGTTAATGAAGTAATGATGGTTCGATTAAGCGTTTGGGTCAGTGAAATATTAATAATTTCTACTGGCTCTCCTTTACGGATCTTGCGAAAGTTTTCACGGATCCGGTCTGATACCACGATGGTATCGTTAAGAGAGTAACCAATAACCGCCAG
>CATMRP010000244.1 GCA_950073835.1 uncultured Alteromonadaceae bacterium
ATCTGACCGCATTTTGCAAGCGGGCTGCGGGGAAGTCAAAGAAAAAAGCCGGCTTTCGCCGGCTAAAAAGTTGCTCCCGAAGAACGTACAAGAGCCACTTTGATGCTGAAACTGTGTGATTAATCGGTGCCTTCCTTAACCAGCCCCTGCTCTTTCATGATCGCTTCGATTTCGGGCACACTGGCCGGATCGTCGATGGTGGATGGCACTGCCACCTCCTGGTTCGAGGCAATCTGGCGTAAAAGCTTACGGAGTATTTTGCCAGACCGGGTTTTAGGCAACCTTGGCACCACTACCGCTCGCTTAAAGCAGGCAATCGGGCCAATTTCTTTTCGCACCATGGCAACCAGCTCTTTTTGCAGGTCATCCTCGTCGATGTCGTAACCATCTTTGAGCAATACCAGACCAACCGGCTCCTGCCCTTTTAAGGCATCATGAACGCCAATAACAGTGCACTCGGCAACGGCATCGTGAGCCGCCAGGATTTCTTCCATTTCACCGGTCGATAAACGGTGCCCTGCCACGTTTATTACGTCATCGGTTCGGCCCATAATAAATACGTAGCCATCATCATCCTTGTAACCGCCATCACCAGAACAGTAATAACCGGGGAAGTCGCTGAGGTAACCTGACTTAAAGCGTCCAAAATCGCCCCAAATGGTTGCCAGACAGCTTGGTGGTAAAGGTAATTTAATCGCGATAGCGCCCTGTTCACCGGCAGGCAACTCATTACCCCGGGCATCAAGCACCTGCACGTTAAATCCTGGCGTTGGCAAGGTTGATGAGCCGGGCTTGGCCGGTTTGGCTTCAATCCCCATCAGGTTGGCGCAGATAGCCCAGCCTGTTTCGGTTTGCCACCAGTGATCAACTACAGGCTTGCCGGTTTTATCTACCGTCCACAGGTAAGTAGGCGGATCGAGGCGCTCACCGGCCATAAAGATAGTTTTCAGGGAAGAAAGGTCATATTTATTAATTTGTGCCGCTTCCGGGTCTTCCTTACGAATAGCCCGAAACGCAGTAGGCGCTGCAAACAGCGCTTTAATTTTGTATTCGTCTACCATTCGCCAGAATGCGCCGGCATCGGGCGTGCGAACAGGCTTGCCTTCGTAAACAACCGTAGTGCAACCATGCAGTAGCGGGCCGTACACAATATAGGAGTGACCCACTACCCAACCCACATCGGATGCGGCCCAGAACACTTCGCCGGGTTGCATATCGTAAACCGCCGTCATGGAATATTTTAATGCCACGGCATGGCCGCCGTTTTCACGCACAACGCCTTTTGGTTTGCCGGTGGTACCGGAGGTATACAGAATATACAGCGGATCCGTGCCTTTAACCGCTACACAATCTGCTGCTGTGGCGTTAGCCATTGCCTCTGCCCAGTCGATATCCATACCTTTACGCATAACCGCTTTGGCTTGTGGCCGCTGCAGTACCACACAACACTCTGGTTTATGGGCCGATAGCTCAATGGCTTTGTCGACAAGCGGTTTATACTCTATCACCCTGGCCACTTCGATACCGCATGACGCCGTCACAATCAACTTTGGTTCTGCATCTTCGATACGTACCGCTAATTCATGCGGCGCAAAACCGCCAAATACCACTGAATGGATAGCACCAAGGCGAGCAATCGCCAGCATGGCAACCACGGCCTCGGTGATCATTGGCATGTACACTACAACACGATCGCCCTTCTCTACGCCCTGGGCTTTTAGCACCCCGGCAAACAGCGAAACCTGTTCCTTAAGCTGCGCGTAGGTAAGTACAGACTTACTGTTAGAAACCGGTGAATCGTAGATTATGGCTGGCTGATCGCCGCGGCCGTTTTCAACGTGATAATCAACAGCCATGTAGGCAGTATTCATTTCACCATCGTCAAACCAGTGGTAAATACCCTCGTTGTCCTGGGTAAGAATGTCCTGTGGTGCTTTAAACCAGGGCAAAGCTTTGGCTTGCTCAGCCCAAAATTCGGCGGGTTGCTCAATTGAACGCTGATATTCGGCTTGGTATGACATACAAATTCACTTCCTACACTATTATTATGCGGTTTGAAATCTTCACTGAAAACTTCTATATGCTATTACAGTAATAGAAAATGGGTCGTTTGCGCATACGACCATTGGCTTATATGTCGACAACTTTAGACTAATTGCGCTTTTTTTAATCTAAATCAATTTTACTCAGTGAGCTGTTCATAATAAAGTCGCGCCAGGCTTTCTCAGGCAGCGGTCGAGAATAAAAATAGCCCTGAAAATATTCGCAGCCACGTTGGCGCAAATACTCTCTCTGGAACGCATTCTCGATACCTTCGGCCACACTACTAACCCCCAGTGCATGAGCTAAATCAATAATAGAATTAACAATTGGCACCTCGTGAGCATTGAAGTTAATTTCGTCAACAAAATAGCGGTCTATCTTAAGTTCTGAAATGGGCAATTCTTTAAGATAACTCAGGCTAGAGTACCCGGTACCAAAGTCATCTATAGAGAAAGAGAAGCCTAGTTCGCCCAACTTATCCATGCGCTCGCGCACTAAATCAATGCTCGATACCAGCGTGGTTTCGGTAATCTCCAGCATCAGCGTATCGGGTGCTAGCCCCCATTTTTCAATAAATTGCGTAATGGTTTCGGCAAAGTCTGCGCGCACAATATGGCGGCCGCTGATATTCACCGCGATGCGGGTATGCTTACCCTGCTGCTCGCAGTCATGGAGTAAGCGGCAGGCTTCGTTTATAACCCAGTTGCCTATGTCTATGATAGCGTCACTTTCTTCCGCTACCGGAATAAACTCTACCGGACTGATCATACCCAGTTCCGGGTGTTCCCAGCGGATCAGTGCCTCAGAGCCGATAACCTCATTGGACGCGTTAAACTGCGGCTGCAACATCAGATAAAATTCGTTGTTCTGCAATGCCCGCTGAAAAGAGTGGGTGATGGTGTTATAGCGGTTGTAATCCTCAAACGCAGCGTTGTCGAGGGTTAACACACTGCCCGGCCCTTGCTTCTTGGCACGCTTTTTACCGAAGGAAAGTACGCCGTTGACCTTTTCGTAACTGGCTTTCGATGCCTCTAACCGGCAGGAGGAAATGGCGGCGGTAACTGAATGAATTAAATCATCCACTTCAATGGGCGTCACAATGGCTTTGTGGACCTCCCACTCCAGGGTATTGATGACATTCTCGTTTTCACGATTTTCACCATCAACCGGCGCGGTTGAGAGGATCATAAAGTTATCACCAATACCGCGATACGCCTTTAAATCCCCCTCAATCGCTGCACTTATGCGCTGCGCAATGGTGGCCAGGATTCTGTCGCCCACATGCTTGCCAAAGCTCAGGTTGTACTGAGTGAAGTTATCCATGTCGATGAGACAGCAATAAATATCCAGGGCGTTGAACTGTGAGGACGCCTGATTAAGTACCCGTGCCAGGTCCATTTCGAAGGAACGCATATTCGGCAACTCAGTAAGATCATCAAAATACGCCGTCTTATAGATCTCTTCCATGGCCTTCTTGCGCTCGGTAATATCTTTGACAATACCGATAAACTGGCGCTGCCCGTCTTGTACCACTTCTGACAGGGAAAGCTCGATGGGAAACACCCGGCCGGATTTATGTAAGCCAGGCAGCTCCCGTCCTACACCAATGATTTTTGCACGGCCGGTTTCCAGGTAATGATTAAGAAACTCGCTGTGGTATTTGGCATACGGATCAGGCATCAGAATGCTGACATCCTGACCCATTATTTCCTCAGGTTCATAACCAAAGATTGTCGACATTGTTTTATTTGCGGTAATGATAGTGCCGCTGGTATCGATAGTGACTACCACGTCGTTTAAGTTGTCGAGGATAGCGGTAAGGTAGGCCGCATAATTGTATTCTGTTTCCAGTAGCCGGTACTGTTCGGTGATGTCCTCCAGCGCGCCAAAAACCTGAGTGACCTTTTTCCCGGTGTAGCGCGGCTTACCGGTGGCTTTAATGCGCAGTACCTTACCATCGGCGCGGCGTAGAAAGCCCTCATGGCAATATTCCTTTCCTTCGCTTACCACCTTATCAAACGATGCCATGAAGGCTTTTTTGGTTTCCGGCGGAAAGTAGGCCATGGCCGTCGAAATAGAGACCGGCGAGCCATTAGGTAAACCGTAAATCCGGAACATTTCATCGGTCCAGGTAATTACGCCACTGGCTAAATCGATTTCCCAGCCACCAGTTTTGGAAATGGAACCAATTTCATTGAGGAGTTCAAGTTTTTGATTAAGCTGCGTATTAGTGCTGATAACCGGACATTTATAGGTGTGCGCCCGCTCAAGGGCTAGCTTCAGCCGTTCAACAGCCAGCTCCATAGCCAGCTCAGCCTGCGTGGCAGACCCGCCTTGTTTATCCAATAAGAAAACCAGGCCTCCCGCCGCACTCGTATCTTCGAGCAGCAGCACTTTCGCTACGCCCTCAACGTTAGCGAGCAGATTACTGCCGTTGACCCAAAACTTATCAACCTTTTGTGACCCATGACTACGACGGTCGAACTGTTTAAACAACAGTTCAAAATCTGTGACATCAACGGTTTCACCGTTATTCATTAAGAATAGGAGGTTTGCCGGTTCGCCCTGCTCATTCAGCGTAAACACGCCAACGCCTGAGCACTCAGACTTAGAAACTGCCTGCTCTGCAATAGTGAAAAAATCGAGTTCGGATACCTTTTCCAACATGAGGTGTCTGATGCGTCCTGCTAAAATTTACGGTTACTATTCAGCCGCTAATAATCGAGCCCGATACTAAGCTTAGAAAACTATCCCTGAATTACAACAAATATAGACGTTATAAAACGGCCGGCCACACTAAATTTCGAATCTTTGCAGAATACTATCAATCATAAATATTAAACTAAAGTATCGATTTATCTAAATTTCCACTCTGGTTCGCAAATCAATGAGCCTCAGTATCTTGTAACCCGCAGCTCAGCTATTCAAACTGAATAGGCAGATTCATACTCAGGCACGGACTCTTTACTGCTGGAAAACAAAAAAGCCGGCTGATGCCGGCTTCCTGAATAGCACGTAGATGAGCTTATATTACTCTTTGTAATCATCGTGGCATGACTTACAGCC
>CATMRP010000245.1 GCA_950073835.1 uncultured Alteromonadaceae bacterium
CAGGAACCGCCGTGGTACGGAACCGTATGCCCGGTGGTGTGAGAGGACGGCGGGAGCAATCCCGCCTCCTACTCGATCGCCGATTATTTTGCCATGCAAAAGAAATTCAGCTTGTTGCCGTCGAGGTCGCGCACGTAGGCACAATAATAGGCATCCATACGCACACCAGGCTCACCTTCTGTGGTGCCACCTAGCTCAATGGCTTTGGCATAAAACGCATTGACCTGATCAGGATCAGTCGCAGCAATTGCCACCATGCTACCGTTACCCACGGTCGCTGGCTTTTCATCATAAGGGGTGGCGACGGCGAACATTGGTGCGGCAGGGTTATTGCCCCACGCAATCATGCGCGGCGCGTCTATAGCGCGTTGTGCGCCTGCCACACTGAGCAGTTCGTCGTAAAAGGCAGCGGCCTTGGCAATATTGTTGGTACCAACGATAGTGTAAGCAATCATGTAAAACTCCTTGTTATTAACGGGCCACATTGGCTTGAAAGGTAGTGTAGAGCAAGACCTTATTGCTCTGAATGACACATTAACTATCCTGAACAGGTCTTGGCTCTTAATTGAATATGGGGGGCAATAAAGTAATCTCAATCAATCGCCTGCTGACGTCTAACAAAACTCGCTCCGCTATAGCCTGTCTGGTCAATTTCTGGTAGTCTAAATAGGAATGATTGTTATTTAAGTGGTGCGCGTGTGATCGTTGCATCGTTTTGGCCAGCAGGTGCCGCTGATTAGGTGTTTTTTAGTATGACGTTATGGGAATTAGGTAAGTCAAAGTCTGCCAGGGTTACGCAAATTGACGCTTCCCTCGATCAACAGATTATTGCCCGTCTTAGCGAAATGGGCCTGTCTACGGGCCGTGATGTCCAGTGTATCCGAAGAGGCCCTTTAGGTGGGCCAATGGTCATGCAGTTAGGTGGTAGTGTATTTGCTATGGAGCACGATCTTGCCACCCGTATTCAGATTTCCCCCACTGACTGAAATATCCAGTTAGTCTAGATTCAGGACAGCCGTATTCATGCAACGCATTTTAATGGTAGGTAAGCCCAACTGTGGTAAGAGTTTGCTGTTTAACCAACTTACCGGGTTACGCCAGAAAGTCGCCAACTATCCAGGTATTACTGTTGAGATCACGCGCGGAAAGTGTGACCAATTCGAGCTGGTAGATTTACCCGGCGCGTATTCGCTAAATGGCCTTACCCGTGACGAAGTGATCGCCGTAGAGGAAATCAAGCGCTCTGTTGCTGATGATGACACCTCAATGGTGCTGGTGGTGTTAGATGCCACGCGTCTGGCGCAAAGCCTGGTGATGGGGCTGCAGGTGCAGCGACTCGCTTTTGAGCATAACAAGCCGGTGATGTTTGCCCTGAACTTTATTGACGAAGTAAAGCGGGTGGGCGAGACCATTGATACCGACGGTTTATCCAAAGCGCTGGGCAGCCCGGTAATGGCGCTGTCGGCCCGCTCGTTAGACGGTTTACACGAGTTTAAGCAGAGCCTGCTGAGCATGGCCGGTGAACCAGAGCGTTACGCCACGACCAACGGTACGCCTCATGCAGAAGCTGCTGAGCGCAGTCAGGCACTGGCCGAAGACTTTGGTATTCAGCACGATATCGTGCTCAAAAACCAGAATCGCATCGATAACTTCATGCTTAACAACTGGACCGGCGGCCTTATCTTTATTGCGGTGATGTTTGTGCTGTTCCAGAGTATTTTTACGTTGGCTACGCCGTTAATGGACGGGGTGGAAAGCTTTATCGAGACCCTGGCCGGCGGCGTGGGTGCGGTGACTGCAGAAGGTGTGGTACACGACTTTATTAACGACGCCATCTTCGGCGGTTTCGGTTCCTTTTTGGTGTTTGTCCCGCAGATAATGGTGTTAACCTTGATCATTGGCCTGCTGGAAGACTCGGGTTATCTGGCCCGGGCGGCGTTAATGTGTCACCGGCCGCTCAGTTTCTTCGGGCTTTCCGGGCGTAGTTTTATTCCGTATTTATCCGGCCATGCCTGCGCCATTCCGGCCATCATGGCAGCGCGAACCATTGAGTCACCCCATAAACGCCTGATCACCATGCTGACTATTCCGCTGATGTCCTGCTCGGCACGCTTACCGGTATATGCTTTATTGGTGGCAGTGCTGGTGCCTGCTAACGAGACGTTCCTGGGCATTTTCAACATGCAGGGCGCGGCCTTCTTTGGCCTGTATTTCTTTGGTATTTTCATGGCCCTGGTGGTCAGTCAGATCCTTAACCGTTTCTTGCCCCGGGATCTGGAAAAAACCGATATGCCATTCATTCTGGAGCTGCCAACGTACCGCTTGCCGCACTGGAAGCCACTGTTTCAGCGCGTGTTAAACAGCGGCATTATGTTTATTAAGCGCGCCGGTCCGATTATTTTTATGGTGTCGGTAGGCATCTGGATCCTGGGCTACTTCCCACTGAATTCAACGCTACAGGATTCCTGGTTAGGGCAGATTGGCCACTTTATCGAGCCGGTCTTCACCCCCATGGGACTCGATTGGCGTTACGGTGTAGCCATACTGATGTCATTCCTTGCCCGTGAAGTCTTTGTTGGCGCGTTAGGTACACTGTTTGGCCTGGAAGGTGCAGATGAGGATGTTGCTGGTCTTGCCGAGCGGGTACAGGCTGATGGTATGACAACCGAAGCCGGTCTCGGCCTTATGCTGTTCTACGTGGTGGCCTTGCAGTGTGTGGCAACGGTAGCAATGCTGAAAGGTGAAAGTGGCAGCAGCAAGCTCTCCTGGGGCTTGTATGTGGCTTACGGGCTGCTGGCATATATCATTGCAGTTGCCGTCAATCAGATTGGCGGTCTGCTTTAACAGACCGCTTAATACCTTAGCAGATTTACTGGCAATTCAGGCAACGAGCGTTCGCCAGGTGCTTTATGGCTAACGCTTCTCCCTGTTTAGCTGCCCTGGCTATCCACTGTATGCCCGCTTGCGGTTGCTCGGTTATTCCTACGCCGTTAATCAGTGCCACGCCATAATGATACTGAGCAATCGGGTTACCTGCATTGGCGGCTTTAGCCAGCCACTGGGTTGATAATTCCGGCTGTGGTTCCCTGATGGTGCCTTGTTCATAAAGCATTGCTAGATAGATCATTGCCGAAGTTGAACCGCGCTGCGCGCACTGGATTAAAAACTTTTCACTATCACTATGTAAGCCCCCCTTATCGAGCAAGTAGGCGTTATAGCAGATTGTGCCAATTCGCTGGGGGAAACGGTCCATTTGCTCCTGATAGTAATGCCAGGAAAAATCCGTGGGATTTAACGTACCGCCATATTCATCGATCTCGCCATCCACAAATTGAGCTCTACTCTGCAAAGGCAGGAAAGTCATCAGCACCATAACGTAATTTACGATTTTCATCATTGCCCCCTTATTGCAGAACAGGATAAAACAGAAAATTGAGGATCAGTAACACCGCCCAGAACCCTGTTTCAATCGTTTCTGTAACAGGCTGAATACGCAGCACTGCGCCCCAAATGTGTACGATCACCATCAAGCCACAAAACAATATAAAAAACTGCAAAATAAAGGGCGTGCCCAAATTATAGAGAGCCGCTTGCATAAACATAATATTGGTGACTATGGCAAAGGCGCCCAGGCACCTCCCGAAGTATATGGTCAGGTGCGTGTCATCAGGGATCTTCCACAGTAAAAGCTTTGCCCACAGACAGGGCTTGAAAAAAAGCGGCAGGCTGAAAGCAAAAAACGTGATGAGCGTTATTACTAACAGGTAGGTTTGTGCGTGTTCTGACCAAATTCCAATCCATGACATTGTGATACCTTTTGTTACTCGTTAATCGACCCGCTCATTGCACACTAAACGGCAAGCGGATATGCCAGAAAACACAAAGTTATTCGCAAGAAATTTGCAAGATTGGAGTAAAAATGGTGATAAAGGCTTATGCGGGAGGGCTAAATCGGTAGCCCTGACCGTGTACGGTTTCAATTACCGGTGGTAGTTCTTTTTCGGGATCGAGTTTTTTACGTAGGGTGATTATGTGTTGTTCCAGCGCCCGGCTGTTTGGCATAAATTCCCGGCCCCATGCTGCATCGTATAATGCTTGTTTCGTGATGACTTCGTGGGGGTGACTGGCAAAGTGCCGGAGTAACTTTACGTCCCTGTCGGTGAGGTCGATGGCTATGTCCTGCCGTAATGCGCGCAGTTGCTTCGGATAGATAGTCAGATCGCCCAAGCTGAACCCGGTTTCCTGAGAAAGTGTTTGGGTTGCCTTTGCTGGTTGCTGACGGCGCCAGAACAAAACGCTGCTTATTGATATCACCAGTATCGCCAAAGCGGCTACGGCCCATGTACCCCAGGCAGGATTGGGCATTTCATTATCGGCAAGTACCAGTTGCTGATGGATCATATCAGGCGGGATAGAAAATACAGCGGCCAGTTGCTCGACATTAAGCAGTGCGCAAATGATCTGCTGGGTTCGATAGCAATAAAATAACTCGGCGCCCGAAGCATCTGCCTCTTCTGCCCGCCAGGGCCGGGCGAGTTTGGCAAGTGCTTTTAATCGTTTTTCGGCAGCGATAACAGGCTGATCCAATACATGGAGTACTTGTGCGGTAGCCGGATAGCGCTGCTCACCATCAGCTTGCCAAATTATCGCACTGTTGATAACTGGTGAGGCGGAAATATACAGTCTGGTACCTGCTACATCACTGCGCTCATTTAAGGTTGCAATATGCTGCAACTCATTTTGCAGGTATCCATTTATTTCGGTGTCTTTAGGAGACGCCAGAGCATGCCGTGGTGCGATTTCCAGCATCGTCACAAAGACGGCTAAAACGATAATAAGTCGACTCATAAGCCTACTCAAAAAAACCAAAATCAGGCCGGTATCGGGGGCGTGTTTTATCGCGATCCCAAACAACTATTTAAGGTTAAGGCTTTGCTTGTAAAAGGCCATTGCCGATTCGCGGTTATTGGCCTTTTCGTTTAATTCGGCCAGCAACAGTAAACCTTCCTGAGTGGGATGAAGCTTCATGGCTTTTTGCAGTGCTTTATCGGCCAGCATATTGTCGCCGGCGTTATAAGCTACATGACCGAGCACCATATA
>CATMRP010000246.1 GCA_950073835.1 uncultured Alteromonadaceae bacterium
TTGAGGACTTTGAATACCTCATGAGTAATGATTAGTTGGAAAGTAGTTACCGGCCGCTCTATGGCTTTTGTTTGTCTCTGGTTACCGCAGTGTTGTGGGGAATATTACCCCTGTTTCTTAAGATCTGCCTGCAGGTTATGGACAGTCAGACCATTACCCTTTATCGGTTCGTAGCAGCTGCCATCCTGGTGGGCGGCTGGTTGTTTTATCGTCGTCACATTCCTAATTTTCTACGCTATCCTAAAGCCGTTATCATTCTGACCATCGCCTGCACGCTGATGCTGGTGATCAACTATGTCTTTAACGTGCTTGGGCTTAAATACCTGAGTCCTGGCAGTGTGCAGGTTTTCATGCAGGTGGCACCATTTGCTCTGATGATTGGCGGTATCGTGCTGTACAAAGAAAAATTCAGCCGCTTGCAGCTGTGGGGCGCAACGTCTTTGTTGCTCGGTCTTGGTTTGTTTTTTAATCAGCGTTTACCGCAGATTATTGCTTCAGAGACCGAAGATACCCTGGGTGTGGTGTTTGTTATTATCGCTGCAGTGACCTGGGCCGGCTACGCGCTGTGTCAGAAGTCGTTGATGAAGACGATGTCGGCAATGCAACTCACGCTGATCATTTATATTATTGGGAGCATGATGCTGCTGCCGTTCACGCATTTGCAAACCATTACCGAGATGAACGCTGTACAGGGCTGGGCGCTGTTGTTTTGTTGTTTAAATACCTTTGTGGCGTATGGGGCTTTCACCGAAGCCATGCGCGTATGGTATGCCTCGCGGGTAAGCGCCGTCATTGCCACTGCACCAGTGTTTACCTTTATCTCGGTTGCCGTGGCCGAGTATTTTTATCCCAGCAGCTTTGAGCAGCCGCCTTTAGGTGCATTGGCCATACTGGGCGCAGTGATGGTGATTGGTGGCTCGGTAATGGCGGCACTGGGCCGCGGCGCCCGTTAGTTAGTTGTCCTTGTTTACCGGCGTTGGGGCAGGCTGACCAATAGGTTGTTCACCGCCTTTACAAATAGTGTCGTAATCATCCCGGTAGTAGCGAAAGTTAATGCATTCATTTTCATATCTCTGCCGGGCGGTAAGCGCCATCTGCGGGTTTTTGGGGTTTCTGATAGCTTTCTGTAGTACTTCGCATTGCTGTGCCTGTGCTTTTACCTCAAGGATATCTTCACATAGATTTGACTGGCTTGCGCAACCTGACAACCAGCCAGAGCCAACCAGAACTGCAGTAACCAGTAAACAGTGTTTTTGCATGACATTTTATCCTTCATGTAGTGCGGTAATTTCGGTGGCTACAGGGTAGCAATGCCTAATCGCAGCAATTCATCCCTTAAACCGTCAAACTTGGTTTGGTGTTGCTCTCGCATGGGTGCATGGTTCAGTATCTTATACACCTGCCGGGCTTCTTTGATCATTGCGCCGTCATTTTTTTCATTGTTACCCATCAGTTTAATCAGGCATTGTAATAAGTTTAGTGCAATCCCTGCATTGACCGGAGAAAGTTCCAGCGCACTGTTAAAGGAAGCTTTTGCCTCGGCGTATTTTTCCTGTTGATACAACTGAATACCGCGGCGGTTAATTTGGGCGTATTGTTGTTCGCTTTCCTTCACACGTTTCGACATCGACCGTACCAGCATTCTACTGCTGTCATCGAGCTCGGTGTTTTGACTGTTCAGGGTTTGCAGCAGTTGGTTTACTTCCTCAAATTCGCCCAGGTCGACCATCAACTGCATGCTTGATGGCGCCAATGAGGCCGGGTACAACTCAAACTGTTTTTCGATGGTCAGCTGGCTGTCCATCAGCGATCGTTTGGCGTTGATGAGTTTGCCGTCAATGGCATCTACCCGGGCGTGCATGATTTGATCAAATATATCCAGACTGAAAGGCTCATCCAGCCGGGTCAGCGCTTCATCATGCCCAGCTCGCTGCAACTGCAGCAGTGCTTCTTGTTGAAACCGGTGACGCTGGGTTTTACTCTCTGCAGCCTCGGCAGCGTCGAGCAGGCTGGAAATATGATTACACCAGTAATTAACTTGTTTAAAGATGGTGTTCTTGGATAACTGCCAGGTGGCCTTAGTGGCCTCGGTGAGCAATTCATAATCATTATTCTCTCTGGCGATACGACTGGCGAGGAGCTGCCGCTGCAGTGAATAGGGTGAGTTTTTAATTGCCCGGCGGATATCGGCCAGCGCTTCTTCGGGCAGTTGGGAAGCAGACTTCGCCTGGGCGAGAATATCCAGCGCTTCCGGATCAAACTGGTTCAGGGCCAGTACTTTATTAGCGCACTGAATGGCCTCATTAAATTTGCGCATCGCCAGGTAGGTTTTACCCAGTGCCAGTTGCGCCCATTGCGTAGGTAACTGGTCTGAATGACTGTTTAACAGAACCAGAGCTTTCTCGTACTCGGTTTCATGCCACAGGATCTCCAGGCGAATCTCCAATGCCATGCGCTGATAGGGGGCGGGCATATCTGTGAATTTATCAAGCGCTTCAATCGCCGCAACGTATTCCTGTTTGCTCATAGCCTGCAGTACTTGTAAAAAATACTGCTTACGTTGCCAGGATTTATTGAGCCGACTTTTTAGCTGCGCCTGGGAGAAGGGTTTAAGCAGGTAATCATCCGGTTTATGTTCCAGCGAGCCGAGTACTATTGGGCGCGCGGCATCGGCGCTAATGAGCAGAAATACCGCGCTGGCGGATACCATTTTTCGATATTGCAGCTCCTGATACAGCTCATAGCCGTTTTTCTTATTTGTGCCCAGATGCAGGTCACAAACAATAATATCAACTCTGTGGTTGCGGCAAAACCGGATCGCCTGGTCGGCACTGGTTGCCGTCATGACATCCTTGGCGCCGAGGTTGGTTAATAATCCTTTTAACAAAATAAGGAAGGGACGCTGATCTTCTACAATCAGAATATTAACGTCCCGATAGGGCACTCCCAAAGGCCGCTCCCGTTAAACGCGAAACTATTCGATAATAGACTAAAGGATAATGGGTATATGCCGATTAAGCTAGTAAGTCGTTAATACCTATGAATGATTTTGCAACCTGATACCATTACCCAGACAGCTTTTGATGTGCACAATGTCACTTCCTCGTTACCGCTCAACAAAGCGGTGGGTGGCAGTGCGGCGTTGTTTTCGCTCTATCTGGCTATCAGTGAGGCCAGGGGAGATGAGCCTGTCAGGTGGTCGTCCACACCCGAAAAGGTTGAAGATCCGGATTTCCCCGCCAGATTAAATCACTACCGCCGCAGTCCTCTGGCATCGACATCCGCACAGGTAAATAGCTATTTGCGATGGCAGGCGGGTCTGAGCCAGGCATTCAGCAATGAGCACATTCGCCTGTGGCAGGCCATCAGCCCCGATCCGTTAAGTTTTCATAACAACAGTAAACGACTGGAACCTGAAGTAAAACAAAATTGCCCGTATCGCACTCAACTTGCCTGGGTGAGCGAAAAAGCGTCGCAAATGAGGGAGCCAGACGCTACCTTACTGGCTGAAACCATTCCTGCCTCCCAGGCCATCGCCGTTTAACCCTCGCTAAATCCCTGCTTCGGGTTTTCGCCAGTCGATTTTTTTGCTATATTCCGCGCGCATTTTTGCTCTGGTTTTACGTTCCAACTCGCAAAGGTTAAAAAATATGAGTCAGTTTGTTGTATGCGCGCTATACAAATTTGTTGCGCTTGAAGATTATAAAGCTATCCGTCAGCCGCTTACCGATGTCATGGAAGCAAATCAAATTAAAGGCACGCTGTTATTGGCAGCAGAGGGCATTAACGGCACCGTTTCCGGTACGCAGCAAGGCATAGATAACCTGCTGGCCTGGTTAAACAGCGATGAACGCTTTAACCCGATTTCCTACAAAAGTTCATTCCACGACATCCAGCCGTTTTACCGTACCAAAGTAAAACTGAAAAAAGAAATTGTGACCATGGGTGTAGAAGGCATCGATCCGCGTCGTACCGTTGGCACTTACGTGAAACCTGCCGAGTGGAACGCTCTTATTAGCGATCCTGATGTCGTACTGATTGATACCCGAAACGATTATGAAATCGAAATTGGTACCTTTAAAAATGCGGTGAATCCCAATACCAAAACCTTTCGGGAATTTCCTGACTACGTGAAGGAAAATCTTGATCCGGCGAAAAATAAAAAAGTCGCCATGTTCTGTACGGGCGGGATCCGCTGTGAAAAGTCCACTGCGTATTTAAAAGAGCAGGGATTTGAGGAAGTTTATCACCTGGAGGGTGGAATTCTGCAGTACCTCGAGGATGTGCCGAAAGAAGAGACCATGTGGGAAGGCGACTGCTTTGTCTTCGATAATCGCGTGGCGGTTAATCACGACCTGGAAAAGAGTGCTTACGACCAGTGTTATGCTTGCCGTCTACCTATCACCGAAGCCGATAAGCAGAGTGATAAATACGAAAGCGGTGTAAGTTGCCCCCATTGTTTTGGTACTCACAGCGAAGAACAAATTGAGCGCTTTCGTGAACGGGAAAAGCAAATCAATCTGGCTCGTGAGCGGAACGAAGAACACGTTGGTACTGAAGCCCGTGACGCGATGGAAGCGCGCCGCAGGGCCAAGGCAGAAGAGCAACGGTTACGTGCTTTGCAGGCGCAAAAACAAGTTAAGTCGTAGACATTCGGTAGAGCTGAGGTTACACTCCATTGCACCGGAAACCGACAGGGAATCAGACAGTGTCTACTGAATTAACACCCGAAAAAGTAGAAGCGATTCAAAAAGATTTTAGCTTCTTTGACCGTGATGGTAACGGTCAAATCGACCTGCAGGAATTTATTGAGTTATTAACGGTAATTTCGCCTAAAACCAAAGTCAGCCACGTTGAAGAGGGCTTTAAACTTATCGATGAAAACCACGATGGGTATATCGACTTTGAAGAGTTTCTTGCCTGGTGGCAGGAGTGTTGGTGGGAATACTAAATCCGATGAAGAACGAAGCCGCTGCCAAGCGGCTTTTTTATGGTGCGCCGGGCATGGCGCGTAGTGCGAAAGCACTGTTCGATTCATTGTGGTGGTGAGTCGATGACTT
>CATMRP010000247.1 GCA_950073835.1 uncultured Alteromonadaceae bacterium
GAGCCTATGAACACAATAACAATACGTCTGAGTATTATGATGTTTCTCCAGTTTTTTATCTGGGGTGGTTGGTTTGTTACGCTGGGAACCTTTCTCGGCGGCACGCTCGGTGCGTCGGGGAGTGAAATCGGTATGGCGTTCTCAACCCAGTCATGGGGTGCGATCATTGCACCGTTCATCATTGGCCTGATTGCTGACCGGTTCTTTAATGCTGAGCGTATTCTGGGCATTCTGCACCTGGTAGGTGCGGCATTAATGTACATGATGTATATGTCGACTGACTTTGCCGGCTTCTACCCTTACGTACTGGGCTACATGATTGCTTATATGCCAACCCTGGCGCTGGTTAACTCGGTGTCGTTCGGGCAAATGTCTGACCCGTCTAAAGAGTTCGGTAAAATTCGGGTGTGGGGCACCATCGGCTGGATTGTTGCTGGTCTGGTTATTAGCTACGTATTCTCGTGGGATTCGCAGCAAGGTATTGCCGACGGCATGTTGCGTAATACGTTTATGTTGTGTGCGATTGCTTCGGCGGCGCTGGGTATTTACAGCTTTACCCTGCCAGCCACACCGCCAGCTGCAAAAGGCTCAGAAGCGGCCGGACTTGGCCAGTTACTGGGACTGGATGCGCTGGCCATGCTCAAAGACCGCAACTTTTTTGTGTTCTTTGCATCAAGCGTACTGATTTGTATTCCTCTGGCCTTCTACTACCAGAATGCTAACCCGTTCCTTACTGAGATCGGCGTTGAAAATGCCACCGGTAAAATGACTTTAGGGCAGGTGTCTGAAGTGCTGTTTATGCTGGCTCTGCCGGTATTTCTGAACCGCTTTGGTATCAAGATGACACTATTGCTGGGTATGGCAGCCTGGGTATTGCGTTACGCACTGTTTGCCTTTGGTGACGCCGAGTCCGGATTATTCCTGCTGATTATCGGTATTGCCTTGCACGGTATCTGTTATGACTTCTTCTTTGTGTCGGGCCAAATTTATACCAATGCCAAAGCGGGCGACAAAGTTAAAAGTGCTGCGCAGGGCCTGATTACCCTGGCGACTTACGGTGTAGGTATGCTGGTAGGCTTCTGGGTGGCGGGTCAGATTACCGACAATTATGCCGGTGATGCAGGCCATGCCTGGCAGCAAATCTGGTTGTTCCCGGCAGCATTTGCAGCGGTGGTACTGGTGCTGTTCCTGTTAATCTTCAAGAAAGAAGAGGTTAAGGCAGATGCCTGATAACCCAATGTATTCTGCTATGTCCGACGCGCTGATCGCGCGTCGCGACCTGCTCAAAAAACTGGTGCTCGGTGTAACCGGTGCCAGTTTAAGTTCGTCGGCGCTAGCGGCACTGCCTCAAGACATTGCAGGGTTAAAACTAAAAGGGAATATCAATCATTCAGTTGCGCGCTGGACATACAGTGAGTTAACGGTTGAAGAGCTCTGTATTGCGGTTAAAGCCATCGGCTTCAAAGCGATTGATTTGGTGGGGCCGGATGACTGGTCAATACTGAAAAAATACGGTATCGACTGCTCCATGTGTAATGGCGCGGAACTTAACCTTGAAGACGGTTGGGCCGATCCGAAATTTCACGACGAACTGACAGAGCGCTATTTAAAGCATATCGATTTAGTCGCCGACGCCGGTTACCGCAACCTGATTTGTTTTAGTGGTAACAAACGAGGCGTGAGCCCAGAGCAGGGGCTGCAACATGCTGTCACCGGCTTGAAACGAGTTATCAAACACGCAGAAAAACGAGGCGTAGTGCTGCAAATGGAACTGTTTAACAGCAAGGTAAATCATCCGGATTACTTTGCTGATAATTCCGCATGGGGCATTGCTCTTTGCAAGCAGCTTGGTTCAGCTAATTTTAAGTTGCTTTATGATATCTATCATATGCAAATCAGCGAAGGTGACATCATTCGTACTATTCGGGATAACCATGAGTACTTTGGTCACTACCATACTGCCGGTGTACCCGGCAGAAACGAAATTAATGACACCCAGGAGCTGTTTTATCCGGCAATAATTAAAGCAATTAGCGAGACCGGCTTTAATGGATACGTAGCTCAGGAGTTTTTACCAACCCCAAAAACCATTCAGGATCAGATTGAATCGCTGCGCGAAGCTATTCTGATTTGTGATGTGTGATTGGGCAACACACAAAATCGATGACCGTAAACAGTCGATTTAAGGGGAGAAGTAATGGCAGATAATGTCTATGATGCAATCGTAGTTGGTTCGGGGATCAGCGGCGGTTGGGCAGCCAAAGAACTGGCCGAAAAAGGGCTTAAGGTCCTGATGCTGGAGCGTGGCCGTAATATTGAACATATTAAGGATTACGTAAACGCTCACAATGAAGCGTGGAATTACCCGCACCGTGATTTGGCTACCCAGGAAATGAAAGAGCTGGAGCCGGTGATCAAGCGTGACTACCCGCTGAATGAATCCACCTATGGCATGTGGGAAAGTCACCAGACGTCTCCTTATGTCGAAAAGAAACGTTTTGACTGGTACCGTGGCTACCACGTGGGCGGCCGCTCACTGTTATGGGGCCGTCAGAGTTATCGTCTGAATGAAGCGGATTTTATGGCCAATGCGAAAGAAGGCGTGGGCGTAGACTGGCCAATTCGTTACAGCGATATGGCACCTTGGTATGACTACGTTGAACGCTTTGCCGGTATCAGCGGTAACCGCGATGGCCTGGACGTACTGCCTGATGGTCAGTACCAGCCGCCCATGCCACTCAATGTGGTGGAAAAAGACCTCGCCAAGCGTTTGCAGAAAGCCTTTAAAGGCACTCGTCATATTATCAATGGCCGTAGTGCTAACATGACTGAGCCAAAGCCGGAGCAAAACCGGGTGAACTGTCAGTACCGCAACAAGTGCTGGCTGGGCTGTCCGTTTGGTGGTTATTTCTCTACGCAATCATCAACACTACCGGTAGCGATGGCAACCGGAAATCTGACCGTGCGTCCTTTCTCTATTGTAACCCGCGTGCTGTACGATAAAGATAAAAAACGTGCAACCGGCGTTGAAATTCTTGACTCGGAAAATAATCAGACTTACGAATTTAAGAGCAAGATCGTGTTCCTTAATGCCTCGGCCCTTAACTCGGTATGGATGCTGATGAACTCAGCCACCGATGTGTGGGACGGCGGTCTGGGCAGCAGCAGTGGCGAACTGGGCCATAATATTATGGACCATCACTTCCGCGTGGGCGCGTCGGCCGACATCGAGGGTTTTGAAGATAAATACTATTACGGTCGCCGTCCGTCTGGTTTTTACATCCCGCGTTTCCGTAACTGGGGCGATGATAAGCGTGACTATCTGCGTGGCTTTGGCTATCAGGGCTCTGCAAGTCGTCAGGGCTGGAACCGAAACGTGGCCGAAATGGGCATTGGTGCCGATCTGAAAGACATCCTGAGTGAGCCGGGCAACTGGTCTATTGGTATGACGGCCTTTGGTGAAATGCTGCCAAACCATGACAACAAGGTGTATCTCAATAAAGCACAAAAAGACAAGTGGGGCTTACCTGTGCTGGAGATGGACGTTGAGATCAAGGAAAACGAATATGCCATGCGAAAAGACATGATGAATGACGCAGTGGAAATGTTCGACAAAATGGGCCTTAAAAACGTTAAAGGCTACGACGCGGATTACGCGCCGGGCATGGGTATTCACGAAATGGGCGGTGCCCGCATGGGCCGCGATCCTAAGTCTTCAGTGCTTAACGCACACAATCAGGTATGGGATGCGCCCAACGTATTTGTTACCGATGGTGCGGCGATGACTTCGGCTTCCTGTGTTAACCCATCGTTGACTTACATGGCATTAACCGCTCGGGCTGCTAACTTTGCTGTTGAAGAACTCAAAAAGGGGAACATCTAAGATGGATAGACGCGACCTTCTAAAAATGATTGCGGCCTCAACCGGAGCTGCCTTTGTAGGCGGTAACGCGATGGCCTGGGGTTTAAAGGTGCCCGCTACAGACCCGTCTAAAGTGGGCCTCAGTAAAGACGACATCAGTTTAATGAGTGATGTGGCGGAAACCATTATGCCACGCACTGACACACCGGGAGCGAAAGATGCCCAGTGTGCACAAATGATGGCCGTGCTGGTAGCAGACTGTTACACGGCCGTTCAGCAACAGGCGTTTAAAGACGGCCTGCGTAAACTCAACCTGGCCAGCGATGAACGCTTTGACACGCCGTTCCTTGCCTTAAGCAATGCACAGCGGTTTGAGCTGCTGACCGACCTGGATGCCGAAGCAAAAAAATACAATGCCGAGCGTAACCTGTGGGGCGCCGTTAATCAGCGTCCTAACAGCCGCGATGCAGACGACACTGCCCCGTTACCGCACTACTTCACGATGTTCAAACAGCTAACTCTGTTTACCTTCTTTACGTCAGAAGTAGGCGCCACCAAGGTGCTACGTTACGTTGGTATCCCTGGCAAGTACGATGGCGATCTGCCTTATGAGAAAGGCGATAGAGCCTGGGCGACCTGATTTCAGGTTGTTGATGAATTGTCAAACACGAGGACACAATTTATGCGTCACAATCGTTTAGCAACAATTGCCGGCCTGGCGCTGTCAATGACTGCGTTGGCAGCTTGTGCTGCCCCGCAGGAAAAACTTGAACCCTGGCAACAGGCACAAAAAACAGAAGTCTGGGAGCCTGTTCCAGAAGCGGTAGAAACACCAGTTGGCAAAGCGCCGTCTGATGCCGTTGTACTGTTTGACGGCACCGATCTGTCGGCCTGGGAATCAGTAAAAGGCGGAGAAGCTGCCTGGACCCTGGGTGGCGATACTGTCACGGTGAAGCCTGGTACCGGGAACATCCGTACCAAGCAATCTTTCTGTGATGTGCAGCTCCACATTGAGTGGCGCGCACCACAGCCTGAAGAAGATATGGACGGGCAGAAACGCAACAACAGTGGCGTATTCTTCCAGGAACGCTATGAGATTCAGGTGCTCGATTCTTACCA
>CATMRP010000248.1 GCA_950073835.1 uncultured Alteromonadaceae bacterium
GATGCCGAACTGCAGGTACTGGAAGAAGATTTGTAATCGCAAGTCAAGTTAAGAGATAAGAGGCGAGATCATGAGTGAAGAAGACGGTATGGACGATTGGGCTGCAGCCATGGCTGAACAGGCCGATGCTGAGTCCGAAAGCGAAGGGGGTGACGACGGCGTCCGCGTAGCTGAACTTGACGAACTGTCTGATGACGCGCCCATCACCCAGGAAGAGAAAAAGAAACTCGATACCATTCTGGATATCCCGGTGACCATTTCCATGGAAGTCGGTCGTAGTCAGATCAGTATCCGTAACCTGCTGCAATTAAACCAGGGCTCAGTGGTTGAGCTTGATCGGGTGGCAGGTGAACCGTTAGACGTTCTTGTAAATGGCACGCTGATTGCTCATGGAGAAGTAGTAGTGGTCAACGACAAGTTCGGGATTCGGTTAACGGATGTTATTAGTCAAATCGAGAGAATCAAAAAGCTCAGGTAAATTTCCTTTCAAAACAGGGGGATGCTTTGTCTCCCTGGTTTCAACCCTGTATTGTGCTGAGGCGCAGGCCGCCAACTCCATCACCAATCCCAGCTCGGTACTGTCAATTTTTCTATCATTGCTGCTGATTGTCGCGATTATATTTTCCCTCGCTTACGTCATGCGACGGTTTAATGTCACTCCCGGCAGTTCCGGCCAGTTAAAAGTCATTGCCAGCCTGTCGGCCGGCGCTCGCGAACGGGTAATGGTGTTACAGGTGGGCAATGAGCAACACCTGATAGGTGTGACCGCGCAAAACATTAATCACCTCAGCAAACTCGAACAGCCTCTGGAAAACGTGACCGGTAACGTTGCTGGCAACAGTGGTGGCGCGGCTTTCAAACAAAAGCTGGTGCAGGCCATGGCGCAAAAAATGAATCCGGGTATGAAGGACAACAACGATGACAAATAAAATGAAAGCCATCGTTATACTGCTTTTAGGCGGTTTGCTGTTGTCTCTGCCAGCAGTTGCTCAGCAAGGTATCCCGGCCGTTACCGTTACCAACAATGGCGATGGTACCCAGGATTACACCATGACCCTGCAGGCGCTGTTTATCATGACCGCGCTGAGCCTGATCCCGGCGTTTATTATGATGATGACCTCGTTTACCCGGATCATCGTGGTATTGTCAATATTGCGTCAGGCCATTGGTTTGCAGCAGTCGCCCTCTAACCAGATTCTGGTTGGCGTGAGTCTGTTTTTGTCACTGTTTATCATGACACCGGTGTTCGATGAAATTAACGTTCGCGCATTGCAGCCTTATCTGGACGAAGAAATGACCTCTATGGAAGCCTTTGAGCAGGCAAAAGGACCCATGCGTGCCTTTATGCTATCGCAAACCCGGGTCAAGGACTTAGAAACCTTTGTGTCGATTGCCGGTGAGGAAGATCAATACGCCGATCCAACCGAGGTACCGCTGAATATCCTTATCCCGGCGTTTGTTACCAGTGAATTAAAAACGGCCTTTCAGATTGGTTTTATGCTGTTTATTCCGTTTTTGATCATCGATCTGGTGGTCGCCTCAATTCTGATGGCAATGGGGATGATGATGCTGTCACCGATGATCGTGTCACTGCCTTTTAAACTGATGTTGTTTGTCCTGGTGGATGGCTGGAACCTGATTTTCGGTACCCTGGCCACCAGTTTTGGCATGGGAGTCTGACCCGATGAGTCCAGAGGTCTTTGTTGAAATCCTGCGTGAGTCTATGTTTATGGTGATCCTGTTGGTATCGGCAGTGATCGTACCGAGCATGATTGTCGGTCTGGTGGTGGCAGTCTTCCAGGCGGCCACCTCTATCAATGAACAAACCATGAGTTTCCTGCCGCGCTTAATTGTTACGCTGCTGGCGCTAAGCTGGGGAGGAAACTGGCTGGTACAGAAACTGATGGATTTTACCTTCCATATGGTAGAGCAGATCCCGCAGGTGGTGGGCTAAATGGAAGTCGAACTGGCAACTATTAATCAGTTTTTAGCTGATTTATTGCTGCCGTTTATGCGTATCAGCGGGATGTTTGCTGCGATGGTTGGTCTTAGCGCCAAATCCATCCCGCCGCAGGTAAAAGCGCTGCTGGCCATGCTCATGACACTGGTGATCATGCCAGTGGTACCGCCAACACCTATTACCCAGATGGTGGATTTAGGCACCATCGTGATTGGTATCCAGCAACTGCTAATTGGTATTGCCGTGGGCTTTTTGTCGATGATGGTGCTTAATACCTTTGTACTGGCAGGGCAGGTAATCGCAATGCAAACCGGCCTTGGTTTTGCCAGTATTGTTGACCCGGTGAACGGCATTAACGTGCCAGCCGTGGGCCAGTTTTATCTGATCCTGGCGACGCTGTTGTTCTGGGGCATGGACGGGCACCTGGCCATGATCAGAATGATTGTGATGAGCTTTGAGGCATTTCCCATTGGCGAAGCCTGGTTTGCCGCCGAGCAACTACGTGATATTGCGCACTGGGCTGGCTGGATGTTTGTGGCGGCTCTGACCCTGGCTCTGGCCCCGATTATTTCGCTGTTAATTGTTAATCTGGCGTTTGGCGTTATGACCAAAGCCGCGCCACAGCTCAATATATTCAGCATTGGTTTTTCCATTGCGCAGATAATGGGTTTAATCATTATCTGGTTAACGCTGGATAATTTTTCCACTCACTTTGCTAATCAATGGCAACGTGCTCAACAGTTTATGTGTGAGCTGCTATTGATTTGTCCAAGCTGATAAGGCTGAGCGACGATGGCTGATTCTTCAGAAAAAACAGAAGACCCCACGGGGAAACGAATACAGGATGCCCGCAGCAAAGGGCAGATTGCTCGTTCCAGGGAGCTGTCTACCACACTGGTGCTGGTGGCGAGTAGTTTGATGCTGTTGCTGTTTGGCAGCTTTATCGCTGAAGCCCTGTTTGCCATTTCGGGGCGGATGTTTACCTTGTCGCGGGATGAAACCTACGATCCTACCCATATGTTTTCCGCCTGGGGCGTGGCAATTACCGAGGTTAGTACCCCGGTGCTGTCATTTATGTTTGTTTCAATGATCGCCGGAATTTATGGCTCTATTGCACTGGGTGGTTACAATTTTACCTGGTATTCTGCCGCGCCTCGTTTCACCAAGCTTAACCCGCTAAGCGGTCTTAAACGGATGTTTGGCATTAATGGCCTGGTGGAACTGTTAAAAGCCTTTGCCAAGTTTTTTGTCATCGGTGCAATGGCGTTAATTTCGCTGTCGTTATTTCAGGATGAAGCATTGCATCTGGATCAGGAGATCTACCCACTGAATATTTTTCATGCACTGGATATGATTGAGTGGGCTTTCTTCCTGCTTACCCTGGGCATGGTGCCAATTGCTTTGTTTGATGTGCCATATCAGTCGTATAAGCATAATGAACAAATGAAAATGACCAAGCAGCAGGTGAAGGATGAGCGTAAAAATTCGGAAGGTGATCCGCAGGTAAAAGGCCGCATCCGTAAACTGCAATATCAGGCCGCAGCGCGGCGAATGATGCAGGAAGTGCCTAAAGCTGACGTGGTGGTTACCAACCCAACCCATTACTCAGTAGCACTGAAATATGACGAACACGGCGTGCGGGCCCCGGTGGTTATCGCTAAGGGCGCCGATGAACTGGCCATGCATATTCGTAAAATTGCTACCGCTCACGATGTACCTCTCATTCCGTCTCCCATGCTGACCCGGGCGATTTATTACACCACCGAAGTGGACGAAGAAATCCCGCACAAATTGTTTATGGCGGTGGCCCAGGTGCTGGCTTACGTGTTCCAGCTTAAGAAATACAAAGCAGGTAAAGCTAAACGACCTAAACCACTGGCGCGGAACCTGCCAATTCCCCCTGATATGCGTTATTAACTTCAGGCTTCTCTTACCAGATAGGTCAGTTATGCTGGCCAATCTGAAATTAAACCTCACTGTTGATGATAATTCGAGCACTTAAGCCGAAGTCACAAAAAGCTGGCACGGGGATTGAAGTAGTCCTCGTAAGCGAATTTTAGTGTCAAAAATCGGTGATTGAGAACGTCTCGTTATGGTGTTAACTGAATATCTGCAGCGTGTTGATAAAGCCCGGCTTCAACAGTTAAGTCAGGGTTTAGGCGTACCTCTGGTTCTGCTGGCCATCATGGGCATGGTCATTCTGCCCATGCCGCCGATTTTGCTCGATGTGCTGTTCAGTTTCAATATAGCCCTGTCACTGGTGATTATTCTGGTGGCAGTACTTACCAACCGGCCGGTGGATTTCGGTATCTTTCCGCTGGTACTGCTGATTGCAACGGTTTTACGTCTCGCCCTGAATGTCGCGTCAACCCGGGTGGTATTGCTGTATGGCCACGAAGGGGGCGATGCAGCCGGTAAAGTCATCGAAGCCTTTGGTGAAGTGGTGATTGGCGGTAACTATGCCGTGGGTGTGGTAGTTTTTGCCATCTTACTGATTATTAACTTTAAAGTAGTCACCGCTGGTGCCGGCCGTATTTCCGAAGTGGGGGCCCGTTTTACCCTCGATGCCATGCCGGGTAAACAAATGGCTATCGATGCCGACCTTAATGCCGGCTACATCGATCAGGACGAAGCCCGTCGTCGCCGCGAAGACATTACCGCTGAAGCCGACTTTTATGGCTCCATGGACGGTGCGTCAAAATTTGTTAAGGGTGATGCGATAGCAGGCCTGTTCATTATGCTTATCAATATCGTCGGTGGTCTGTTTATCGGTATGATTCAGCACGATCTGTCATTCGGTACTGCGCTGGAGGTTTACACTATCCTGACCATAGGTGACGGTCTGGTGGCGCAAATTCCTTCATTACTGCTGTCGGTTGCCACCGCCATTATTGTGACGCGTGAAAATGAAAGCCAGGAAATGGGCAGCGAGATCACCACGCAACTGGGTAACAAAAAGGCGCTGTATATTTCTTC
>CATMRP010000249.1 GCA_950073835.1 uncultured Alteromonadaceae bacterium
GATAACAGCTGCTGATGTGCTGTGGGGAGGGTGCTTGGATATTTCATATTTTACCTATCAGGATTGATGTTAAGAACTGCCGGAGGCAGTTAGTGCGGTAAAATTAGCGCAGCATTACAACTTAAGGGATTTTCTCCAGGAATTCAATAGCTCTTAAATTTCCACCAATGCACATAATTGCTGTAAAAGAACCCATCGTGTTGCTGCTAGTCGAACTCGCCCTTTTGATTCGCTATATCATCCCAATATTACTTGGTATGCAAACTAACAGGTATTTTCATGACTGAATCCTTGCCCCTATCGATTCTCGACCTCGCCCATGTTGCCGAAGGCAGTTCCGTACGCGACGCCCTGCTGCGCAGTCAGGCCATCGCACAAACCGCTGAGCAGGCCGGGTTTACCCGTTACTGGCTGGCTGAACACCATGGTATGCGGGCTGTGGCCAGTGCCGCAACAGCGGTATTGCTATCCAGTGTGGGCGCGGTTACCAACCGTATTCGTATTGGCTCTGGTGGTGTTATGCTGCCCAATCATGCGCCACTGGTGATTGCCGAACAATTTGGTACGCTTGCCGAGCTTTATCCTGACCGGGTAGATTTAGGGTTAGGCCGGGCGCCGGGCACTGATATGGCCACCGCTCGCGCGCTGCGCCGCGATATTCAGGGCGATGCCGAGCGCTACCCCGAGGATGTTGCCGAACTTCAGCGACTGCTGGGCACACCTGAAGAAGGCCAAAAGCCAATTGCGGTGCCCGGCGCCGGCACCAATGTGCCAGTTTGGTTACTCGGTTCCAGTTTATATTCGGCTCAACTGGCAGCCCATATGGGATTGCCGTTTTCCTTTGCATCGCATTTCGCGCCCGAGATGCTCGGTGATGCCATTAGTATCTACCGGGCAAACTTTAAACCCTCGGCGCAACTGGCCGAGCCTTATGTGTCGGCGGGTGTAATGGCGGTCATCGGCGATAGTGAAGAGCACGCAAAACAGTTGTTTACCTCGGTTCAGCAACAGTTTGCTAACCTGCGTCGTAACGCCAACAAACCCATGCCTCCACCTGTGGAGGACATCCGCCTTGAGCTTAACGAAATGGAAATCCGAGGCATTAATAGTACGCTGCGCTACGCTCTGGTGGGTGATAAGGCTGCAACAGAAGAACAGCTTAATCGGTTTGTGGCAGCATTTGGCGTGGATGAGGTGATCCTGTCATTTCCCATCTTCGAGCAAGCCCGGGTATTAAAAGCTATTGAGGCAGTTGGCTCTATGCAGGTAAAAGCCGCAGTATCGTAAAAAGACACGAGTCTGTCGGATCTACGTTTGCTTACCTTGATAAATTTCTGCTTTACTGTGCCCTACGGTTCACAATAAAACTGCCGGGCCTGGAACCAGGCAGGCTCAGGAAGTGCTATGACTGATAAGTCTGTTCAGAAATACACCGCCCCTGCGGGTGGCTGGGGTGCATTAAAAAGTGTCACTAAAAGCTGGATTGCCAGCGAAAAGCCGCTGAAAAACCTGCACGCTTTGCTCAAAACCAATCAGGACCATGGTTTTGATTGCCCGGGTTGTGCCTGGGGCGAATCACCGGAAAATGGCCTGGTTAAATTTTGCGAAAACGGCGCTAAAGCAGTGAACTGGGAATCCTCAGCTCGTCAGGTAGGGCCGGCATTTTTTGCGCGTTATACGGTGTCTCAACTTTTAGAGCACAGTGATTACTGGCTGGAAGACCAGGGCCGCTTATCCCACCCCATGCAGTATAATCCGGCAACTGATAAGTATACAGAGATTAGCTGGGATGCTGCATTTGCATTGATTGCACAACATCTCAACCAGCTGGCCAGTCCCAACGAGGCTGAGTTTTACACTTCCGGGCGTACCAGTAATGAAGCGGCTTATCTGTATCAGTTATTTGTGCGTGCATTTGGTACCAATAATTTTCCTGACTGCTCCAATATGTGCCATGAAGCCAGTGGCCATGCCATGAAACAGTCGGTGGGCGTAGGCAAAGGCACCGTGGTATTCGACGATTTTGCCAAAGCCGATGCGATATTTGTTCTGGGCCAGAACCCGGGCACCAATCATCCTCGAATGCTCGAACCGTTACGGGAGGCCGTTGAGCGAGGCGCTCAGGTGGTTTGCTTTAATCCGCTCAAAGAGCGCGGTCTGGAACGTTTTCAGCATCCGCAACACCCGCTGGAAATGTTAACCAACAGCGATGCCCCCACTAACACAGCTTATTTCCGCCCGGCGTTAGGCGGCGATATGGCGGTCATGCGCGGTATTGCCAAATGCCTGCTGGAATGGGAAAGAGAAGCCCGGGCCAATAACCGTCCGGCGATCTTTGATCACGACTTTATTGCCCGGCATACCAACGGCCTTGATGATTATCTGGCTCTGGTTGACGCCACTTCCTGGCAGGACATTGTTGAACAGTCGGGGCTCAGCAAAGACGATATTTACCTGGCGGCCAGTATGTATTGCCGGGCTGAACGGGTGATTATGTGCTGGGCTATGGGGATCACCCAGCATAAGCACTCGGTTGCTATCATTCAGGAAATTATTAACGTCCAGCTACTGCGCGGTAATGTGGGTAAGCCGGGTGCCGGATTATCGCCGGTGCGAGGCCACAGCAATGTGCAGGGCGACAGAACTATGGGTATTGATGAAAAGCCACCGCAATGGCTGCTCGATGCCCTGGAGGAACGCTTTAACTTTTCAGTTCCCCGTAAGCCCGGCCACAACGTGGTGCAGGCTATTCAGGCCATGGAACAAGGGCGCGCCAAAGTCTTTATTGGCATGGGCGGCAATTTTGCTCAGGCTACCCCGGACACACCGCGTACTCATGCCGCGCTTAAACAGTGCGATCTTACGGTACACGTCAGCACCAAACTCAATCGCTCACATTTAATTACCGGTAAAGCTGCACTTATTTTGCCTTGTCTGGGCCGCACCGAAGCAGACATTCAGGGCGGCCAGCCCCAGGGCGTGACGGTAGAAGATACCTTTTCGATGGTACATATTTCCTATGGGCAACTGCCGCCGGGCTCAGCGCTATTACGTTCAGAGCCAGCCATTGTGGCCGGTATGGCTAAAGCTGTGCTGGGCAATCACCCGGTAGACTGGGATGCGCTGATTAACGATTACAGCCGCATCCGCGAGTTGATTGCCGATACCATCCCCGGCTTTACCGGCTTTAATGAGAAGTTATCCCAACCCGGCGGATTTCATTTACCTAACCCGGCGGCTGAGAGAACGTGGCGCACGGCCGACCAAAAAGCCGGGTTTGCCGCTAACCCGTTACCAGGGCAGTTACTCTCTGCACAAATGCCTGCCGGGGAAACACCTGATCTTATCCTGCAAACACTACGCTCCCACGATCAGTACAACACCACGGTCTATGGTCTTGATGATCGCTATCGGGGCGTATTTGGCCAGCGCCATGTAGTGTTCGTTAATCCAGAGGACATTACACGACTGGGCTTTAGCGAAGGCGATAAGGTTGACATGATTTCCCTTTGGCATGATGGCAGAGAGCGCAGAGTGGAAGGTTTCACCCTGGTGGCTTACGATATTCCCCTGGGGCAGGCCGCTGCTTATTTTCCGGAAGCCAACGGCCTGGTACCACTGGAAAGTTATGGCGATGCTTCATTCACGCCCACTTCCAAGTATATAGCTATTAAACTGATGCGATCGCAGCCTGATAACCGCATACCGGTGGCTCAGAACTAGCCAGTATTGCCGGCTATTGAGCTATGATACACCCTGGGAGCGCTGTGGTGGGGTAAATGAATTAAGTTAAGCTGATACCGTTTAGCCCACTCCACAGCCATGGTGGTAGGCGCAGACAAGGTAACCAGGGTTGGCAGGCCAACCCGAATAGCTTTTTGCACTAATTCCAGCCCGCACCGACTGGTCAGCACCATAAAACCATTGGTTAAGGCTGTGCCAGATAAGGCCAGTGCACCAATCAGTTTGTCCATAGCGTTGTGACGGCCAATATCTTCACGGCACAAGGTGATGCGACCATCGTTTGTCACAAAAAATGCCGCATGTTGGGCACCACCTGAGTAGAGAGCCTGTTGGTATTCACGAATACGTTGACGCAGATTAGTGAAAGCGCACACTTCAGGCAAAGGCGCGCCCGGTAACGTAGAAAGTGCAGGTAACGCAGATTTAAGCGCATCAGTACCGCAAATCCCGCAGCCCGAGCTACCGGCCAGGCGGCGCTGGTGAGACTTCAGTTGCCACTGGGCTCGGGGACTAAGCTGCACATCAGCCCCTCCCTGCTCGCCCTCAAGGGTTACACTGATGCTTCGAAATTGGCCCGGCGAATCAATAACGCCCTGAGTCAGACTAAATCCAACCACAAAATCCTTTACGTCATCAGGGCTGACCATCATCACCGCAAAACTAATGTCGTTGTAGCTGATAGCCAGAGCACACTCGGTTGGCAGCGCACTCTCTTCTTCCAGTTTCTGTGCACTGACGGTCTGGTAGCGATACACTTCAGCGGTCTTTGCTCGATCTGCCATGGTCAGGATACATGTCGGTTAGTTTTAACCGGGATAATAGTATAACCAGGCTGAGTTAGACACCGGATTTTATGCATTATATTTGAGGCGAGAGGCAGCTTTGAATACCAGGTACTTTTCGGCAGGCATAAAAAAACGATGACCGAAGTCATCGTTTTCTATGAATTTTGAGTTTCCTTCTCAGCGTTCCCTTGCGACTAAAATCTTCCCGATTAAAATCCGTATACGCCCCTTTCCTTCTTTTCTCACATCATCCTGCGTGAGCTGTTCTTCCTGAACAGGTCCCTTTCCATT
>CATMRP010000250.1 GCA_950073835.1 uncultured Alteromonadaceae bacterium
GTTTTGTAAGAGGTTTTAAGAGTAACGGTAATAGTATCAATCACTACTTCCTGGTCGTCGCTGTCGATGCGATAAAACTCAAGCTCCAGATCGCCCTTTTCACCGGAAATAAGCGCGCTGGCATCGCCAAACTGAGCGTAACCCAGATCCGAGCCATCCACTTCCCGCATATAAACTGTGGCGCCATTTGGTGAGCCGTTGTAAAAGTGCAGATAAGCTTCATTGTAATCACTGTTGGTGGAACTGCCTGAGCTCCCGCATGCCGAAAGCAGCACGGTTAACAGCGCGGCCATTGCCAGATGCATTATTATTTTAGATTGGGTGAACATGGTTATGTTGGTTCCTTGAGAAATTCAAATTCATCTCAACAGACGCTCCATGTTGCAGTTGGTTCGCCAACCTCGCGCAGCTTTGCACTCCTTAACACTTCTTTACGTTTAGCGCGTAACATTTCATCGGTAGTAACAACATTGTAAAAAAAAAGCGGCCCGGAGGCCGCTAAAATGGGAATGAAGTGAAATGTACCGGGCACGCTTAACTTAAAAACTAAAACGCGTGCCCAGTATAAAATTACGACCGGGCAATGGCGCCTGATCTTTCAAAAATGAGGTATGTACCCGGGCTTCTTCATCAAACAGGTTGTTAGCTCTTACATATACCGTCCAGTCCTGCGTATCAGATAGGCGATAATCTACCGAAGCATTCACCAGGGTGTAACCGTCTGTGGCGGTTTCATATTCGGTGGTTTTCGTCTGATCGTCATACCACACTACCGATAGCTCTGAGCTTAACGCTTCACCTTCGTAACTGATGGTAGAGCCTAACCGCAGGGGCGGAATGCGTGGCAGGTTGTCGGAGTCGATTTTGGCGCGGATATAATCACCAAACACACTCACACGCCAGTTAACGTTGAGATCCACAAACCCCTCCGCTTCCACACCATAGATGGTGGCATCATCCTGGTTGAAGTAGTACACCGGTGTCCCTTCTTCCGCATGCTCTTCATGTTCTTCAGACTCGTCGTGAGCTTCCTCTTCTTCCTCATGTTCGTGCGCCAGTGCCGTCAGATCGGTGGCACTCTGATAAATATAATCATCAGCCTGGTTGTAGAAGAATGACAGGGTATAGCCGCTGTCGCCGCTGAATTTGCGGAACGTCAGATCGATGTTATTACTCACCTCTTCTTGTACGCTGCGGAGGTTTTCAGACACTTCGCCCTCTTCGTCCATATCGTACACCAGGCCAACCTCAAAGGTTTGCGTTGCCAGATGCTGGCCGGCAGAGAATAACTCCTGCTGACTGGGCGCGCGCTCGTTACGGGATAAGGTCAGCGCCACCGAGTAACCAGGCGTATATTCCCAGTTTAAACCGGCTGACAGCGAGCTACTGGTAAAAGCATATTCTTCAAAATCGAACACCAGTTCATGCTCTTCATGTTCATGCTCTTCTTCCTCATGCTCTTCCTCGTCATGATGTTCTTCTTCACGCCCCGCGACCTCAAGTTCAAAATCCACTGTGTCTGTATTATAGGTCGTGCGCTCCAGGCGTCCGCCAAGCTCCAGGATCAGGGAGCCAAATTTCTTTTGCTCTACCAGAAACAGCGCCATGCTCTCGGTTTCCGTTGGTGGTGTATAGGCTTCATCACCGTCGGCGGCGTAATCGCTGTTGTGATATTGCAAACCAAACACGCCGTGCCAGGCATCAATGTCTGCATGGGTAGCAGATAGTCGAATATCACTGCCCTGATTGGTAAAACGAGTACCGACTTCACCGTCTTCGATCTCTACGTGTTCATAATCGGTGTAGGCCGCGCCAAATTTAAGTGAACTGATGCCCTTAAACGGCGAGTACCATTCACCGGCCGCCTGATACCGGGTCATATCCACGTCGAGATTCGTACCGCCCTCTTCTTCCTCGTGTTCGTCGTGCTCTTCGCCCTCAGTTTCGTCATGCTCTTCTTCTTCATGATGATGATGGTGACCAGGCACGCCGTAAAAATTATCGAGCTTTTTTACCGAGAAGCCAAAGTAGCCTTCTTCGTCCACTAACGACAAACCCGCGGTAATATTGGTGGTATCCATGGCACTGCTTTCCAGAGTGCCTGGCTGTTCATCTTCATCGGGCATTACCGAAGCGTAACCCGGAATATCAGCGTTATCGGTTTTGCGTTTAAAACCATCCACGTGAAAAGCGATATTGTTTTGGCCGCCGGTCAGATTAAAACGGCCAAACTTACCGTCGTTAACCGTTGCGTAGTTTGCTTCTACATCACCTTCCAAGCCCGCCGGCACTTCACGTGGGATACGATTGTCTACTACGTTAACTACCCCGCCAATAGCACCGCTGCCGTATTGCAGAGTAGCCGGGCCGCGTAGTACTTCAACCTGAGTGGCACTGGTACTGTTTGCCGCTACATTATGGTCGGGGCCAATACGCGATACATCAGAAATATCCAGACCATTCTGCACAATTTTTACCCGTGGGCCATCGTTACCGCGGATCACCGGGCTACTGGCAACAGGGCCGAAGTAGGTACTATGCACCCCGGGCGTGTTTTTTAACGTTTCACCCAGGGTTTCGGCCTGAATTTTTCTGAGCTTATATTCATCAATCACCGATACCGGCGTGACCGACTCGAGCACAGAAGAGCCAAGCACACTGGCCGTGACCACAATATTTTCAACCGATACGGGCGTCAGGACAAAGTCTGCCACCTGATCACTACTAATATCGCCAAGGTCGTTATCGCCATGAACATAATCAGGCGAATATACATGCAGGTGTACATGAGGCATCTGCACGCCGCTAAATTCATAATTACCCTGCGCATCGGTAAAGGTAACCTGCTTGGAGCCCTCGATACGCACTTCAGCGCCTGCGACAGCCTCACCGGCTTCGTTAGTCACTTTACCCTTTACGGTGGTTGCCGAGGCGGCCTGAGCAGTTAATGCCATAAAAACTGCAGCACCAATGACGGTTCGTTTTTTCATTGTTTGTTTGACCCTGATTCTGTCGACAAGAAATAATGTTACAATATAACATTACCTTCTTTCAGCCATTTTCGTCAAGCGCCAGTTACCGCTGAAACTATTCAAGTTGTCGCGCTTCTGCAGGAGCCAACCACAACATAGTGAGTAATTACTTTCACCTAAAGCGCCATTAAATATACAATTGTGTTGGAAACAGCTGTATTAATAATTATCACCTGATGGATACGATTAAATGCTGTATCAGTTCGGGCTATTCCGTTATGGTGAAAATAACAGCAATATCTCACCAATTATTTTCATTTCGGGAGGAAGTATGGGCATTCGTCAGTGGGTTATAAGGTGTATTTCGAGTCTTTTTTTAAGCTGCACCCTGGTTACCGGCGTCTGTTCTGCCGCTGACTTTAGCGCAGGACCGGTGTTTGAGGACTACGGGAAAAAGGTGCGGGTTGAGGGCGTCAAATTTAACGCTAACGCACAGTTTAAAGTGGCTTTTGATGTGGCAAAGGGCGCTGAACCCGGTACATTAAACCGTCAGTTCGATAGTCTGGCACGCTTTATTAATATGCACGTGGCCAGCGGTGTTCCGGCAGAAAATATTGAGCTGGCGTTAGTGGTTCATGGCAGTGCCACACTGGATTTACTCGCAGACCCAGCCTATCAACAAAAGCAGGGCGCCAACAATGCGAATATTGCCTTGTTGAATGCGCTGATGGCGAATCAGGTGCGGGTAATTGTATGCGGTCAGTCTGCCGCGGCCCATGGCTATGCAAACGAGGCTTTTCTGCCCGGTGTGGAAGTAGCGCTATCAGCGATGAGCGCTCACGCGCTGTTACAACAACAGGGTTATACGTTAAATCCCTTTTAAGCAATGCCGTTAAAATTTGTCAGGCGCGAGTGACCGGGAACGCCAGAACCTGTTCGATGTGAGTGTAGCCGTGTTTGAGCATTAAAATACGATCAATGCCCATGGCCACGCCCGCACAGGCAGGAATACCCGCCTCTAGTGCCCCCAGGAAACGTTCGTCGAGGGGTTTTTCCTCAAATCGGAAAGTACGCCGTAAGCGGTTATCATGCTCAAAACGTTTGCGCTGCTCGGCGGCATCCTGCAACTCATGAAAACCATTCGCCAGCTCGGTACCTTTAAAATACAGTTCAAAACGGTCGGCTACCCGCGGATCATCGCTGTTAATTTTTGCCAGCGACGACTGTGAGGCAGGGTAATCATAAATAAAACAGGGATAATGCTGGCCAATTCTCGGCTCAATTTCATAGCTGAACAGCAACTGCAGCATGCCATCGTGATCAATGGGATACTCATCACTGAGGTCGATTTTGCAATCGTTAAAGACTTGAGCAATTCGCTGGGTACTGTCGCTTAACGGGTCGAGGTTCAGGTGTTTTTGAAATGCCTGTTGATAAGTCATGCGTTCGGTTTGCTGCGCACCAATAAGCGCTTTCAGCAGGTCGCTTATTTCATCCATCAAGGCATGGTGATCGAGTCCTACCCGATACCATTCAAGCATAGTGAATTCGGGGTTATGTAAGCGCCCGAAGCCCTCATGCCGAAACACTTTTGACAGCTGATAAATGGATGTCTGGTAACTGGCCAGCAAGCGTTTTAAGGCGAATTCGGGTGATGTCTGTAAATACAATGTCTCATTGTGGCCACTGTCGCTGTAAGCGAAGTTTGTCGAAAAGCCATCAATGAACACATCGGTTACGGTACCGTGAGATAACACCGGAGTGTCGACTTCCAGCACATCACGTTCGGCGAAAAACTGGCGAATGGCAGTGTAGAGTTGTGCTCGCTCGCGCAGGGC
>CATMRP010000251.1 GCA_950073835.1 uncultured Alteromonadaceae bacterium
TCGTAATCGCCCTGGCCAACCATATCCCAGGCGGTACCAGGGACCACGTTAATGGGGATAGTCGTTGCCGTGGCCGTGCCATCCATGGTCCACAGGAAATTCCAGCCTTTGGTGTAACTGCGCCATAACAAATCGGATTTGCCGTCGCCGTCTACGTCGTTAGCGGCAACATAACCCAGCGGGGTGGCATCAAGAATATCGATAATGCCATCGCCATCGTCATCGTCATCGGCATTGTTACCAATACCGTCACCATCGGTATCCAGCCATTCGGATGGGTTAGTCGGGAACGCGTCAACGGTATCCAGATAACCATCACCGTCATCGTCGGTATCGGCGTTGTTACCGATGCCATCATTATCGGTATCGAACCATTCAGTTGGGTCTTGTGGGAAGGCATCATTGCTATCCGGATAACCATCCTGATCGGAGTCGGTAGATGTTGATACGCCAGGGAACACAATGTCATCAATCCAGGCAACATCATCGCCAGAAGAAACCGATCCGTCTTTATCGTACTCCCAGGTAAACTGGTGCTCACCCGCGGTGACTGTATAGCTGAACTGTGTGGCCGTTACGCTGCCACTCCAGCGATCGACCAGGTTGCCATCCACATAGAAGTTTAGGTAATCAAAGCTACCCTCAGAGCTGACTTTGTAATTAAAAGTCATATCACCCGCTGAAGTTGTAGCCGTAACAGTAAAGCTACTGGATTGTGAATTGGCCAGCGCTTGAGGCGCCATCAGGCTGTAAGTACCGGTTATTGGCAAGTAATCACTCACCTCCCAGGGCAAATTCCCGCCATTGGTATAGGCAATATTACCGATTGCTCCAGTTTCAAAATCGATATTTTGTGATGATGGCGGCGCACAACTAATGAAATTACGCTGATCACTGCTAATGACCTTACCTCTAACAACTGTGTTAATTACCGCGGTATGAGCTAATGCATCAGCAAAAATATCGTTAAACTTAATGAGGTACTGACTTTGTAAAATATCAGACAGCGTAGTATAGATTTGTGCCAATTCGGTGCCATCTGGCGCATAGTAATAGATGCCGAATGTTGCGTCTGCCAGAGCTTGTAATGTTACGGCATCCGCCCCGCCGAGGCCTACTGTGAATAGCGGTACATCGGCTTGATTGGCAGAAGTCGTCACTGTGCTTAAGGTCTCAGAACTGGTTGTGTCTTCGCCATCAGAGAGCACAATAATCGCTTTTCGTCCCACTACGCTGCTTAACTCACTTATTGCGACATCAATTGCATCGAACAAAGAAGTTGAACCACGGCTGCCAAATTCGGCGTCAATAGCCGTATTAAGAGCAGCAGCATCGTTAGTGAGTGACTGCGAAACAACCACTGAATCGGAAAACTTAACAACAACCCCTTCATCATCTGCCATTTTATTGGCTACGATTAACTTAGCGGCCTCTTCCATATCAAGCACATCCTGAGACGACATTGATACACTGTAATCCATAACCAGGGCAAAAGTAGTTTTTGAGGTACCACTTTGTACTTGCTCAACACTGTTGATTGTGGCGCCAGCCCCATCAAGGAAAAGATCAAAACTGTTAATACCCAGGCCATTCAATGGTTGCCCGTCCTGGTCATAAATTGTTACTACTGCTTCAAGAACCGGACACTGGAATTCTACAATCTGGTTAATTCCGGTTGTGTAGTCTTTACAGCTGTCGTAGGTCGCCGTAGTGATACCGTGATTGTTTTCTGTATCGACTCTTAATTCAGCCACGTTGCCCGTAAGGCCTTCGGTTGGATCGGTGAAGGTCACTACATACTGGCTTTGGATACTGGTAGCGATACTTTGATAAATCTGTTGTAACTGCGTGGAATCAGGAGAATAGTAACTCTGACCACCGGTTCTTGCTGCCAGTTGAGTCATTGTTTGTTGATCGCCAGAGCCCAGTGTTACCGTGTAAACAGCAATTCCTAACTGGTTGGCATAGGCGACAACGTCATCGAAAGTATAGCTTGAATCGTTATCAGAACCGTCACTCATGGCAACAACCACCTGCTGCCCCGCCTGACCGGCTACGTTAGCCAGCGCAAGGTACACGCTGTCGTATAATGAAGTGCTGCCGCCGCCACTGTAATCTGCGGTTGCGGCAAGTGCTGCTGCGTTCAGGTCGCTGGTGAACGGTTGGGTAACGTCTACATCACTTCCAAACTTAATGATACTGGCCTGATCGCCAGCTTGCATAAGTGAAATAAACTGGCTGGCAGCGGTTTCCATGTCGGAGATATCCGTAGATGACATTGAACCACTGTAATCCATGGTAAAGGCCACATTTAACACCGTACTCAGTGAATCAGACAGTAAGCTCACGTCGTTAATACTGACTGGTTGACCATTAACGTTCAGTGTGAAGTTGCCTTGAGTAAGTCCGGTAATATTGTTTCTTGAACTGTCGGTTACCGACACTACCATACTCATATCCGGACATTGCCCTGACGATGAAATACTGCTGATTGAGGCCAGTAATGACGCCGTTTGCTGGTTTGCTACATCGCCGAATAGACCGGTATTATTCACGTTACCGTGGGCTTTGGGCCACACGCTGGTGGCAAGCGACGAGCCGGTTTCAAAGGCCAGTAAGTCATCACTGTCGTTTCCTACATATAAAGTACCATCTGATACAATCGTTGCAGAACCATCATAATCGTAGTAGCTGTTTGCAAATGACCATTTTAAAGTACCATCGGGGTTGATTGCATAAAACATATTATCGCGCGAACCCACATAAACAGTCCCATCCGCATCGACAACCGGGGTTGAGCGTACCGTATACCCGGTCGCGAAAACCCACTTTAATGCGCCTGAAGAATCAAACGCATAAATGTTATAGTCATCGTTACCAACGTAAATCGAACCGTCTGGCGCGATAGCCGCACCCACCGTAAAATTACCGCCTGCCGCATACGACCATTTCACTGAGCCATCGGGGTTGAGCGCATAAAAATTATCATCATAGCCCCCCACATACACAGTACCGTCTGTGCCAATTGCCGGTGCTGCCGTGAAATAAGAAGACGAATCGTAAGTCCACTTAACAGTACCGTCTGGGTTAAAGGCGTAAACCAAGCTGTCTTCTGATGCTGCGTAAATAGTGCCGTCACTGGCAATCGCCGGCGAGCCGCTATAATCACCGGAGGCTCTGTAACTCCAAAGTTGCTGACCGGTTGCACTATCTACAGCGTAAAAATAACTGGCTTCATCACCCACATACAGGACCCCGTCTGACGATAGTGCAGGTGCAGAAATAATGTCGCCGGCAACATCTAAAACCCACTTTTGTGTGCCATCAGGATTTATCGCGTAGAGTTTACTGCCATCGTTACCAAAGTAGATGGTGCCATCTGGACCGATAACCGGGCTTGCGCTGTAGATATAACTACCATCATCAAAACGCCATAGCTCCGCGCCACCGGATGAGAGCGCGATAAGCCCGTCACTTCTGGTGGTAACATATATTGTCCCGTTTTCACTCACTGCAGGCGTAGAATCAATATCTGATCCTAAGTCGACAGACCATCTGAGATCTCCGGCTGCACCATAGGCTGACCCTATGCTGAGCAGTACTGTCAGAAAACAATAAAGGATACGTTTCATGCTAAGCGTCCCTGTTTAGTCAATTATTAAAGGTTTGGAATTATCGTATTGCTCTACTTCGTAAGAAACGGTGGAGCCATTAACAACAAAATTACTGGTTAAAATTTCTCTTTTCCCGTCAGACTCTTGCCAAACCCGAGGCTTTGACATGGTCAGACTTTCTCCATTTTGCAAGGTAATTTGCAGATCACCCTCAACGGATTGCTGAATAGTAGCGTTGGGAATATTTATTTGTATGTCGGTGTAGTCACCGCCTGGCTGGATCTGAAAGTCGGTATCTAAGCGACCGGCATCAACATATTCAACCACATCGATTTGTGGATACACATCAACATGCCTTTTAAAACCATAATCAAGCAACTTGCTTTGCAATGCGTTTGAAAGCTGTGCAGAAGTTAGGGTATCACTCTTGGGGTTGGCATTAAGCAGGTCAGCATTTACGGAGCTGTGAGTGTTACCGGAAGAGTATCTTATAGCGAGTTTATCGGTGCGACGGTTGCCGTTTTCGTTCTCGCCGGCATCATCAACTAACGAGTGTTCTTGTGCCTCATTGTCGGCTTGCACAAGCGTCATTGCTTCAGGGCGATTGTTAGTTTGAGGCTGCAAGCCAGAATTATCTGAGGAAGAAACTTCAGTGGTAGTGTTATCGGCTTCTTCCAACCGGGGTGGAGTTTGCCTGATGGAAGTCTTCCCTTCCATGCCGTTCCATATCAGTATGGCTGCAAGAGCAAAAATTATGACAAGGCTTATTCCCTTAAGCATGAAAACTTCTCAACTACTTTTAATCCGATTAGCTAATAATGATTATATGAAATCCGGAAATAGTCAATATTTCAGGCTAATTTGGTACATAAGTGTAAGCTAACTCACTGCAAAAATAGCTAATTTAGCCACTATTTTGCAAGAATTCCGCTACATTTGTTGTGCTCACTTTTGCGGATAAAAGGTATGTAAGTGCTTTCGGCATGTTTTTATTGGTTAGGTAACGGGTTCTGCCGGTACTCATGGCCTTACAATCGTTACATAAAATAACCATGCCCGCTGACTAGCGGGCATTTTAACTAGGGGCTGTTGATCTTTGCTGTACACTTTTGCAGCAGTCTGTGTATCATTTAGACAAGGCGACTGTTTGCA
>CATMRP010000252.1 GCA_950073835.1 uncultured Alteromonadaceae bacterium
AGTTCCTGATTCCAGCCCCGGCCTTTAATCCATTCCTGGTCTGCATGGCCCATGGCATATTGCGCTACCCACTGCGCCGCTTCCTGCATAGTACCACTTTCGCGCAGGTCGACTTCCAGCAGGTTACCGCCCAGACCCAGTAAATGGCCGTGAGCATCAATCAGGCCCGGCAACAGTACTTTGTCGTGGCCGTCCAGTTTAGTAGTGCCTGCCGGCACTTTGTTGGGATCCAGGCTGACTACCTTACCGTTGTCATCAACCAGCATGCGCTTAAACTGGATAAGTTTACCTTGTTCGTTGAGGGTGTAGCCTTTCACATTAGTGACCAGGGTGGCGGCACTAAGCGACAGGCTGATGCCGACAGAAAGGAGCAAGGTAGCAGAGCGGGTGAGCAATGATTTTTTATTCATAGTTTTATTCTGTTTGCTGTTATTCAATGATAGGAGGCTGTAATAAATAGTCGGTATCCCAGACCTTAGCCATGGTGGCTTTACTAATATTGCCACCAGAGAGGATAACCACCGCGGTTTGCCCACTTGGCGAATTTGCCGCCCAGGCGGCAACGGCGGCCATACTCATGGCGCTGGTGGGCTCTACGTGTAATTTTAGCAAATGCTGTATCCACTGGGTCCAGTAAGCTATTTGCTGTTCATTGACTTCATAAAAGTCGTCGAGTTGCTGTAATATCGGGAAGGTCACATCACCTACAGAGGGCGTTGCAGCGCCATCGGCCAAAGTTGAAACAGGCCCGCTAAGGGATTCAATTACGCCAGACTGTAAAGAGCGCGCAGCATCATTCGCAACAAGCGGCTCTGCACCAATCACTTTGGCATGAGGAGCCAACTGGCGGGTAGCCAGCAAACTGCCGCTTAGCAAGCCGCCACCGCCACAGGGAGCGAATACGGCATCCACCTGATCAGCATCCTGGATAGCCTCCAGGGTAGCGGTGCCCTGACCGGCCACAATTAACGGATGATTAAATGGCGGGATCCACACTACGCCTTCCTGTTTTGCCGCTTGTTTTACCGCTTCATCCGCTTCCGGGCGAGTGGCGTACAGGCGTAACTCTGCGCCATAATCTTCGGTTGCCGCTGCTTTTACCTCGGAGATGTTTTCCGTGGAGAAAATTGTTACCGGGATACCCGCTTGTGAGGCTGCATAGGCCACAGCCTGGGCATGGTTGCCTGAGCTATTTGCAACGATATGGCGGGGAATATTGCCTTGCTCCTGCAAACTGGCAATGAAGTTAGTAGCGCCGCGCAGCTTAAAGGCACCAGTAGTTTGCAGGCATTCGGTTTTAAATAAAATGCGCTGTCCCAGCCATTGGTTAAGGCGGGCAGACTCCAGTAACGGTGTGCGATTCACTTTACCAATCAGGCGTAAGGAGGCCTGATGGATATCATCAAAAGTCACCGTATTATTCGTATCTGTCAAAATCGTTTCCTTTTATCAACGCATCCTGCGCTGTTACCTGCGCCTGGTGATTAGTCACATCTGAGTGTCATATTAGTTTAACTTCGCCCGAGTACACTCGAAGCTCTGCTGTATTTTTGAAACTAAAATTTATTCCCAAACAGGTTCAACATCGTATCTATTTAACACCTGCCATCCTGTTTGTCTTACTCGCTCTATTTTTTGTGTCGGTTGGCACTTACTTTCAAAATAATGAACAGGCCATCGAGCGTGCCAAAGCGCAGAGCTTTGCGTCTCAGGTGGTAACCAACTTTCACTCACTGGCTGCCGAACGCCATCAGGCATTATATTCCCTGATGCAAAACTGGCCGGTTATGCAGCCAAATTTTATTGACTGGTTTAACGTTCAGGCTATCAATTTACTTGGGATCCAGCGGGGTTACAGTAGCTTAACCTATATGGACGGCACCGGGAAAGTCAAATGGATAGTCAAACCCACCTACCAGCATGCCGACTTTTGGGATGAGTCACTGATTGGTCAGCCATTTCCCCACTCTGAGTTACTGGCCGGGATGCATCGCGACACGTTTCATAGCGAGCTTGTGCGAAACGAGCAGGGTGAGCCCTTTTTACTTTACGGGCGTTTGATCAGTTCTCATGAGCCTCACCTAGGTTATGTGCTGGCAACTTTTGACATCCAGAGTTGGCTGACTATAGCCAGTGGTCAGTTGGTAGAGCAGCATTACCTGTCGCAACTGGTCGATGCTGCAGAATCGAAGGTTATTAGTGGCATCCCCGGTTTTAAAACAACGCAGAATGAAATCATGGCAAGTGCTGCTTTTACGTTGTTTGATAATGCCTGGTCACTGCGCCTTAAATCCAACGAGCATACGCCAAGTGGCGGGATTTGGGTAACCATTGTGGGCATGATCATGTCGTTACTGGCTACGGTGGTACTGTTTAAGCTACTCAAAAGCACAATGCATCTGGATATTAGTCAGTTACGTTTTAAAACGGCCAGCGAGGCAGCACTGGATGCGTTGCTGATTTATCAGCGCCGGGGCAATGAGTACTTTCTGGTTGAGTCCAACAAAATCGCCCAACAGTTATTTAATGCGTCCGCCAGCGAGCTTTGCCACAAATCATTGTCTCAGCAACTGGCGGTTTTTAAACTGTCTCATATTCTCGCTGAAGTTGACAATGTCGTGGAAACCGACGAGCCATATGAAGAATACATTGAGGTAAACAGTTCATTTGTTGTGCCCACATGGGTCAAAATACAAATTGTACGAGCGGGTAAAGACATCGCTGTAACAGTAAGAGATGTGACTGAGCGCTTTAAGGCCCAGCGTGAATTGCAACAAAGTGAAGAAAAATACCGCCGTCTGATAGATGGCCTCTACCGTCATTTCGTATACACCAAAACCCCCAACCAAACTTTTGTTTACGTGAGTAACGGGGTGAAGTCGATTCTGGATATCGAGCCTGATGACTTTTGTTTGCAGCAGGTATATTTAACCGATGCTTCTAACGAGACGTTAAGAGGCTACATCGAACCTTTGGTAAAGCAGGGCGTCAATCCGCCATTATATAAATTACAATTTAAAACGGTTAGCGGCGATACGCGGGTAATCGAGTTCGCCGACAACGGCGTGTTCGACCGTCACGGTAAGTTAATTGCTATTGAGGGTATTGCCCGGGACATTACGGCTGAATACGCGCTGCAGGAACAGGTGGCTTACCAGGCGAATCACGATCAACTGACCGGATTAATGAACCGGTACGCCTTCGACCAGTATTTGGGGGAGTTAATTAAGTCTATCGACAAACACGCCGCATCAGCCGTAATGTGTTTTATCGATATGGACCGCTTTAAACTAGTGTGGTCACCCCGCGGGCGACCGGCTACTCAAAGAAATCGCCTGTTTGTTTGGTGATTTCGTTGGAGAAAGCGATTTGTTGGCGCGCATTGGCGGCGACGAGTTCTGCATGATTTTTCGCGATTGCAGTTTAAACGATGTGCTGGATAAGCTCGACAGGCTCTTGCAGCAGGTATCGGCTTACCGCTTTATTGCTGACGACAAGACCTTTTTTGTAGGAGCCAGTATTGGCGTAATTGAAATTGATGAGCCAGGGTATACCGCTGCGGCCTTAATTAAAGCGGCCGACAATGCCTGCTATAAAGCGAAATCGCTTGGGCGCAACCGGTATTGCGTATTTACCTTATCGGAAGCACAGCAAGCAGTGGATCAAAATGAGAGTAAAGTGCTTCAACTGCTGCAGCAAGCCTTGGAACATGACGGTTTTGAGCTATTTTTCCAGCCTATCGTCAGCCTTGAGGGGCAGCAGGAAATGATTCATGGCGAGGTATTGTTACGTTTAATCGGTGACGATGGCGAATTTATTAGCCCGGGACTATTTATTCCGCTGGCCGAACAACACGGCATAATGAATAAAATAGACTGGTGGGTGGTTGAAAATACACTCCGGTTTTTACAAAAGCACCCTGCTATTTGTCAGCGGGTGGATAAAATTGCAATCAATCTCTCAGGCGTAACACTCAGTGATGAAAAAACGTTGAGGCGAATTTGTCACAGGATCCAGTACCTGAATATTCCCACCGAAAAATTGTGTTTTGAGATAACCGAAACGTCGGCCGTCACCAATTTAACCGCCGCAAAATGGTTTGTCAGCGAGCTGAGAAGTCTGGGGTGCCGTTTTGCTCTGGATGATTTCGGTGCGGGTATGTCGTCGTTTACGTATCTAAAAAACCTGGATGTGGATTACGTTAAAATTGATGGCTCTTTTGTACGCAACATGGCCAGTAATAAAATTGACTATGAGACGGTAAAATCCATTAACAATATTGCCCACAGCATGAATAAACAAACTATTGCTGAATTTGTGGTAGACGAAGCTACCCGTGATGCGCTAGTTGGATTGGGGGTAAATTACGGTCAGGGCTTTGCGCTGGGGTACCCTGAGCCGCTGGAAAACTTGTATTCTGACACCAAGTTAGCGATAGTTTAGCTTGTGATTTTACATTATCGGAGGATTTATGGGCTTACTCGACGCACTTATGGGCAATGCCAGTGAAGTAGATGTAGCTGAGGTTCAGGAAGAGCTGGCACCAATATTAGGCGACAGTGAAAGGGTTGTAAGTGCTTACAAACTGGTGAGGGATTTAATTGTCTTTACCAGTAACCGGTTTATGTTTATCGACAAGCAGGGCATGACCGGTCGCAAAGTGGATTACCACTCCATTCC
>CATMRP010000253.1 GCA_950073835.1 uncultured Alteromonadaceae bacterium
AATATCTATCAATAAGCTCATCCAATCTACCGTCACGAAAGCACTCTTTTGAAATAACGAGATCCAAAAGATTAGCGATAAATCGAATTATTACGCATTTTTATTTTTCAGTTAAAGTGACTGTCCATGGTTGCAACATTATTTTTCAGCTAAAGTGGCTGTCCATGGTTAAAAGTGAAAGTGAATGTCCATGGTTAATGTTTATGGTTAATGTTTGAATCACATTTTTATTTTAAGTGCCTGTCCAAGTTTTTCATTAAGTGCCTGTCCAAGTTTTGCATAAGTGCCTGTCCAAGTTTTGTTAAGTTTTGTTAAGTTTTGTAAAAAACTCTACAAGAATGAGAATAATCATAGGTGAGTCAAAAGAAAACTCTGGCTGGCTATATCACTCTGTTAATCACTGTAGTGACAACGTGACGCGTCTATTCTCAAATTAACATGGCTGCCTTCAACCCGATCCGGTGCACTCATATCGAAGTGAATAGGTTTACCCGCACGCAGGATCGCTTTTAGTGAGGATTGGGAACAAATAAATGCCAGCAAGTGGGGTTTATATTCTCTGGCCGGTTCGGGTAACCCCGTGGCGGTAACTTTAATGGTCAACAGTTCGTGAGTTTCAGAATAAAAACTCAGTTTGGTACTCACATCCGGGATACCGAATACCGTATCGTTAAACAGTGCGTTTAAGCTTTCAGCCTGTGCTTCGTCGCGATAGTAATAGTAAATACTGCTAACCACAAAAATAACAAAGGTAATGCCAAGTCTGGTCAATTGTTGCTGCGTTGTGACTTCACTGCGCATTCTAACTCACTACCCATAAACCTGTAAGGAAGCTGAATTCACGATTGATCGGTCAGGCGCTCAAATAAAAACTGCTTGAATAATACCCCAACCGCTTTCAGAGAGTCATTTAAACGATGATCGCCGGGTATCAGATGCAGCGTAATATTAAGCTGCTTGGCGAAATTTAAAATATTTTCTGCCGGAATGATTTCATCCTGCCAGCCATGAACACATGTTACCGGGCAGGCTACCGGAAAAGACTGTACTTTGTAGCCAGGCATTGCCACAGCTGGTGCCAGCAAAAACACACCACGTACTTTATGCTGTAAAGCCGTAACCAAAGAAACATAACCGCCCATGCTGGAGCCCACCAGTAACACTTCGGGATCGTCCTTGGGGATAGCGTGCATCAGCCTTTCTACCCTTTTTTCCGGATCCAGGGTGTCGCTGTAGTCAATGCTTTGGATCTGACATCCCATTTCTTCAGCAATATTTGCCAAAAACCGTATTTTGGTTCCCCACGGGCCGCTTTCTTTACCGTGTGAAAAGATAACTTTCACGCACAACTCCTTATCTAGAAGCGTGATTATCCGATATTACGAATAAATAACAATGGTATTTATCTTACATTATACGGTTTTAGTAACAAGTATATGAAAGCCACCGTCAGGCAGCAGTAGCCCAGTCTTTTAAGTAATGACGTTGCACCAGCGACTGTAATTTTTTGCAGGCCTTCACATACTTGCTATCTCGCTGATAATAAACTTGCTCAATAATCTGGCCGTTCTCGTCAATCAAAAAGCTGGCTAACCGGGCTTTACGGTGAGGCAGATAAAACTGGTGCAGCGATAAACGGCGGCTCACCGGCAAATTGGTAATGATCTGATAAAAACAAAACGGCAGCTTCATAGTGGTGGCGCGGCTGTCACCGCCGTAAAGATCCAGTACCTGTTGAAAAGCATCATGCCCCTCACCCACTGAAATACCAAAGCGTTCAATTAAGTTATCAATTGTTTTTAAACCTGTGTTCATCACAATACCCTCAAATACTGTATACCTAAACAGTACTGTATAATTTATCAGCATTCAAGTTTTTTATGATTTATTTTAAACCGGTTTATTTTGAACAGAGTGATATGAAATACTACAGACAGAATAAAAAACGCCGGTCAGGTTTCCCTGCCGGCGTTTAGTTAACTACCATTTGCGGCGCACGTGATGCGCCCGTAGCGACTATTTGGATATCACCCCTTCTGATGGCTCAGATGCCAGTGTCGAGCGCTTATTTCTGGTCAGGCCATTTTTAATGTCATCAAGAATAACGTACAACGCGGGTACCAGTAGTAAGGTGATAACCGTGGCAAACAAAATACCAAACGCCAGGGATATCGCCATGGGGATAACCACCTGAGCCTGTAGACTGCGTTCAAACATTATCGGTACCAGGCCCATGAAGGTGGTCAGAGAGGTCAGAATAATCGCCCTGAACCGCTGTGTACCTGCACTAATTGCTGCATCCATCAGGCGATGGCCCTCTTGCCGTGCACGGTTAACAAAATCAACCATGATCAGGCTGTCGTTAACCACCACGCCCGACAGCGCAATAATGCCACAAATGGAAAGTACACTAACGGCATGACCCAGCATCAGATGGCCCAGTATTGCCCCAACTATACCAAAGGGGATCACCGACATGATGATCAGCGGTTGCGTGTAAGAGCGCAGTGGAATCGCTAACAACGCATAAATAGCAAACAGAGCAAATAATAAGCCCTGGGCGAGCGATGTCATGGCTTCCATTTGTTCACGGGAATTACCTTGCAGTTTAAACTCCACCCGCGGGTACTTTTTCATGATTTCCGGAATGACCCGGGTGATCATTTCCATGGTGACTTCGTTAGGCTCAGCAATGTCTTTATCGACCGCCGCCGAAACGGTTACCGAACGCTGGCCGTCGACCCGGATAATTGAGTCGTACCCTTTGCCCAGCTCGATATCTGCCACTTGTTCAAACGGCACGTCCTGGCCCGCCGGCGAACGCACCCGCATGGTTTCCAGGTGACCAATGGAATTACGTTCTTCCCTGGGATAGCGCACCATCACTTTAACTTCTTCGTCGTCACGCTGGACGCGCTGAACTTCGGCACCATAAAAACCGTAACGAACCTGCTGTCCCAGTTGCTGTAAGGTAATACCAAGGGCTTCTGCCTGGGGCTTTAACTGCAACTGAATTTCATCGGCGCCACCGGCGAAGGTATCGTTAATGTCAGACACCCCGTTGTACTCGGCCAGTGCCGCTTTAACATCCTTACTGATGAGTTCAAGCTGAGTAATATCACTGGAACTGAATTCAAAGCTTAAGTCTGAGCCACCGCCCGGGCCGCCCGGTGCATTAAAGTTAAGGGTTTTCACGCCTGGAATTTCCGGCATAAACTCCCGCCAGCGGCGCTGAATTTCGGTATCGGTAACTTCCCGTGATTCTCCTTTACTCAGCTCGGCAAACACCTGGCCACCCAACGAGCCCTGGTCAAAGGCCACCGCATGGCTGATCACACCTGAACCGGTCTCGCGGGTGAGTTGTTCATCCATCCGATACATCGCATCCAGCAACGTATCCATCGCTTTATCGCGCTGCGACAGTGATGAGCCCGGTTCCAGTTCCACAGATGCCGCGACAAAGTCACTTGGAATGGTGGGGAAGAATACAAACCGCACCCAGTCACCCTTAAACATGCCATAAGTTAAAATCAGCATGCTGACAAAAGCGGCCAGCGTTACATAGCGCGCTTTTACCGCCTTAACCAAAAACGGCGCGTAAATGTTTTTAATAAACGATTTAATGCCTTCACTGAAAAAATCGCGGAAACGCTGAAAACGGTTAGCTTTCGCCGGATCGTAAGGCTTGAGGCGCATGTGTGCCAGGTGAGCCGGCAGGATCAGCTTTGACTCGATGAGTGAAAAGGTCAGGCACACAATGACTACCAGCCCAATGGTTTTCCATATTACCCCAAACGGACCGGATACCATCAGCATCGGCGAAAAAGCAGCAATGGTAGTAAGTACCCCGAAGGTGGCCGGCATGGCGACCTTTTTTACACCGGCAATAACATTATCTGTGCTATGCCCTTTGGCATCGATTTCTGAATAGGCAGATTCCCCCATAATAATGGCATCATCCACCACTATCCCCAGCACCAGAATAAAGGCAAACAAGCTGAGCATGTTAATAGAAACGCCCAGGCCTTCCATGGGCAATACCATCAGCGTGCCTAAAAAGCACACCGGCAGCCCCACCATTACCCAGAATGCGAGTTTAATTTTAAGAAACAGGGACAGTACTAAAAACACCAGCACCCCACCCCAGAACATGTTTTCCAACATCATGTTAAGGCGGTCGGCCAGATAAAACGACGAATCGCCCCAGGCATCAGCTTTGATATGCGCCGGGAAGTCCTTTTTATTTTTAGCCAGGTACTGATTCACTTCTTTGGAAATTTCCAGCGCGTTTTGATCGCCTACGGCCTTTACCCTAACGTTAACCGCCGGCTGATTATCAAACATGGCATACTGGGGGTCTTCCACAAAGCCGTCATCAATGGTGGCGATATCCCCCAGCGTCAGCCGCGAGCCATCGGCGCGGGTTAACAGCACAATCTGCGCAAACTCCCAGCCGGTATACGCCTGCCCTTTGGTGCGTAGCAGAATATTACCGTTATCCGACTTAATCGCCCCACCGGGTAAATCTACCGACGACTGCCGTACCGCATTCACTACTTCAGAAAAGGTTAAATCGTATTTCTGCAGCGTGTATTCCGGCATTTCGATAGAAATTTCATAGTCGCGATCGCCCACTACCTGAACACTGGAAATGCCCGGCAAATTGGCCACATCAT
>CATMRP010000254.1 GCA_950073835.1 uncultured Alteromonadaceae bacterium
AATTAGGTAAGTAGTCAGTATGGCCGAAAAAAGTAAAAGCTGGACCAAAGCTCTGTTTGTGGGGTTATGGACCGCCCTGAATTTTTGTCGAAAATTGTTTTTTAACATTGTGTTTCTGGTCATTATTATCGGCATTATCGCTGTGGCCAGCCGTGAAGAGAGTGTCCCTCAGGTTACCCCTGGCAGCGCCCTGATGCTTACCCTCAATGGTGCACTGGTGATCCAGAAAACCGCAGTAGACCCGGTTTCTGAGTTTCTTCAGGAAGCCTTTGACGAAGAGCCCGATAACCCGGAAGTGCTGGTTCGCGATGTGGTTAAAGTGCTCGAAAACGCCAAAGCAGATAAGCGTATCAAGGCGGTTGTACTTAACCTGCAGGGCTTACAAGGCGGCGGTCTGGATAAGCTTCGTACCGTTGCTCAAGCCATCGACGAGTTTAAAACCTCAGGTAAGCCCGTACTGGCCGTTGGCGATTACTACACCCAGGCTCAGTATTATCTGGCAGCTCATGCCGACAAAGTGTATCTCAACCCCATTGGCGGTGTTTCAATCGACGGTTATGCCAATTATGGTATGTACGTTAAGCGCGCGTTGGAAAAGCTCAAAGTCAATATGCACATTTTCCGTGTAGGCACATTCAAGTCGGCGGTGGAGCCGTACATCCGTGAGGATATGTCTGACGCAGCCAAAGAGATGAACGAGCGCTGGCTAAATCAATACTGGGAGCAATATAAAGCTGATGTTGCCGCCGCTCGCGGTGTTGACATCAATAACTTTGACGAAAGCCTTGAGGTGATGCTGGAAAATTTCGAGCAGGCTGGTGGCAACTCTGCCCAATACGCTATCCAGAAAGGCTGGGTTGATGAAGTCAAAACCCGCGAAGAAGTGCGCCAGGAAATTATTGCCCTGGTTGGCGAGGACGACAATAACCGCGCCGGTTTCAAACTCACTACCTACCGCAACTACAACCGGGTAATTAATCCGCCTGTTCCTATGATTGCCCATCAGGGCGATAAAGTGGCAGTGGTTGTGGCTAAAGGCACTATCATGGACGGTGAGCAGCGCGCCGGTAACATTGGCGGCAACAGCACCGCAGAAATATTACGTCAGGCCCGCCTTGATGACGAAGTTAAGGCGGTAGTGCTGCAGGTTGACTCGCCAGGAGGCAGCGCATCGGCGTCAGAGATTATTCGTCAGGAGGTCCTTAATTTACGCAGTGCTGGCAAGCCAGTGGTGGTATCAATGAATACTTATGCCGCTTCCGGCGGTTACTGGATTTCGGCTTCAGCGGATAAGATATTTGCCAGCCCCAGCACCATCACCGGTTCGATTGGTGTGTTTGCTGCGTTAGCCACCTTTGAGGATGCCGCTGACTATCTGGGCGTTGATACCGACGGTGTTGCCACTACAGAAATGGCCGGATTCTCTACCCTGCGCGGCATTGATCCAGTGTATAAGCAACTTATTCAGCGCAGTATTGAAAACAAGTACAGTGAATTTTTAACGCTGGTCGCCAGCGAACGGGGTATGGATGTCAGTGCGGTAGATGACATTGCCCAGGGCCGTGTATGGATTGGTACCGATGCGCTGCAAATTGGTCTGGTGGACGAATTAGGTACACTGGATGATGCCGTGACAGCAGCTGCCGGCCTGGCCGGTGTAGACGATTACGATACCGTTTATATTTCCCGTAAGCTGTCTGAAAAAGAGTTGTTCTGGAAAGAGTTTTTTGGTCAGGCGGTTATCTACGCCCTGAAGCTTAATCTGATTGATAATAACAGCATGCTAACGGGGCTGATGCGTGAAACCATGGCGCAGGTTGATTTGATTTCATCGCTCAACGATCCTCAGAACATTTACACCCTGTGTGTTAGCTGCCGGGTGATGGATAACCATTGATATCCGCCAGCGACAAGCAGTTACTTAATGACCGCCTCGAAGCGTTATATCTCGGGGCGGACCGCTTTTTTAAGCGCAAGTTTGAACGCCCAACGCTTACCTTCAGGCGCAGTGGCCGCCATGCAGGCACAGCGTTTTTACAACAAAACCGGATAAACCTTCACCCGGTATTGTTTGCTCACAATAGAGAAGCTTACTTTTCCGACGTGCTGCCTCATGAGATCAGCCATCTGCTGGTTTATCAGTTATACGGGCGGGTTAAGCCTCACGGTAAGGAATGGCAGGCTATGATGCGGGAGGTGTTTAACTGCGCCCCCGAAACCCGTCATGAATTCGATTTATCACCGCTGAATATCCCCCCAGCGTACGCTATCGTTGTGATTGCGGAGACGTTGACTTGAGTATCCGCCGACATAACGCAGTAGTCCGCGGCCAGCGGCAGTATCAGTGCCGCAAGTGCAGGCAAGTTTTACAGCAAGTCGCTTAAAACCACTGGCGGGTAAATGCTTTGTCCAAATCGTCGAAAGCGGTTTTTAATAGGCGGGCTAATTCGCGGTAGCGGGGTTTATGTTGAGGATTTTGCACTGCACACCCCTGAGCCCGCATTTTAGTAAGTATTTCCTGATACCAGTGACGTAACTGTGGCGGCAGGGTTTGATTAGAGCGTTTGCCCAGCCACAATAACCCCTGCATTGGCATACTCAGAAAGAACGCGCCCACGGCAAGGGCCTGAGGCAAATAGTCGGTACCAAAGGTATTCAGCATAGTAGCGCAGGCTAGTACAGCCACAGGGGGCATAAAACGTACCGCAAACCGGGTAGCGGCCACCACACGGCAATCCGGAAACAAGGTATAAAGCTCGCGCTTCAACGGCCAGGTTTTCATGTATTCCTGTCCATCTTTAAGCATAGTGGTAACTGACTGGGCCATAGTGAACCTCGTAAGTGATAACCGCAACCTTGGGTGGGTTTACCGTAGCAAGAGTAAATGCCTGTTTACTAATAATAGTCCGGAATGTCGAAATTGGTTTATTTAATCGTGAATTTCCGGACCGCTTTTAAGATAATATCACAGCCAGCTATTGAAAGTATTCGATTCGACCGCACAATGTTTGATAATAACTTATGATTGCAGGGTGGCAGGTAATCTGTAGCATACGCAACAGCGTATAACTGTGCTTATTATTACGGTGCGGTGTTATGGCAAATAACCTTTCACCTTCCGCATTAACCAATATGATGTGCTTGTCGCGTACTGCTGCGTCAGGCGTTAACTGGAGAAAAACATGGCAGAAAGCAGACACGTTCGTCTACTCATTCTTGGTTCAGGTCCGGCTGGTTACACCGCCGCTGTTTATGCAGCCCGTGCAAACCTGTCCCCTACTCTGATCACCGGTATGCAACAAGGTGGCCAGTTAACCACTACCACCGAAGTAGAGAACTGGCCTGGCGATCCGGAAGGTCTTACCGGGCCTGATTTAATGGTTCGTATGCAACAGCATGCCGAGAAATTTAATACCGATATTATTTTTGACCATATTAATAAAACGGACTTAAGCAAGCGACCGTTTACGCTGTACGGTGATAGCGGTACCTACACCTGTGATGCCCTGATCATCGCTACCGGCGCGTCTGCTAAATACCTGGGCATGCCTTCAGAACAGGCGTTCATGGGTAAAGGTGTGTCTGCCTGTGCAACCTGCGACGGCTTTTTCTACAGAAACCAGAAAGTGGCCGTAATTGGTGGTGGTAACACCGCTGTTGAAGAGGCGTTGTATTTATCTAACATCGCTTCTGAAGTACATGTTATTCACCGCCGTGACAGTTTCCGCAGTGAAAAAATCCTGGCCGACCGGCTGATGGATAAAGCCGAAAACGGTAACGTAGTGTTGCACCTTAACCGCACTCTGGATGAAGTACTTGGCGACGAGATGGGCGTAACCGGCGTTCGTATTAAAGCAACCGACTCTGATGCGACTGAAGAGCTGGACGTAATGGGTCTGTTTGTTGCCATTGGTCACAAGCCAAACACTGACATCTTCGACGGCGAGCTGGATATGAAAGACGGCTATATCACAGTAAACAGCGGTACTAACGGTATGGCTACACAAACCAGCGTACCAGGCGTATTTGCTGCCGGTGACGTGTCAGATCATATTTACCGACAGGCGATTACCTCAGCCGGCACTGGTTGTATGGCGGCGCTTGACGCGGAACGTTTCCTGGACGCACAGGAATAATCCTGACTGGTGGTGGCTGCAAAGTCACCACCAGCCATGCTTTTTGCATGATTAGCCTGCCCTATCTGGAACCCGATACTCCTTTTCCTCCGGTCGAAGTTGCACTGGACGATCCTAATGGATTACTCGCCTATGGTGCCGACCTTTCGCCCGGTCGGTTACTGACGGCTTACAGTCAGGGCATTTTTCCCTGGTTTAGTGAAGGTGAACCCATTCTGTGGTGGAGCCCGTCTCCCCGGGCCATTATTCCGCTAGAGTCTTTTCGGGCCAGCACCAGCCTACGCAAGCTCATGCGTAAACAACGCTACAAAGTCACACTTAATAAGAATTTTGCTGCCGTAATTCACCAATGCGCGCATATTCCACGTATTCAATACGGCCAGACATCCACCTGGATAACCAAAGATATGATTGCCGCTTACCAGACGCTGCATGAATTGGGCCTGGCACATTCGGTTGAAGTCTGGAAAGATGAT
>CATMRP010000255.1 GCA_950073835.1 uncultured Alteromonadaceae bacterium
GATAAATCGAAAAAAATCCCGGCCCTGACCAGTCTGATAAAACAACAAAAATGGCAACAGGTGCTGGTATTCAGTCGTACCAAGCATGGGGCTAACCGAATCGCTACGAAACTTGCCAGTGCGGGTTTGCCCAGTGCTGCCATCCATGGCAACAAGAGTCAGGGCGCTCGTACCGCTGCACTTAAAGCATTTAAAGATGGCAGTATAAAAGTACTGGTGGCGACCGACATTGCGGCCCGTGGTATTGATATCAGCGAATTACCGGTAGTCATTAATCTGGATCTGCCAAATACCGCTGCAGACTATGTGCACCGCATTGGCAGAACCGGTCGCGCAGGGGCTGCAGGACAGGCGTGGTCATTGGTGAGTGCGGATGAAATTGATCAATTACAGGATATTGAGCGCCTTATTCAACTACTGATCCCGCGCGAGAGTCTGGCAGGGTTTGAGCCTAATCAGCCGCTACCAGAAACTAAGCTGCTGCCACCGAAGAAAATTAAAAAGCCGAAGAAGGCAAAAAACACTTCGTCAGAAGCGGCCGGTAAGCCTCAGCGGAATGGAAACAGCTCTCAGCGGAATGGAAAGAGCCCTCAGCGGAATAATAGCAGCCCTCAGCGGACTGATAAAAAACCTCAGCAGAACGGGAACGACCCCCAACGCTCTGGCAAAGCCGCTGATAACAACAGTCAGTCCCGTCCGCCGCGTCGTCGCAGAGTCAACCCTCAGGCCAAGCGTAAAGCGGTAGAAGCCTGATATGCTGTAAAGCCCTGTACATTGCTTGCAGGGCTGTATGCACCGAAAAGTGCTCTGTTTAGACAGTTGGCTAAATGCTATTTGCGAAATGTAAATGATGTTAGTCAAAAGTTGCAAGGAGCATGATCCCTTCACAAAAAGACCTCGTAACCGTATTTGTCACAACACAACAACGAGGAATTAACTATGAACAGGACCATGTCGCTCCTTGCAGCATGCAGTCTACCACTTTTTTTGGCCGGTTGCTTATCCGACGATGACGACGATGAGGTAGTACAACCGGAGCCCGAATTTGCCAATGTACGAGTCATCCACGCCGCATCTGATGCTCCGCTGGTTAACATTACGGCCAATGATGCCATCCTTAATAACCTTGAGAGCGTTGATTACCAGGTTGCCTCAGGTCGCTTTGAGGTTGAAACCGGCACCTACGATATTGGTGTAACCGCTATTCTGCCAGGGGACAATGCGGAGGTTCTGCAGGCGGATGTCACGCTGGAAGCTGATACTAATTATGACGTTTTTGCTGTAGGCAGTGTGGCCGATGATTCGCTGATGTTGTTGCCGGTAACCAGTACCGAAACATCGGTAACCGCCGGTAATGCGCAGGTCCAGATTGTCCACGCAGCATCAGCGGCGCCCACCGTTGATATTTATGTTACTGCCCCAGATGCGATGCTGGCCGATGAGCAACCCCTGGTTACTGCTGAATTTACTGATGCCACTGACTTAGTACAGGTGCCCGCCGGTGAATACCGTATACGCATCACTCCGGCAGGAAGTATGGATGTCGTCTTTGACTCCGGTACCGTGGCGCTGGCCGACGGTGCTGATTTGCTGGTAGCCGCCACCAACAATACCGGCAGCGGTGATTCACCGGTAACCTTACTGGTTGCTGATGGCGAGAGTGCAGTTAAGTTGTGGGACGCAAATACCACTGCTGATATTCGTGTGGTGCATGGCATAAGTGATGCACCGGCGGTTGACGTGATTGCCAATAACGAACTGGTATTGGTTGATGCCCTGGCATTTCCCATGGCCACGGATTATTTGTCGGTGATGCCAGCAAATTACCTGATTGATGTAGTGGCAGACGCCGATAACAGTATTGTGGCCATCGATGATGCTGCAGTCACTCTGGAAACAGGTATGTCTTATACGGCCATTGCAAACAATGAACTGGCGGCACCGGAGCTCGATCTGCTTATGGACATGCCGCGTCGCGTGGCGACTGAAGCGAAAGTTCGTATTATCCATGCCTCACCTGCAGCAGGCAGTGTGGATATTTATGTCACCGGCGACGGTGAGATTGCTGATGTTGATCCGGCTTTTGCTGGCGTTGATTATTCAACCGACGCACTGGCTGAAACCGGCTATGTAAGCCTGGCAGCCGGGGAATATTTTGTAACCGTGACAGCAGCGGGAAGCAAAGAAGCAGCGATTGCCACCGGTTCATTAATGCTTGATGCCGGCAATGTGTATACTGCCATTGCGGTAAATGGCGCAATGGAAGGGGCATTGCCACAGCTGATACTGCTGGATGACTTTGTTGCGACACCTTAAAGCTGTCAGTCCATAGGCGCCCGGGTTTGCAAGCCCGGAAAGCTTAGTTGTTTAATAGAGCCCGATGGATTTCGTCTGTCGGGCTTTATTTTATGAATGAAGCTTTCCCCCGGAGAAAAAATCGCGGAAAATAAGGTTTTCTAATTCGGCATATGCCAGCAGGCAGGCCATTAAGAGCGGAAGTGAACATGCCAAAGGCGAGTGAAATTAAAAAAAATAACACCATCGTATTTAACGGAAAAACCTGCATTGTGCGGGACATTGACCGTTCTGTGCCCCAGGGACGAGCAGGTGGCAGTATCTATCGAATGCGTATGTACGACGTGGTAAGTGGTGCTAAGTTCGATGAAACGTTTAAAGATTCTGACATGCTCGAAATGGCCGATTTGGTTCGCCGGCCAGCTATGTTTTCCTACATTGATGGCGAGGAATATGTGTTTCTGGATAAGGAAGACTACACGCCGTATCACCTCAATAAAGAAAGCATTGCAGATGAGGTATTGTTTATCAACGAAGATACCGATGGTCTGCTGGTCGTAATCGTCAGCGATGTGCCGGTAGCCCTCGATTTACCGATGAGTGTAGAACTGGAAGTTACCGAAACCGATCCGTCAATTAAAGGGGCTTCAGCCACTTCCCGTACCAAACCGGCCACGTTATCGACCGGGCTGGTTGTGCAGGTTCCGGAATACATCAGCACCGGTGAATGGATAAAAATCAATACCGAAGAGCGCAAATTTCAAAGTCGCGCCGATAAACACTAGGCCGGGCTTAACATGACTCGTGAAGTGAAGATTGAAGACCTGGTGGTTGGTGACGGCAAAGCCGCGGAAAAAGGCGCGTTAATTACGGCCCACTACCGGGGCTGGCTGGCCACTGGCAGTGAGTTTGACTCGTCGCATAAAAAGGGGCGCCCATTTCAGACCGTGCTATCAAAAAACAAGGTAATAAAGGGCTGGTTTATTGGCTTGCAGGGCATGAAAGTGGGCGGCAAGCGCAAGCTTTGGGTACCATCAGAACTGGCCTATGGGGAGCGCCAGATTGGTGAAATTATTCCGCCGAACAGCGAGTTAACCTTCGAAATTGAGTTGTTAGAAGTCCTTACCCGCGACGACTAAGTCTTTTCCGCTATACCCGCTGCGGCGGTTGTTACGCCGCAGCTACCCATCTGTACTAAATTGATTTATAAATTGCTCGCAATCACCGCCGTGCACGTTGTCGATTAAATAGTGAATCTTCCAGTCCGGGCCCGTTCTGACCAGTTGGAAGCTATTTACCCCGCAATGACTAAGCTTGCCATCAAGATAAAACACATAGGGCGTCCATATTGCGGCCAGATTATCGCTTTGCTGCACGGTAACCGCTAACAGCTTTTCATCCAGGTGTTTGTCGGTCTGATTGACAAAACCGGCAAACTGGCTTAGGTCGTTGCTTTTTATGTTACCGCCTGGCTCAGCGCGTTGCAGTAGTGCGGTGTTGGTGAACTGTGCTGCCAGTTGCTCGCCATCATGTGCACGCATGGCGTTAAACAGCGCCTCAACGGGCGCTTCCGGAGACTGTGCAAGCCCCTCGCCACTCGTTGAAAACAACGCCAGAGTAAATAACAGTGAAATAGACTTGGGCATGAGACTTGTTGCTTTTAAGTTACAGAGTAAGCACATTATGAGAATTTCAGTGAGGCGTCAAACTGGTAATTTTTTCGCCAGGCGGATAAATTAAGGGTATCTGCGTAGTGGTTGTATAAACAAGTGGTAGTGTTTTCTGAGAGAGCAGAGGCATGTTCGCGGTTTCCAATATCACTCGCAGGGGGGCAAATGATCTTAGCCGAAATCGAAAATATTGCAGACAGCTGGCAGGACCGGTGTCATAAACTGACCACGATTGTTGATATGCAAACCTCCATTGCTAAAGTGGGCATGGATCTGTCTAGTGTGATGCAAATTATCGTTAAACATTGCCTGGTGCTGGTGCAATGCGATGGGGCGGCAATCGAATTTAAAGAAGGCAATGATATGGTCTACCGGGCGACATC
>CATMRP010000256.1 GCA_950073835.1 uncultured Alteromonadaceae bacterium
AATTGAAATAGGAGGTAAAACTTTCTTCAAACTTGTTCTGATACTCATAACTCATCCGCTCATCTGACCAGTTGGTTTTGCTAATGATACAGAAAAAATACCCAATTGCAAATTTATTGTTAAGCTTATGTATTATATGGATTATTTGTGTTATTTTGGTGCGTGGGTAAGCAATTGTGGTGCAGAAAAAATAAATTAGTAGCGGTTAAGCTTGATGGTTTTATGTTCAGTTCAGGGGGCTGGTGCTTATTGTTAACGCGGCTATATTTAGGTAACAGAACCAGCAATCACACTGCGCAGAGCGGCGAGTAGTGGCTAGCCAACGCTTTAAACGTGCAGGCTTACTGTAATTTGTTGCCGATACCAGTATAGTATCTGCCAATAACTCTTTAGAAGCATAAAGGATTTCAATATGTTGGAACGTAAGCTTATATTTGGCTCGTTACTTGTCGGGTTATCTATACCACTACTGTGGCCTGCAGCCGCCAATGCCGATGAAGCCGAGGGATTGCGCATTGCAACTGAGAGAAAGTCGCGTAATTCAGGATGGGAAGACACCGTGGCTTCAACCACCATGGTCCTGCGTGATGCCCGGGGTAAGGAAAGTGAACGTGAATTAAGGGTTTATACCCTCGAAAGAGTTGAGGAGGGCGATAAGTCACTGACCGTATTTGAATCGCCGGCCGATGTAAAAGGGGCCGCTTTTTTGAGTTTTTCAAATACGTTGACACCGGATGACCAGTGGATGTATTTGCCAAAGGTTAAACGGGTAAAGCGAATTGCCACGCAAAATAAGTCCGGCCCGTTTATGAGTAGTGAGTTTGCGTATGAAGACATGACCTCGTTTGAACTGGAGAAGTTTAAATTTGACTATACCGGCGATGATGAAGTGGAAGACCAGGATGTCTTTGTAGTAGAACAAACGCCGGTGGATCAATACTCAGGTTATTCAAAACAAATTGCCTATATTGATAAAGAGCATTACCGCTTACTGAAGATGGATTTCTTTGATAAAAAAGGCGACTTGCTCAAAACGCTGATCCTGGATGATTACGAATTGTATCTCGATGCTTACTGGCGTCCCCATACGTCTGAGATGTTTAATGAACAAACCGGTAAAAGTACCGCCATGTACATCAATGATATTGAATTTAAAACCGGTCTGAAAGACAGTGATCTCGACAAAGACAGTCTGAAACGAGCCAGATAATATGAAACTAACCAATGCTATGGGGCTGTTGCTGGCCACCGGACTGCTGTCGCAAAGCTATTCTGTAAACGCTGAAGTTGAATATTCCGGCGTATTTACCGTTGAGCAACGCTTTTTTCTGCAGGACGCCGCTTTTCCTGAACAAGCCCGGGCACAAACCTCATTAACGGTGACTCCAGAGGTGTTTTACGACTGGAATGATGGTTACGACAGGATAACCTTCAAACCTTTTATGCGCGTTGATCAGTACGACGATGAGCGTACTCATGCCGATATCCGCGAACTAATGTGGCTGCACGCGGCTGATTCCTACGAATTTAAAGCTGGTCTTGGTAAGGTTTTCTGGGGCCAGACCGAGTCGCTGCATTTGGTTGATGTGATTAACCAAACTGATGCCGTTGAACGGGTGGATGGCGAAGAAAAACTCGGCCAGCCTATGGTCAGCGCATCCTATCTGATGGAAAGCGGCGCCATCAGTCTCTTTGTGATGCCCTATTTCCGCGAGCGTACCTTTGCCGGTGTGGAAGGGCGTTTGCGTCCACTGGTGCCGATCAGCAATGATAATGCAGTGTATGAGTCGGATGACGAGCAACAGAATATTGATTATGCCATTCGCTGGCAGCAAACCCTGGGCGACTGGGAAGTAGGGCTGTCTTATTTTGACGGTACTAACCGTGAGCCGCTATTGCTGGTGGAAGGTGCTATTGAAACTAACGATTTACTGCTTCGGCCTTATTATCAGCAAATGCAGCAAGTGGGCGCAGATCTATTGTGGGTAAATGGTGCCATGTTGTACAAACTGGAAGCCATCCAGCGAAAAACTGACCTGCAGTCTTTTTATGCCGCCGTGGGCGGGTTTGAATACACCTCAGTAGGGATTTTCGATTCTGTATATGATATTGGCTGGTTGATGGAGTATCAGTACGATGAGCGTGATAACAGCTTTTTTGCACCGGCCCAAAACGATCTGATGGTGGGCCTACGCTGGGTATGGAATGACCCGGACGGTACCCAGATCCTGTTCGGTTACGTGCAGGATCTCGATGATACCAACACCTACAGCGGTTTTGTTGAAGCGTCCAGTCGTATGACAGACAACTGGAAATTCACCATCAATGGCTATTTTTTCTCTGCTGATTCACCCACCGACCCGTACTATTTCGTGCGTCGCGACGATCACCTGGAAATTAACGTTGAGTTTTTCTTTTAAATGATAGCAGGGAGAAAGGTTATGAAGTTGAAATCACTGTTAGGGGGATTGCTGGTTCTGATTAGTGCGCAGTCGGCCCACGCTATCGAACGTATGTACGGCGTAATTGGTGCCGGATACTCCGATCTGGAATACCGCCAGGCCCAGGATGAAGCGTTCGGCTACAAACTTGTGTTAGGTCATCAGTTTCACCGGCAGTGGTACGTAGAAGGCGGCTATTATCAATTTGCCGATGTGGATGCCGAAGCCGATGGTGCTGATTTCGCCTTGCAATCTGATGCCCTTTACCTTGGCGTTTTAGGGAAGGCATCCCATCCGGTAGGTGAGTTGTTTTATCGGCTGGGTGTTGCCAATGTGAGCGTACAAAGCGCAGAACTCAGCAGTAGTGGCAATTGTGCAGTGGGCGCCGCGGTGGCAACTGCCGGTTCGCAGACGATTTGTGCTTATGACGAAAGCGTTGCCGCCGGGGTAATTGGTTTAGGCTTCGACTATTACGTGGCCACGAAAACGTTTATCCGTCTGGAAGCCGAATATTTACGCGGTAAGGACGGTTTTGATACCAGCTTTATTTCACTGGGTGTACGTTACAACTTTAATTAGCGCTCGTTGCGAAATACTGAAAAGGACGCTTCGCCGGTAATCTAAAAGGCATCTTTGATGGTATAAAAACCAGGAGGTGCCTTTTTTATGAAAAACGAACTGGATTCAAAATTTGTCCTGCGGGTGTTTGATAAAATCCGTCAGGAAGGCGAAGAACAGGAAGGGAAGTACCGGCTCGAAGGGGTAGTGGCGTATACCGACTTTGACGGTTATACCCTGTACATTAATGACGCCAAAGTGGCCATGCAATTTGGTTTTCACAACCAGTACCACTTTGATTATCAAAAATCTGACGATTTTGACGACTTCGAAAAAAAGCTTCGTTATATCGATAAATCTTATTAGAGCGCTTGCCGCAGGTAATGCATGCACGGTAAGTATTCAAAAAGACAGACTTAAGCTACAATGCCGTCAAATTTTGGCGGCAGTGGCAATCGCTCTGCTCGCTCGTTAAAGTGACAGAGGACCTTCATCTTGGCTGTAGCAATTAAGCCGCCCAAATTTTCTTTGGCATTTCTCGGACCCCGGTATTGGTTAGTCTGGCTCGGCGTTATCCTGCTTTATATTGTTACCTGGTTGCCTTTCCCGGTGATTCGCGGTTTAGGACGCGGCACGGGATGGCTGTTGGGTAAATTAGCAAAGTCACGGGTGAAAGTTGCCCGGCGTAATATCCGGCTTTGCTATCCACAGATGTCGGCTGAGGCTCAGGAAGAGTTGGTAAAACATAACCTCCGGCGAGCCGGTATGGCGGTATATGAAACTGCCATGGGGTGGTGGTGGCCCGACTGGCGGGTTAGAAAACATGGTGTGGTAGAAGGCTTTGAACATGTTGAAGCTATTCTGGCGGCCAATAAGGGGGTTTTTGGCATGGCCCTGCATAACATGAATCTTGAATTTGCCTGTCGAATTTTAGGGCTGAAGTATCCGAGCATTGCCTTTTACCGCAAACACAATAACCCGCTGATGGACTACTTACAGTATCATGGCCGGGCCCGCTCGAATAAATATATGATCCACAAGCGCAATGCCCGGGCGTTGATAGCAGCTCTGGACCAAGGTGAGCTTTGCCTTTACTTACCGGATCAGGATTATGGTCGTAATCAAAGTATCTTTGTGCCCTTTGCCGGAGTTAAAGAAACAGCAACGACCACGGCCACGATGATGTTCATACGACGCACCAATAGTGAACCGCTGATTGTAACGTCCCAATACACTGATAAAGGCTATAAAGTAAAGTTTTACCCACCAATGCCACAGTTAAAAGAACTTGAGGATGTGCCAGCCCTGACTTTACTTAATCAAAACATTGCCGATATTATAAATGA
>CATMRP010000257.1 GCA_950073835.1 uncultured Alteromonadaceae bacterium
GTGTCGACTTCCAGCACATCACGTTCGGCGAAAAACTGGCGAATGGCAGTGTAGAGTTGTGCTCGCTCGCGCAGGGCTTGTAAAGAGGCGGTGGGCCGCCAATTGTCTGGAGTTGTCATAGGGTACGCTGGTAAGTCTGCGTACCTGTCCGGTTGGAAGGTACGCAGCGAAGGGATTATTTTTGTACGCGGGAAACGTATTCGCCGGTACGGGTATCAACCTTGATAACTTCGCCGGTTTGCACAAACAGCGGTACGCGAACCACGGCGCCGGTGCTTAGTGTTGCAGGTTTACCACCGGTACCGGCGGTATCGCCTTTCAGGCCCGGGTCGGTTTCGGTAATTTCCAGTTCAACAAAGTTTGGCGGGCTCACGGTGATAGGTGCGCCGTTCCATAAAGTAATGGTACAAACATCGTTTTCTACCAACCACTTAACATTCTCACCCACGGCTTTTTCGTCAGCAGCGATTTGTTCGAATGTTTCATTATTCATAAAGTGGTAGAATTCGCCGTCGGTATACAGATAGGCCAGTTCCGTATCCATTACGTCTGCGCCTTCTACTGATTCACCGGAGCGAAAGGTTTTTTCCAGCACTTTGCCAGAAATCAGTTTACGAATTTTAACCCGGTTAAATGCCTGGCCTTTACCCGGCTTAACGTATTCGTTTTCAAGAATGTTGCAAGGTTCGCCGTCGAGCATGATTTTCAGGCCCGCTTTGAACTCGTTAGTGCTGAAATTAGCCATAATTCCTCAATAAACACTGTAGGTTTTAGTTTTAGTGGCGCAAATAATACAAAAAAATAGCATAACTGTAGAGCAAAACTGGCAAAAAGAGTTAGCCAGTGGCTTTACTGATCCATTTTCACTGCTCAGTTACCTGAATCTGGACCCCACTGACTTTGGCTCTCATGCCGAAGCCCGTCGCTTGTTTCCGATGCGGGTGCCGCGCTTTTTTGCCTCATTAATGGAAAAGGGCAACTGGCAGGATCCCTTATTATTGCAAGTGTTACCCAGCAATCAGGAATTTCTCACCGCGCCTGGTTACAGCCAGGATCCGCTTGCAGAGCATGATACCGCGAATCCCGGCCTGTTACATAAATACCACAGCCGAGTGCTGTTGATTGTAAAAGGCGGCTGCGCGGTAAATTGCCGCTATTGCTTTCGCCGGCACTTCCCCTATGCCGACAACTCACTGAGCAACGCTGAACTGGAAAATAACATCGCCTATATTGCCGCGGATCCGGCCATCGACGAAGTGATTCTCTCCGGTGGCGATCCGTTAATGGCGAAAGACAGCAAGCTCGCTGCTCTGGCCGAAAAAATTGCTGCCATTCCCCATGTAAAAAGACTTCGTATCCACACCCGCCTGCCGGTGGTAATGCCCTCAAGGCTCGACACTTCTTTTTATCGCTGGTTTGCCGGGCTCCCCGTGCAACGTGTACTGGTATTGCATATCAACCACGCCAATGAGGTGTCGGCTGAACTCACCGAAAAACTTGCGCCTTTACGTCAGGCGGGCGTCACAGTGCTTAATCAGGCAGTAATGCTAAAAGGGGTAAACGACACCGCCGATACACAGGCACAGTTAAACGAAAAGGTGTTTGCTGCGGGCATTATGCCTTATTACCTGCATCTGTTAGATAAGGTACAGGGTGCTGCGCATTTTGATATTGATGTAGAACAAGCCAGAGAAATAATGGCCGGAGTGATAAAGCGATTGCCAGGCTTTATGGTTCCCAAGCTCGTTACCGAAATTGGTGGCCAGCCTGGCAAAACGCCGGTTGACTTACGTCTTTATCCGCAAGACTAAACCCACAGGTTCAGTCCGAGTTACGCGAACGTATCGATGTTGGCACCGATAGCCGGGTTGGCGGATGTAGGTTTTGGTACGTCAGCGGCTGATTCCAGCAGCTGAAGCGTCGCCTTTCCTTCCTGCTCTTGCTGACCCTTAGCCAGTTTGAGAGAAGCCAACTCAAGCGACGCACCGGACGTTCCAGAGGCACCTGCACCTTGAATATCCATACCAGTTTCCTTATTTGCTTGTAGCAACGTTAAAAAGTGGGCAGAATTGCCCACCTCACTGCTATATCGGCAGACCTTAACCATTCTTTAGTCTTTTTTCTGTTTTACTTAAGGAGCGCTCTTTGGATTCTGTTCACCAGCAATTACAGGAAACGCTACAAACACTTTATCGCAAGGCGGTGGATGCCGATCAGATCCTTGATCAGTTGCAGCACCAGCAACAGGGCAAGTTTGCTGCCATCTTTGCCGACGACAGCGGTTTTGCCACCCGCTCAAAACGCTTTGGCCCCTATGTGGAAGAGATCGCCGCCGACTGGCAGGCCCTCAAGCAACTTAGCGATGAAGAAGCTAAACAGGCACTGGTGCCGTTAGTGAAGAAGATAGAACTGGCATTAAGCACCCTGCAGCAATTTGCCAGCAGCGTGAAGAAGTAAGCCCGGCGGGCAAATTTGCAAAGTAAAGCCTGCCGCGATTACTGGTACAGCGGCAGGTTATCAATACGCTGTTGAATCTCAGCAACCTGTTTTCGGTATGCCGGGCTGTCTACCTCGCTGTAGCGGTGCCGAAACTCCTGCTTGCTTAGTCCTTCCGGTAAGCCACCGATGTAGGGCAGAATATCCCGTTCACGAAGGCCCTCCTGCGCCAGTTCCTGGAGTCGTGTCGCGCTGTCTGACTGAGTGGCGATACGGGCAAATGCCATTCCCGACATATCTGCAGCCAGATCAACAAAACTGTAGCCACTGCCACCCATGGCCCGGTCCATCAGTTCCTTGAACTCGCCAATGGCGAGGGTCATATTTTGTTGGGAAAGAATTTGCAAGGCTGCAGAAATGGTAAAGTGACGCGCCAGATCGTTACGCTGGGCCAGCACAGCCGGCGCTTTAGACTCAACCGGCGAATCCCCTTCTGGCTGAGTTGCCCCGGCCAGTCCGCTGATTCTGTGATCGCCCAGAAAGATGGCTAAAGCCAGCAGCGCAGCCTGATTATGCATTACCGGATCGCCCTCTGCACTCAGTGAAGCGGCCCGGCTGAGCATCAGGTTAAGGTAATTAGCAACAGACTGCGGCGACGGTGACCGCCCTAAAGGCGAGCCATTAATGTAAGCCAGATAATCGGTAGTTAATTCGCCGAGTTCGTCCACACCGGTACTGATGTTTTCCCGGGCAACATCGATTTGCTGGAGTAATTCATCCAACGGCCGCATGTCCAGTACCAGCCGTTCATCAGACATAGTGATTTGGGTGATCTGATTTGCAGCAGTACTGGCTACATCACTACTGGTAAAACGGTCCACCAGCCATACCGCGCTGGATAAGGCAGTATCTCCCGGTACCACCAGATTACCAATCCTTACGTGATCGATATTAACCCCCTCCCCCGGAAACACCTGGGCAGAAAGGTTAATGTAAAAGTCATCAGCCGGCGCCGGCAACGCAATACTGGCAGCAATTTGGGTTTGTTGCGCCTCTACTTCTACTGCCCCGTTAAAGCCGGGCAAAGCGCGCTGGGCAAATCCCATCAGGCTTTCAAACTGTGCTTCTGACACTTCTACGCGCTGCTGTGAGTGGCGATCTTCAAGACTGTTTTTTAACTGGCGAAGTAAGGCATGGACTGTTTCGGCATTATCGACCTGCTGCGAGGATACGCGACTGACCTTTGGCGAGCCGTCTACCACCAGCACGGCAAGAAGGGTTAGCGCTGCAACAAACAGCAGTACAATAATAAACAGAAATCGGCCGAACATGTTTTTGGATATCCTATCAACACCGGATTGGTTAGTTAGCTAAATTGCTCGTTAGTCCACGCAGACAAGCTTTGGTATACCCCGGCCGCGGCAGAAAAGTCATGGCCCAGGGATTGTTCCGTGGGGATCGCCACACAACGCAGCCCGGCCGCTGTTGCGGCAGCCAGACCGTGTTCGGTATCTTCCACCGCCATCGCCTGCTCTGCTGTCAGGCCCATTTGTTCCAGCGCCATTAAGTAACAGTCGGGAGCGGGTTTACTGTGCTCCACGTCCTCTACCGCTACTACGCACTCCACCCAGTCGGCAAAGCCGTAACATTCCAGGGTGCGTTGAACCGAATATTTGCTACCGCCAGTTACAATGGCAATACGCAGCCCCTGCTCATGACAGAGCGTCATGGTCTCCAGTGCGCCGGGCATTAACGGAAAAGGAGCTTTATGCAGATGCTCTTCTGTCAGCCGGGTTTTCGTATTGGCTAACTCCGCAGGCTCAGCTGATAAATTGAAATCCCGCACCACATCCACGCCATTTTGCGAGGTGGGCACACCAGCCATCGTCTCGTTATA
>CATMRP010000258.1 GCA_950073835.1 uncultured Alteromonadaceae bacterium
AATGGAGCCTCTATTTTCTCGTAGCTGATATCCTCAGCACAGGATTTAGCAAACATTTGATGAATGGTTGGTGATAAACTCTGAGCAATTGGATTTCCAAAGACGGCAAACTTTTTCATGGGACTATTATCGAAACTGGGTATGGGAAAGAAAACTTCAGACAACAATACTGGTGTTACTACCCCCTATCAAGCAATTGGTGGAGAAAATACGGTCCGGCAACTGGCGCAGCGCTTTTATGACATTATGGAAAGTGATCCTGTAGCGGCGGAGCTTTTAGCCGTTCACCCACAACCTCTGGATCGTATCCGTCATGTCTTCTTCCTTTACCTTACCATGTGGCTCGGTGGTCCTAACCAATACGAACAGGAACGGGGTCATCCCCGGTTGAGGGCCAGGCACCTGCCCTACACCGTAACGCCAAAACTCAAAGCACAATGGATGTACTGCATGCGCAAGGCCATGTATGAATGCGTTAACGATATGAACGTAGCCGATCAGTTGCTAAAGGCATTTGATCAACTTGCCGATCATATGGTTAACCGTGAAGACGAAGCCGGATAAATAAAAAAGGCCCTTCAACGAAGGGCCAACAGGCAGTGCAAAAACACAAGGTGAAACTGATAAAACTATTTTTTAGAACTTGTAACCTGCAGAGATGGTGAATACATAAGGGTCAATATCCACGTCTACGCTACCTTTTACGTCGGCAACGGTAAATTCTGCTGTGGTGTCGATTTTGATATAACGGGCAGAAGCATTGATTGACCAGTTGTCATCAACCTGAAAATCAAATCCAACCTGAGCGGCTAATCCAAAAGAATTGTCCAGCTCCAGATCAGTAAAGGTTTGATCCTCACGAGCACCGGTAAATTCTTCGTCGAAGAAAATGGTGTAGTTAACCCCCACGCCCACGTAAGGCGTAAAGGCACTGTTGGTATCAAAGAAGTATACCGCGCTAACCGTTGGTGGCAGGTGAGTAACTTCTGCCAGTTTGCCGTCACCTAAACCCAGACCATTGTCTGCTGTATCGATTAGGGTGACGTCATGGGTAAATGGCGTGGCAGCCAGTACTTCAAGGCCCCAGTTAGCATCCAGCATGTAAACCAGGTTAAGACCCAGTTGAGTGTTAGAATCGACCTCTACACCCATTCCTACGTTGCCACCCAGAGCGTCGACATTAACGTTGCTTGAATCGTCGTTTGGTGAAACAGAAGTTAAACCTGCACGAACAATGATATCGCCGGCTTCATAGGCAAATGCTGAAGGCGCAGAGACTAGTGCGGCTAGAACTAGTGTAGCTAATGCTGATTTTTTCATTGTGTATTTTCTCATTCGTTTAAGTTGATGGAGGCTAATGTACGCCTCCTGCCAAATAAAAATTTGATCTAAAACAAGTTTGAAAATACGTTTAAAAATCTGCGAATTAAGGTTGATCTACGTCAAAAGATACCGGCACAAAGGCTCGCTTTTACCATTGATGAGGAGTAAGCCAGTCCTGCAATTTGGCTTCCGGTGATCCTGCAGGCGCGGTGAAGCCATATTCCCAGCGTGCCAGCGGCGGCATAGACATCAGGATAGACTCAGTACGCCCACCTGTTTGTAAACCAAACAGGGTGCCGCGGTCATATACCAGGTTAAATTCTACATAACGTCCGCGCCGGTACAGCTGGAACTGGCGCTCACGCTCACCGTAAGTATTGTTCTTACGTTTTTCGATAATCGGCACATAGGCATCCAGATACCCATTGCCCACAGCCTGCATATAAGCAAAGCACTGCTCAAAATCCCACTGGTTGAGGTCATCAAAAAACAGCCCGCCAACCCCACGGGTTTCATTGCGGTGTTTCAAATAAAAATACTCATCACACCACGCCTTGTGCTCGGCATATACAGTGTCGCCGAATGGCTTACAAATTTTCTTCGCCGTGTTGTGCCAGTGCTGCACATCTTCTTTAAAGGGGTAAAACGGGGTTAAATCGAAACCGCCACCAAACCACCAGATTGGTGTCTCTCCCTCTTTCTCGGCGATAAAGAAACGCACGTTGGCGTGCGAGGTAGGGATATAAGGATTATGAGGGTGGATCACTAAAGACACGCCCATAGCCTGAAAACTACGGCCAGCCAGTTCAGGGCGCGAAGCCGTTGCTGAGGCAGGCATTTGAGTGCCATGCACGTGCGAAAAGTTTACCCCGCCCTGCTCTATTACCGCGCCGTTCTTAATCACCCGCGAGCGACCACCGCCCCCCTCTTGCCGTTCCCAGGCATCTTCAACAAAGTGGCCCTTACCATCGGCCAGTTCCAGGGTGTGACAAATATTGTCCTGTAAAGCCAGCAAAAACGCTTTAACCGACTCAATCGCCTGAGGCGTATCCTTTAGGGGGGTAATACTCATGTTTAATTCCGAATGGTGGTACCGGTTAAGGCATCTTTAATAGTAGAGGGTTGAGCAGCACCGCCCACCGAACCTGCCACATAGTGAACACTGTTAGCAAAGTAACTGCGGGCTTCTTCTGTGGTTCTTGCTGGCTCTTGTCCGGTTAGATTAGCGCTGGTCGACACAATGGGACGGCCGAGTTTATTGCACAACTCCCGGGCTCCCTCGTGAGCGGTGACCCTGACGGCAATGGCATTGTGCTCGCCGGTCAGCCATTTTGGTGCCGTTGCAGATTTAGGCAATAACCAGGTTACCGGGCCGGGCCAACAGGAAAAAATACTGAAACGTTTATCCTGGGGAATGGCATTATCGTCTACATAAGGCAGCAGTTGGGAATAATTAGCAGCGAGCAAAATAAGGCCTTTTTCTACCGGGCGCTGTTTTAGCGCCAGCAACGACATAACAGCCGCCTCGTTATCGGGATCACAACCAATGCCCATTACCGCTTCTGTGGGATACACCATGAGTTGGCCACTTTCAAACGCTGCGACATCAGCATCCTGATGAACTGATTCAACGCTCATTTGTTACCTCTTATTCTGCTTCTTGTTCGCTTTGTGCTTCTTTATAGCCACATAATGGCTGCGGGCAGACTAAACGGCCCTTCTTGTCGACCAGTATAGCCCATCCGCAATCAGGACAGGACTTTTCAACCGGCGCGAAATTTACCACATAACGGCAGTCAGGATAACGGTTACAGGCAAAAAAGCGTTTACCGTATTTATTGGTACGATCGAGCAGATGTCCTTTATGGCATTTAGGACAGGTAACAGTGGTATCGGTTTGCGGTTTGGCATTTTCAATATGCTGACAGGCCGGAAAGTTAGTGCAGCCGATAAACATACCGTAACGGCCTTTTTTGATGGCCATAGACGAGCCACAGTCAGGACAATGGCTGTCTTCGATTACTTTTAATGTGGTGGTTTGATTATCGTGTAATGGCTTGGCGTAGTGGCAATCAGGATAGCCACTACAACCGATAAACGGGCCCGACTTGCTGTTTCTGATGCGCAGCTCTTTCCCACAGTCCGGGCAAGGCCCGTACTGATGTTCTAAAGCGTGCTCATGCGCTTCGAACAGTGAATGATCAATCTTCGACACAGCCCTACACTTCGTAATCTATAAGATTAGTGCAGTATACCGTCATGCTCTTCGAATAACAGATCTTCCATCTGCGCGTAGGCATTTTCTTTGCCCGGCACATTAAACAATACCATCAGGACCACCCACTTAAGGTCTTCTAAACAGAACTCCGGCGAGTCTATCTCCATGACTCTGTCGATGACCATTTCCCGTGTGGAAGCATCCAGTACGCCAACCTGCTCAAGGAACAATAAAAATCCCTGACATTCAACATCCAGGCGCATTTGTTCCTGCTGCGTATAAATACGGCTCAGGCTGCTGGAGATGCCTTTACAGAAGTAGGGGTTAATATCAGTTTCTTGCAGCGCGGCGAGTTTTTCCAACCAGGCGAGCGCTTTGTATATCTCATCGTGATGAAACCCTGCGCGGACCAGCTCTTCGGTTAGTTCATCCTGATCAACGCGAATTTCGGTTTCACTATGGATGAAGTTTTCGAAGAGATACATGAGGATATCGAACATAGCATTTTCCCCCTCAATTTGAAGTAACCACTAAAAGGTGATTACCTAACCTCGCAAACTCTATTGTAGTGGTCTGGTCTTTTTTCAAGTCTCAAGACCAGTTTTGCGTACGGTGTCGATGCAAAAAAACAAAGCATCTAAGTTCAACTTATCTAAAAATACGGATAATGCCAAGCTTTGGGTCGACTTTTTTTCGATTAACTGAAGCATTACCCTGCAA
>CATMRP010000259.1 GCA_950073835.1 uncultured Alteromonadaceae bacterium
AGGAACCGCCGTGGTACGGAACCGTATGCCCGGTGGTGTGAGAGGACGGCGGGAGCAATCCCGCCTCCTACTCGATCATCTACTCGGCCTTCGTTTCCGGCCCGGTACGGTAGCGTTCGAACCAGGCGAGGATATTGCCGACTTTCTGGATCAGCCGTGACGGTTTTGAGGCAATGCCATGGGATGCTCCCGGCAAGCGCAACATAGCCGAGTCTACACCACGTAGCTTCAGGGCCTGATAAAACTGTTCAGACTCACTGATTGGCGTGCGGTAATCAGACTCGCCCGTTAGCAGCATGGTTGGCGTGGTCACGTTACCTACCAGTGATAACGGTGAGTGGGCCCATAAATGGTCCGGGATTTCCCAGGGCATACCCGGCATCCAGTACTGGGTGAAGTAGGGGTAAGCGTCGGCCGTTAAGGCAAAGCTCATCCAGTTAATGACCGGCTTGGCAACTACGGCAGCGGCAAAACGGTCGGTCTTACCTATCGACCAGGCGGTTAATACACCGCCACCAGAGCCACCGGTGATAAACAGGTTGTCGGTATCGATAAAGCCTTTGGCGGTGACGCCATCTACCACATCCATCAAGTCATTATAATCTTCTGACGGATAGTTGTGATGGATTAAGTTGGCAAAGTCTTCACCGTAAGAAGTACTGCCGCGCGGGTTTGACCACACCACCACATAGCCTTTGGCTGCCATCAACTGAATTTCGGCACTGAAGTTGGGGCCGTAGGCAGTGTGTGGGCCGCCATGTATTTCCAGAATGAGCGGGTATTTTTTGTCAGGATCAAAGTCTGGCGGGGTAATCATCCAGGCCTCAATTGGCCGTTCATCTACCGTTGAGGTTACTGTCATGGCTTCAATCGCCGGCATATTCAGGTGGCCAAGCACATCTTCATTGAGAGTGGTTAACCGGGTTACTTTGCCGCGGCTTTCGCGCACAAACAAATCTGCCGGCGACGAGCCATCGGAGCTAACAAAAGCCAGGGCGCCATTATCTGCCACTGCAAACTCGCCTGAGGTGTAAGGGCGCCCAAGCGACTGACCACCTAAGGCGATGTTGAGTTGTTTCATATCACCGTCGAGTTCGACAGCGGCCACTTTAGTTTGTCCGGCATCCTGATAACTGACGTACAACTCGCCACTGTCGTCGCCCCAGGCAAACTGTCCGGTGGTGCGGTCAAAGGATTCGGTAAGGTTGGTCAGCTTGCCGTCTTTCACACGCATTACCCATAAGTCGCTGCTCTGGAAGCTTAACTTACGGTCAGTGGTGTGTTTAAACGCCAGGTACCTACCGTCCGGACTTAATTGCGCGCCACTTTCAGGACCTTCGAGGCTGGTGATCTGGTTAAACGCGCCCGAAGCAATATCCAGGGTGTAAATATCACTGCTCATGACTTCCATGGCGTAGTTGTCGCTGGGGTTGGCGGAAAAGTACAACTGTTTGCCATCGTTTGAAAAGCTCAGATCGCCATTGATCGGGTAGTCGGTAAAGGTTAGCTGGCGGGGGGTTCCCCCCTCTACCGGCAACAGATAAATCTGATTAAAACCACCCGGCACATAGCCCGCGCCATCGGAGCGATAGTTAAGGTCATCAATATATTTACCGGTTTCAGCCCACTTGGCCCTGGCCGGTTTGGCTGGCATATCGGTAAACAAGGGCTTGTCTGCTTGTGGGGTAAACAGGGTAAATGCCAGCGATTTGCCGTCTGGCGACCAGACAACATTGCCCGGTGCATAGCTCGTGTTGGTTAACAGCGCGTCTTCACCACTGTAGAGGTAACGAACATAAAGTTGTTGTGAGCCGGAGCGGTCAGACAGATAGGCCAGCTTGGTGCCGTCGGGAGAGAGTACCGGGCTGCGAACACTGGCATGCTCAGCAATCAGCGGGCGATGCTGGCCGCTTTTTACCTCTACCTGCCATAAACTGATGTGCATCCGGTCGTTCATAATATCGTTACTGCGGCGCTCGTATATGATGTGCTTACTATCGGGCGTAAACACTGGAGACGCTGCGTACTCCAGGGCAAACACGTCCTTGTAATCGAAGGTGGTGGGCGCGCTGCTATCGGCCGCCGAGCTGGCGGACAAGCCCAGCATAACGCTGGCTGCCAGAGCTTTTATGGTGTTATTCATTATTGTTTTTCCTTGCTTACTGTCGTCAGAATTTTATCCTGCCCAGCAGCATATCTTTATACATGACCCAGTCTCCCATTAAGCTGTACAAGGGATAACGAAAGGTCGCAGGTTTGTTGTGCTCAAATTTAAAGTGGCCAAGCCAGGCAAAGCCATAACCGGCTACCGGAAGTAGCCATAGCAGCATTAACTGCCCGGTAAATAAACTCAATATCAGCAGGGTGAGTACCAGTGTTGAACCGATAAAATGCAGCCGCCGACAGGTTACATTCTGGTGCTCACTTAAATAGTACGGGTAAAACTCCCGGAATGAGGTAAAGCGTTTTGTTGTTGTCATCTTATCGCCTTAGTAATTTGTCAGAGATAGTGTAGCATTTGTATTTTAATGACTTGTAATTAAGGCCAGCGCGCCCATATTCATAAGCACAATCGAACGAAAGCAAACAGGCGAAATAAGCATGCAGCAATTGATGTCGAACAACATCGTGGATTTAACGGTAGAGAACTTTCAGCAGATCATTCTGGAAGTGTCCAAAGAGAAAATCGTCTTAATCGACTTTTGGGCCGAAGGCTATGAGCCTTGCAAAGAGTTATCGCCGATTCTGGAAAAAATTGCCGGTGATTATCCGGACACCCTGCTACTGGCCCGTGTTGACTGTGAGCGCGAGCAACAGGTAGCCGCTCAGTTTGGTATTCGTAACCTGCCTACCGTAATGGTAGTTAAAGATGCGCAGCCAGTAGATGGCTTCGCGGGTATGCAGCCGGAAATTGAAATTCGAGCGATGCTGGGTAAATATCTGCCCAGCCCCGAGGATGAGTTCCTTGCCAAAGCCGCTGAGCTTATTGCCAGCGGTGATTACAGCGGTGCCTTCCCAATGGCAAAACAAGCCTTTGAGATTAACCCGGACAACATCGATAGCAAATACCTTTATATTGACTGCCTGATTGAAACCGGCGCGGTGCCGGCTGCCAGGGAATTACTGGCAGAGATAAAACTGGTGGATCAGGACCAGCGTTATCATACCCTGCAGGGTAAAGTTGAGCTGGCTGAACAGGCCGCTGATACGCCGGAAATCCGTGCCTTACAGGAGCAGGCTGAAGCTAACCCGGACGATCTGCAGGTGAAGGTGGATTTAGCCGTGGCGCTTTATCAGGTACAGCGTTTTGAAGAAGCGCTGGAATTACTCTATGGCGTGTTATTGAAAGACTTCGGGTTTGGCGAAGCGAAAAAGCTTATCCTCGATATTATCAACGCCCTGCCGGATGGCGACTCACTGAAATCTGGTTACCGTCGTAAAGTATACAGCCTGATGTACTGATTTATAAACGCCTCAGGGCTGTCATTATGGCAGCTCAGGGCTGATAGCCTTCATCTCTGAGCCATTTTATGGCGTCCAGATAGTTAGTGAAGTACTCACGTTTATAGGCTTTTAAAATCGGGTCGTCCGATTTCATTTGCGGGTGGGTGCGTTCCAGCTGGGCATGTTTTATGTGGTTGGTATCCACCACATAGGCAGCTCTTCTTAAGCCATTGCGGATATTATCGAAAATACCCTCCCTTACGATTCCCTGGCACTCGGGGGTGCTCATCACCCAGCGCCGGCAATCAATAATGGCAGCCCAGGCGCGTTGCTCAAACTGTCTGGCGATGGGCGCCATCTCGTCTTTCAGTATATTAGCCATACCCACATCCCACGCTCCGGTGGCATAAACTTCCAGTATGTTATTAGAAACGGTCAGGCTGTATTGACCGAGATTGGGGAATAGCATGTTGTGAGCTTGGTAATTTGTCGTACTTAATTATAGCGTGTCTGGCGACGCAAACGGTGAAATATTTGCTATAGTGCGGGACAATCACAGGTATTTTTGAGACAAATATGCCAAATTGGTTCTGGGCGGCGCTGGCTATGGTAATGATCGTTGAAGGTATCGGGCCTTTGCTTATACCAAACC
>CATMRP010000260.1 GCA_950073835.1 uncultured Alteromonadaceae bacterium
GGTGAGTGGCGCAGCTTGGTAGCGCACTTGTTTTGGGTACAAGGGGTCGCAGGTTCAAATCCTGTCTCACCGACCATCTCTCCTAAGCAGTCATTTTACTAATATCAAAGCAGTAAGAAGTCTGTAGCTTACTATGGCTTTGCCATCTTTATGTGCCCAAAAATCATCAACTGTATCCGCTTCTTCAGGGCGAAAACAGAAAGCGCCGATTTGTGCTCGACTCTGATGTTAGCAAACTGTATACTACTGCGTCTTTTTAAGGCAGCGCGTAGATTATAGCGCGATGAAACGACCTCTTACCTGAGTTTTAATCACTGTTCTCAGTGGCGGGCGAGAGGCTGGAAAATAAAGCGTATCAGGCGCAAAGTTGAGGTAATACAATGCAAGTTTCAGTCGAGACGACTCAGGGTTTAGAACGCCGTCTTACTATTACTGTTCCTGCTGAGTCAGTAGATAACGCCGTTAAATCGCGTTTACAGCAATTAGCGAAAACTCAGCGTATTAACGGTTTCCGTCCAGGTAAAGTACCAGTAAGCGTAATCAAGAAACGTTACGGACAAGCGGTTCGTCAGGAAGTGGCTGGCGACGTTATGCAACAAAATTTTTATCAGGCAATCGTGCAGGAAAAAATCAATCCTGCTGGCATGCCTTCATTTGAACTGACCAAAGATCAGGACGGTGAAGACCTGGAGTTTGTTGCCAAGTTTGAAGTCTACCCAGAAGTAGAAGTAAAAGGCGTAGACGACATTGAAATCGAAAAAACAGTTGTTGAAATCGCCGATGAAGATCTGGACAACATGCTAGAGACGCTGCAAAAACAGCACGGCGAGTGGAAAGAAGTTAAGCGTAAAGCGCGTAAAGATGACCGCATGGTTATCGACTTCGTAGGCACCATCGACGGTGAAGAGTTTGACGGCGGTAAAGCAGAAGACTTTACGCTGGAGCTGGGTAAAGAGCGCATGATCCCAGGCTTTGAAAAGCCACTGGTTGGTGCCAAGAAAGGTGAAGAAGTTATCGTTGATGTAACTTTCCCTGAAGATTACCACGCTGAAGCGCTGAAAGGTAAAGAAGCTCAATTCACCGTTAACGTGAAGAAAGTTGAAGGCCTGACACTGCCTAAGGTAGATGAAGAGTTTGCCAAACTGTTCGGTATTGAAGACGGTGACGTTGAAGCACTTAAAGCAGAAGTACGCAAAAACATGGAGCGTGAATTAGGCCAGACGCTTAAGACACAGCTTAAAGAAGAAGTGATTGCCAAGCTGCTTGAGAAAAACGAACTCGACCTGCCAGCTGCACTGGTTGATCAGGAAGTTAACGCACTGCGTGAACAGGCTAAACAGCGTTTCAGCCAACAGGGCGGTGGTCAAAACCTGCCAGACCTGCCAGCGGATCTGTTTAAAGACAACGCACAGCGTCGCGTAAGTATCGGTCTGCTGCTGGGTGAAATCATCAAGCAAAACGACCTGAAAGCCGACCAGGAAAAAGTAGACAGCCTGATCGAAACTATGGCTTCTGCGTATGAAGATCCACAAGAAGTTGTTGATTACTACAAAAATAATCAGGAACTGATGCAACAAATGCAAAATGTTGCACTCGAAGAACAAGCGATCGAGTGGGTTGTTGGTCAGGCAAAAGTCACCGAAGTGAACAAGCCGTTTGACGAGGTTATGAACAAACAGGGGTAATTTTGCACTCCCAGATTGACTTAACCTACACGCAACTGTTTAAATGCTCGGTCTAGTCCGAGCATTTTTATTTCTGTAAGTACTTAAGGTAACCGCATAATGCAAAGCCCGTTAGATCCAATGAACGCACTGGTCCCTATGGTTGTTGAACAAACCGCGAAAGGGGAGCGTTCTTACGATATCTATTCTCGTCTGCTCAAAGAAAACGTTATTTTTCTGGTGGGTCAGGTTGAGGACCACATGGCCAACCTTATCGTGGCACAAATGTTATTCCTGGAAGCTGAAAATCCGGAAAAAGACATTTTCCTTTATATTAATTCTCCCGGTGGTTCTGTTACTGCGGGTATGGCAATTTACGACACCATGAAATTTATCAAACCTGATGTTAGCACCGTGTGTGTTGGTCAGGCTGCCAGCATGGGGGCGTTCCTGTTGTCAGGTGGCGCTAAGGGCAAACGGTACTGCTTGCCGAATGCGCGGGTAATGATTCACCAGCCTTTAGGCGGGTTTCAGGGCCAGGCATCCGATTTTGAAATCCATGCCCGTGAAATCCTGAGCATCAAGGAAAAACTCAACCGTCTGATGGCTGAGCATACCGGACAAGACTACGAAACCGTGGCTCGCGACACCGATCGCGACAACTTCTTAAGTGCAAGTGAAGCCAAAGAGTATGGTTTAATAGACCAGGTTTTAACAAACCGAACTGACGCATCCGCCACTAAGTAGTATAGTTATATAAGCCCGGCACTGGTTTTTGTGTTTGCCGGGCAGTCTAGAGGCAAGTATTTATGAGCGATAAACAAGGCAGCGATAGCGATAACAAACTTCTGTATTGCTCGTTTTGTGGCAAGAGTCAGCACGAAGTCAGAAAACTGATTGCAGGACCTTCTGTATTCATTTGTGATGAATGTGTTGAGCTTTGTAATGACATTATTCGCGAAGAAATTAAAGATATTTCACCGAATAAGCAAAATCAAAACGCGTTACCGAAACCACAGGAAATTCACGAGCATTTGAATGACTATGTGATCGGTCAGGACCACGCCAAAAAGGTGTTATCGGTCGCGGTATACAACCACTATAAACGTCTGCGTAACGGCGACGTGCATGATGGTGTAGAACTGGGCAAGAGTAACATATTGCTGATTGGCCCTACCGGTAGTGGTAAAACATTGCTGGCAGAAACGCTGGCGCGACTGCTCGATGTGCCATTCACTATGGCCGATGCTACCACGCTTACCGAAGCCGGTTATGTAGGTGAGGATGTTGAAAACATCATTCAGAAGCTGTTACAGAAATGCGATTACGATGTAGAGAAAGCCCAGCGTGGTATTGTGTATATCGATGAAATCGACAAGATTAGCCGCAAGTCTGATAACCCGTCTATCACCCGAGACGTGTCTGGTGAAGGCGTACAGCAAGCGCTACTGAAACTGATCGAAGGAACGGTTGCCTCCGTGCCTCCTCAGGGCGGACGAAAGCATCCACAACAAGAATTTTTGCAGGTAGACACCTCAAAAATACTGTTTATCTGTGGCGGTGCCTTTGCTGGTCTGGATAAAGTCATTGAGCAACGTTCAGCGCAAGGCAGCGGCATGGGCTTTGGTGCCGAAGTGAAATCCAAAGAAAACAAACAGGCAGTCTCTGAATTGTTCAGGCAGGTAGAGCCGGAAGATTTGGTGAAGTACGGTCTGATCCCTGAGTTTATCGGCCGTTTACCGGTTGTGACCAGCCTGGAAGAGCTCAACGAAGAAGCATTGATTCAGATTCTGAAAGAGCCGAAGAACGCTATTACCAAACAGTATGGTGCCTTGTTCGCCATGGAAGACACCGAACTGGAGTTCCGCGAAGATGCGCTGTTTGCCATCGCCAAAAAAGCGATGCAGCGTAAAACCGGTGCTCGTGGTCTGCGCTCGATTGTGGAAGCCGTGCTGCTGGAAACCATGTACGATCTACCCTCCATGGACAACGTATCGAAAGTGGTTATCGATGAAACGGTCATCCGCGGAGAATCTAAACCCATCCTGATTTACGACAACGCTGATAAAAAAGCGGCAAGTGAATAAGAAAATGCAAAAGGCCCTAATTAAAGGGCCTTTTTTTTATCAAAACTCCTTGTTTTTGCGCTATCTTAGAGTCAACGTATTGAATAGTCGGCAAATCAACGCCGAAAATAGTACAAAACATTCTTAGGCTGATTGAACTTTGTCTGCCTATCCCCATATAAAGACTCATTAATAGAAAAGTTAGAGAAGAAGTATGACGTCAGAGCGAGAAAATCGCATTGAAATTCCTGTACTGGCCTTGCGGGACGTGGTTGTATACCCCCATATGGTCATACCTTTATTTGTTGGACGAGAAAAATCCATTCGTTGCCTGGAAGCGGCCATGGACAGCGA
>CATMRP010000261.1 GCA_950073835.1 uncultured Alteromonadaceae bacterium
TTTTCCAGTTTTATTAATATCGGTGAGCGCACGAATGTCACCGGTTCTGCCAAATTCAAACGTCTTATCCTCGAAGGCGATTACGAAACGGCGCTCGACGTAGCCCGCCAGCAGGTAGAAAACGGCGCGCAAATTATCGATATCAACATGGACGAAGCCATGTTGGATTCGGTTGAGGCCATGCAAACCTTTCTGAATCTGATTGCCTCAGAACCCGACATCAGCCGGGTGCCGATTATGATTGACTCATCAAAATGGGAAGTCATAGAGGCCGGTCTTAAGTGTGTGCAGGGTAAGGCGATTGTTAACTCTATCAGCCTTAAGGAAGGTGAAGAAAACTTTATTCACCAGGCCAAACTGATCAAACGTTACGGCGCGGCAACGGTAGTCATGGCGTTTGACGAAAAAGGTCAGGCCGACACCAAAGAGCGTAAAATTGAAATTTGTCAGCGCAGTTATAAGGTGCTGATTGAAAAAGTCGGTTTTGCGCCGGAAGACATTATTTTCGATCCGAATATTTTTGCCGTCGCAACCGGGATTGAAGAACACGACAATTACGCGGTGGACTTTATTGAAGCCACCCGGGTGATTCGCCAAACCTGCCCGCATGTGCACGTATCTGGGGGCTTGTCGAATATCTCGTTTTCGTTTCGTGGTAATAACCCGGTACGTGAAGCCATGCACTCGGTATTTCTGTATCACGCCATCCGCGCTGGCCTGGATATGGCCATTGTTAATGCCGGTCAGTTGGAAGTGTATGATGAAATTCCAGCCGAACTGCGTGATGCAGTAGAAGACGTTATCCTTAACCGCCACAGCGAGGCGACCGATAAACTGCTTGAGCTGGCCCCTAAGTATCAGGGTGATGGCAAGGCGGTGGTTAAAGAAGACCTCGCCTGGCGTGAACTGCCGGTCAATAAACGGTTGGAACATGCGCTGGTAAAAGGCATCACCGATTTTATTGAAGACGATACCGAAGCCGCTCGTCAGGCTGCAGATAAACCATTGCACGTTATTGAAGGGCCGTTAATGGACGGCATGAACGTGGTGGGCGACCTGTTTGGTGAAGGTAAAATGTTCCTGCCACAGGTGGTGAAATCTGCCCGGGTAATGAAAAAAGCCGTGGCGTACCTGCAGCCTTACATCGAAGCCGAGAAGTCTGAAGATACCAAGAGTAACGGTAAGATCCTGCTGGCCACGGTAAAAGGCGATGTTCACGATATTGGTAAAAATATCGTCGGCGTAGTACTGCAGTGTAATAACTTTGAAGTGGTGGACATGGGCGTAATGGTGCCCTGTGCAGCGATTTTGCAAAAAGCCAAAGAAGAAAACGTTGATATGATTGGCCTGTCGGGGCTGATTACGCCGTCACTGGATGAAATGGTTCATGTGGCCAAAGAAATGGAACGGCTGGATTTTGACCTGCCATTGCTGATTGGCGGCGCTACCACTTCTAAAGCCCATACTGCAGTGAAAATTGAGCAGAATTATCATGCACCGGTGGCGTACGTGCCCAATGCCAGCCGCGCGGTAGGTGTTTGCCAGAAACTGCTGAACAGAGAATCCCGCGACATCTTTGCCAAAGAGCTGGCTAAAGAATACGACATCGTGCGCGACCAGCATGCCCGTAAAAAGCCACGCTCCAAGCCGGTAACGCTGGCAGAAGCCCGTGCCAATGCACATGTACCGGATTTTAGTGTGCCGCCGGTAACGCCGAACAAGCTCGGGGTTACCCCCGTTGCGGCGGATATTGCCACCTTGCGTAGGTACATCGACTGGACGCCGTTTTTCCTGACCTGGTCACTGGCCGGTAAATACCCGCGTATTTTAACCGACGAAGTAGTAGGGGAGCAGGCTCAGTCATTATTTGATGATGCTAATGAAATGCTCGATAACCTTATCGCAAACGGCGGATTAGAAGCAAAAGGCGTTATGGGTTTATTCCCGGCCAACCGTCGGGATGACGACGTGGTTATTTATACCGATGAGTCACGGACAGAAACCCTGGGTGTGTCGCATCATCTGCGTCAGCAAACGCAAAAACCAAAAGGTGCCAACTATTGCTTAAGTGATTTTGTGGCCCCAGTTGGTTCAGGTATCAACGACTATATTGGTGCGTTCGCGGTAACCGGTGGAATCGGTGAAGACGAGCTCGCAGCGCAATATGATGCCCAGGGCGATGATTACAATGCGATCATGGTGAAAGCGGTAGCCGATCGTTTAGCCGAAGCTTTCGCAGAGTACCTACATGAGCGCGTACGCAAAGAGTACTGGGGATATGCCCCGGATGAAAACCTGGATAACGACGCGCTGATCCGCGAAAAGTATCAGGGGATTCGCCCGGCACCCGGTTATGCGGCTTGCCCGGAACATACCGAAAAGCAGCTCATCTGGGATTTACTCGACGCCGAAAAACATACCGGTATGTCACTCACCGAAAGCTACGCCATGTGGCCGGGGGCCTCAGTTTCAGGCTGGTATTTTTCTCACTCTGAAGCCCGCTATTTTGCGGTCGCGAAAATTCAGCCGGATCAGCTGGAAAGTTATGCCGAACGTAAAGGTTGGGATCTGCAAACGGCTGAAAAATGGCTGGCGCCTAACCTGAGCGATTAACGCTTATGTCCAAGCCCTTTAGTCAGGCCTGTGAAAATAACAAAGCACCGATTTTAGCGGTGCTTCGTGATGCCTTTGAGCAGGCCAGTAAAGTACTGGAGATAGGTAGCGGTACCGGGCAACACGCGGTGCATTTTGCTGCCGGCTTGCCCCACCTGTACTGGCAAACCAGTGATGTACCATTACATCATGAGGGGATTAACGCCTGGGTTAACGAAGCAGCTCTGCCAAACCTGGCCGCGCCAATCCCCCTGCATATTGGCCAGGATAACTTTCCTGAGAGTGGCTTTGATGCGGTTTACTCGGCCAACACTGCGCACATTATGTTTGCCCATGAGGTGCAACAGATGATGGCGGGTATTGCCAAACTGTTACCTGCTGGCGGGATCTTCTGCCAGTATGGCCCGTTCATTTATCAAAACGCTTTTTCCAGCGCCAGTAATGAAGCTTTTCACTATAGTTTGCTGGAGCGTGGACTGGGCGGCTATAAATCTATCGAAGAACTTATTGTGTGGGCGGGCGAGTCATTGCAACTGACCGATATGATTGACATGCCAGCCAACAACCTTTGTCTTATCTGGCGCAAACAGGACTAACTGTTGCCGAACATCTTACGACCATCCCATACTCGATTAACGCTTAAGATTCCGGCCTCGCTGACGATATAAATAATATTGCGAAAGGCCTGATATTAAACTAGTTTTTAAGTACAAAATGCGGGCACCACGCCCGTTGATATCTTCAGGGCACTTGCTGGGGTTAGCGACGGCCAAAGGATAATAGAAGTGAGAAGAATGTGATTGCAGTTTCTGCTAATGCCAGAGAAGTAACCTTTTCTGCCGACGAACTTATCGTGAGCAAAACCGATTTGCGCGGCAACCTGACTTACGCAAACCGGCACTTTATGCGGGTGTCCAATTTTGCTGAAAGTGAGTTGCTCGGCCAGCCCCACAATATTATTCGTCATCCGGATATGCCCAGAGGCGTGTATCATGCGATGTGGAAAACCCTTAAGTCCAAGCACGAATTTTTTGGCTTTGTTAAAAATCTGACGTCCGATGGCAATTATTACTGGGTGTTTGCCAACGTCACGCCTGACTTTAACAAAGGCAATGTGGAAGGCTTTTTCTCTGTTCGCCGCCAGGCGCCAAGAGCCGCACTGGGGATTATTGAGCCGGTATACCGTCAGATGCTGGAAATGGAGCAGCGCAGTCGTAAAGAAACGGCGCCAACCGATTCCTGGAACTGGTTACAGGAGCACATAAAAAGCGAATCCGGCCTGAGTTACGAAGAGTTTGTCATCGGACTCTACGAAGAGCACTGTTAAGGGAATGGCTATCATGAAAGAAAACACCAGTAACGTCAGTAAAAACATTCCCTTTTTATCGCAGAAGTTTTTAATAAACTGTGTGGTATT
>CATMRP010000262.1 GCA_950073835.1 uncultured Alteromonadaceae bacterium
ACGGCCTGTTCCAGCAAATTGATAAAGGTATGCTCTACCTGAGTAAAAAGCTGTTGTTTTTTACGAAAGGGAAAACTCATACCGTGATCAGAAAGTTTAAGTGCACCAACAGTCACAACTATCAGCAGCATAAACAAAATAATGGCAAGTTCCATACGCTTCCTCAACAATTCAATGCGCACAAGCGTCAATAAAATGACACGCCCGGGCGACAGGACAAACTTGTCAGAGAAATTGCAAAGGCGGTGCCAGTTGTTCGAAACACTGGCCGGTGAGGGAAATAAAAGTTAGTCGTTGGACAGGCTGGCCAGGGGAGTGGGTGTTGTTGAACCCAGCACCAGGATATCTACCTGCGCGCCGTCACCATCGGGGGATACCACCACGCGTACATTTTGTGCGTCATTGACCAGCAGCACACGTTCGTTATGTTCGCCTTTCAGCGACAAATCAGGCATCAGCGCCAGGTAATAAGCCACAATGGCGTCGGGCGTCTCACCAATAAAGTAAACCATAGAAGCGGGCATTTCGGTGTCAAAAGGCTGACACTGTCTGGCATCCTCATGAATTTTGACGGCAAAAAAGGCGGCCGGACAGCTACTGATTTGCGGCTGTGACTGAGGGGCCGTGGTGGCCAGTGAGTCGGTTGCCATCAGCGACGAAGCCATTACCATCAGGCTGGTAACCAGAATGAGTTTACGCGGCGTGAATTTCATAGTCTGTCGTTTACTTTTATACATAGGGTTACTATAGGAGAGCTCTGGGCGTGAAGCAATTGCAATGGCCTCGATTAAAGTATTGCAATGTGACAATAAGTATAATTCCCGATGCAAAGCAGTGCTGGTTGACTTCCATTCCTCCCGTTTTTTCTGCTACTGAAATCACGTTCCGTACTTCAACGGCAAATTAGATCTACACTGCGCAATACGCTTTTGAATAACAAAGAGAACAACACTTATGCGAATGACAGTAACACGGCTGCTCCTGCTGTTGGTATTGGTTAGCCCTTGTGGATTTGCCGCCGATGAGCAGGCTGATAAACGGGCAGAGTATATTCGGGCCAATTACGTTAAATATGAATATCAGATCCCTATGCGAGACGGGATAAAGCTGTTTACGTCCGTTTATATCCCTAACGATGATGCCCAATCCTATCCCATCCTGATGCAGCGTACGCCTTATCGCGTGGCGCCTTATGGTGTCAGTAAATATAAAACACGTCTGGGGCCGAGCGCCGCCTTCGAAGAGGAAGGCTTTATTTTTGTCTTTCAGGATGTCCGTGGTAAGTCGATGTCGGAAGGGAAGTTTGTCAACATGCGCCCGCAGGATGCATATCAGCGCGGCAAAAAAGCTACCGATGATGCTACCGATACCTATGACACCATTGAATGGCTGGTCGAACATCTGCCGCAAAACAATGGTCGGGTGGGCATGTGGGGAACCTCGTATCCGGGCTACTATACATCCGTCGGGGCTATAAACAGTCATCCGGCGTTAAAAGCCATTTCACCGCAGGCGCCCATCGCCGACTGGTTTTTTGACGACTTTCATCGTAACGGTGCCTTTGTTACGCCCATGGCGTTTATCTTTTTCGATTCCTTTGATAAGCAATTAGACGGGCCGCAGGCGCATCGCGAAAAAGGCATGGATGCAATCACTCCGGACGGGTACGAATTCTTCAAAGCGTTAGGGCCTTTATCTAACGTCAATAAACACTATTTTTATGGTGAGCGCCCGTTCTGGAATGAGCTCACCGAACACCCCAACTATGATGCTTACTGGCAGGCCAGAAACGTATTGCAGCACCTTGGCAAGACAAAGCCGGCAACCTTGGTCGTGGGCGGCTGGTACGATACAGAAGACCTCTACGGGCCACTGGCCACCTACCAAACCATGTCAAACCAGAACAGCAAGTCTCATGTGAAAATGGTGATGGGGCCGTGGTATCACGGTCAGTGGAATAGCAGCAAAGGCGGCAAAACCCTGGGCGAGGCAGATTTTGGATTTGATACCAGTGCCTGGTTCCAGCAGGAAGTGTTACTGCCTTTCTTTAAACAGCACCTTAAGCAGGCAGAAGAGGCAAAAATAGCCACCGCCACCATGTTCGAAACCGGCAGTAACCGCTGGCGTAAGTTTGACGTCTGGCCGCCCCGGCAAGCTAAATCGCAGACACTTTATCTGGCAGCGGAAGAAGCACTGCTAAACGGACAGTCAGATAGCGGTGTCAGCGAGTATATCAGTGATCCCAACAAACCCGTGCCGCACTCTGCTAAAGTCAGTCGCGGGTGGGATCGACCTTATATGGTTGAAGACCAACGTTATGCTGCAAGACGCCCTGACGTACTGGTATTTGAAACCGAAGTACTCGACAATGACTTAACAGTGGCCGGAGCCATCGATTTAGACCTGTGGTTTTCCACCACGCAAACCGCAGCCGATATTGTGGTAAAGCTGGTAGATGTATTTCCGGGTAAGGATGAAAACACCGATAAGGTGGATGCTGAACAGGGCAATCGTCATGAGCTAGTGCGCTGGGGCGTTATCCGCGGGCGTTTCAGAGAAAGCATGTCTGAGCCGGTTCCTTTTACCCCGGGTGAGCCAACCAAAGTGAGATTCGATCTGTACGACGTGTTGCATACCTTCAAGCGTGGCCACAAATTGCAGATTCAAATCCAAAGCAGTATGTTTCCGTTTATTGATATGAACCCGCAAAACTATGTGGAGAATATCTTTGCGGCTGAGCAGAGCGACTTTGTGAAGGCTTTCCATACTATTTACCATAATGCACAATATCCCAGTGCAATTCACTTCAGCACGCTCGACTAGGGGCGTGCTCTTCAGCCTGGGGCAGTGAGCGCTGCCGCGGGTGGATGAGAGGTATGACATAATGCCAGATAAATCATCTTTAATTACCACCCTGAGTGACATGGCGGCCTGCGCCGATTACTCTTTTATCTCGTCTCTCAAGGCAGACCCTCAGGCGACATCTGATGGTGTTGATCATCAGCCACGGCAGGTGTTTTGCGGTCACTATGTGCCGGTATCGCCAACGCCATTAAAAGCACCGGGTTATATTGCGCACAGCAATACCCTGTTTTGCGAGCTGGGGCTGGATGACGAGCTGGCGGTCACCGAAGAGTTTGTCCGCTTCTTCTCCGGCGATCTTTCTCAGGCTCCCCAGCCAATGCGCCAAACTGGCTGGGCAACGGGCTATGCCCTGTCTATCTACGGCACAGAATATACCCAGCAATGCCCCTTTGGTACCGGTAATGGCTATGGGGATGGCAGGGCGATGTCGGTGTTTGAGGGACTGTTTAACGGTAAGCGCTGGGAAATGCAACTTAAGGGCGGTGGGCGAACGCCTTATTGTCGGGGTGCAGACGGACGTGCGGTGTTACGCTCCAGCGTCAGGGAATTTCTGGCCCAGGAACATATGCACGGTCTCGGCGTACCCACCTCGCGCTCTCTCAGTTTAGTTATGTCGCACGCTGAAACCGTTAACCGGCCATGGTATTACGAAGGATCGTCGTCTTTTGAGCCCGAAGTGATGGTAGCCAATCCAGTGGCAATTACCACGCGCGTAGCACCGTCGTTTATTCGGGTAGGTCAACTGGAATTGTTTGCCCGTCGGGCACGCAGTCAACAGCACCCAGAGGCTATGGCTGAATTACACGCACTGGTGAGCCATCTGATTGAGCGAGAATATTCCCTGGAAATAGACACCAGCCTGACATTACCAGAACAGATCATACAACTGGCCGAAATATTCCAGGAACGTTTGACCTCGCTGGTGGCTAACTGGATCCGGGTCGGGTATTGCCAGGGCAACTTTAACAGCGATAACTGCGCCGCGGGCGGTTTTACCCTGGATTATGGTCCTTTCGGGTTCTGCGAACTGTTTGATCCCGTTTATCAGCCCTGGACGGGCGGCGGCCGGCATTTCTCCTTCTTTAATCAAACCGCGGCGGCCGAGAAGAACTTTATGATGTTCTGCGGGGCACTGGCACCGCTGCTTCAGGACGAACCAGACCG
>CATMRP010000263.1 GCA_950073835.1 uncultured Alteromonadaceae bacterium
ATAAAATTTTTCATCAGTTCTTATCTCCCACCACGGCCGCTGTCACTGCGTAAACCGGAAGTTGATGAAGTCGAGCTACGCGAGTTGTTACCCGAGGAGTTTGCAACGTTGTTCTGCAGACCTTCCAGCGTGTTACGCATACGGTCCAGTGTAGAACTGCTGCTGCCCTGATTTTGCATTATCTTATCCAGCGGCAGGTACATAATGTTGTTACCTCCTTCACCACTGTCGACCATAATTTTGCTGGTATTAGAGAACACCTGCTCCATGGTTTCCAGATAGATACGCTGACGGGTTACTTCCGGTGCTTTCTCGTATTGCGGCAGTAACTCTTCGAAACGTGCCACTTCACCCTGGGCTTCCAGCGTTACACGCTCTTTATAAGCCTGCGCTTCTTCGTTCATACGATTAACCTGACCACGGGCGCGAGGTTCAATTTCACGGGCGTAAGCTTCCGCTTCCCGAATAAAGCGCTGCTCGTCTTCCTGCGCGGCAATGGCATCATCAAAGGCGTCTTTAACCTGCTCTGGCGGACGGGCATCTTTAAAGTTCATATCAACAATGGCCACACCAATGTTATAGGGTTCAAGAATTGCTTCCAGTTCTTCCCATACCCGCTGGCGGGTCATTTCACGGCCGTCGGTCAGCACGTCATCCATGGTGGAGTGACCCACTACGTACCGAATTGCACTGTCCAGCGCCTGGCTCAGGCTCATTTCAGGACTGGTTACTGCAAACGTCCAGCGATACGGGTCAACTACCCGGTACTGGACTTCCATTTGCACGCTAACCACGTTTTCGTCTTCGGTTAACATAGAACCTGACGACGACTGATAGCGAATGGATTGCACGTCTACCGGAATAACCGAATCAACAAAGGTAGGTTTCCAACGCAGGCCAGGCTCTACCAGTGAGTTGTATTCACCAAAACGCAGCACAACACCGGATTCTGCTTCGCGGATGGTGTAGAAACCACTAACAAAATAAATAATTGCCAACAGGCCAATCAGGAATGCCGCGCCGATGCCGCCAAGCTTTTTGCCTGAGCCACCATCACCACCGCCGCCCATTTTACCGAGCTTACCAAACAGGTTCTTAAACACATCATCCAAATCCGGGGGACCTTGATCTCGTCCTCCGCGATTTTTCCACGGGTCATTATTTTTATCACCCGGCTCATTCCAAGCCATGCTAGTACTCCGAAAATTTAATTATTTAATACTGAATTCTATTGTTTTTAGATTTCAAAATATATAAAACTGCCATATCAGTGTTTTACTACAAACTCTGATAAACCATGATCCAAACGCTTTTCTAACCGGTTCCAATCGGCTGCCGGCATTCGCACATCAACCACCCAGTCCCCCTGCGCATCGTAGGATTGTTCGGATATACAATCCAGTTCATACAGAACACCGCGCAAGCGGCTCTGTGCCGGGGGGATTTTCAGGGTGTAACTAACCATGCTCTGCGCCAGGCAATCATTAATTGCCTCAAACAACAGCTCAGTGCCCTGACCGGTTTTGGCAGACAACCATACACGTATTGGCATGCCTTCCTCGTCCCGATCAATTTTAGGTTCAACTTCTTCCAACTGATCAATTTTATTGCAAACAATCAACTGCTGAATTTCTCCGGCGTCAATTTCATCGAGCACCGTGTTTACCTCATCCATGGTTTCCAGATAGTTGTTAGCAGAATAATCCACCACATGCAGCAACAGGTCTGCTTCCTGGGTTTCCTGCAACGTGGCTTTAAAGGCCGCTACCAGATCATGGGGGAGATGACGTATAAAACCAACCGTGTCAGCCAGAATCACCGGACCAACTTCTTTAAGGTCGAGTTTACGCAGGGTCGGATCCAGTGTGGCAAACAACTGGTCGGCCGCGTACACATCGGCATCAGTAATATGATTGAACAGGGTGGATTTACCGGCGTTGGTATAGCCAACCAGTGACATGGTCGGAATTTCTGCCCGTTTACGTGAACGTCGGCCTTGTTCCCGTTGCTTGGCGACCTTTTCCAGGCGGCGCAGAATCGTTTTGATTCGGCCACGTAATAACCGACGGTCAGTTTCCAGCTGAGTTTCACCCGGCCCGCGTAAGCCAATCCCGCCTTTTTGACGCTCAAGGTGTGTCCAGCCCCGAATCAAACGCGTGGAGATATGCCGCAACTGGGCGAGTTCAACCTGAAGCTTACCCTCGTGAGTACGGGCACGCTGCGCAAAAATATCAAGAATCAGACCGGTGCGATCGATTACCCGGCACTTGCAGATTGCTTCGAGGTTTCGTTCCTGTGAAGGCGACAGGGCATGATTAAAGATCACCACATTGGCCTCATGGGCTTTCACAGCAGCAGCGATCTCTTCGGCCTTCCCCGAACCAACAAAATATTTTGGATGAGGGGCACCTCGGGACGTGGTTAGTACATCAACAGCATTAACGCCCGCCGATGAAACCAGTAATTCCAGCTCAGCCAAGTCTTCACGACTGTCTTCATCGGCAAAATTTACATGAACAAGTATAGCCTGTTCACCGGCTTCATAACGGTCAAACAAGCAGGTTACCTTTGTAATTACTCACTTTTGTTCTCAGAATCCCCTTGCGCGCTTGGCATCGTAATAGCTCGTGAAGGCACGACCGTTGAGATAGCATGTTTGTACACCATCTGACTCACTGTGTTCTTTAACAGGATAACAAACTGGTCGAATGACTCTACCTGCCCCTGGAGTTTAATACCGTTAACTAAATAAATAGAAACCGGAATCCGCTCCTTCCGTAATGCGTTTAAAAACGGGTCTTGTAATGATTGCCCTTTAGCCATCTCAGATCCTTAATTTTTATTATTAAACCGACAACTCAAAAAATTGTCCCAGCGCTAATTAAATTTATATCACACTTGTTCGAACTAAAGTGTGACTTTTGCAGTAATTTTAGTCAAATTATCTTTAGCAAATGTGTCAAGCCAGGTTAAGTCAGGCCATCCTCGTAACCAGGTTAATTGTCTTTTCGCTAACTGCCTGGTTGCAATGATACCTTTATCACGCATTTCTGCATAGCTTAACTCGCCTTTAAGATACTGCCACACCTGACGATATCCCACAGCCCGGATTGCTGGCATATCCTCATGAAGGTCACCGCGTTCGTACAACGCTTTCACTTCGTCCACCAATCCTTGCGCTAACATCAAATCAAACCTTTGTGCAATGCGATCATGTAACACGGCTCGCTCCTGTGGTGCAATCGCAAACTGGTCAATCTTGTACGGACAACGATAAATTGCCTTTTGCTGCCAGTGGGTTAGTGATTTCCCCGTACTGCGATACACTTCCAGCGCCCTGGTCAGTCGCTGCGGATCATTCGGATGAATGCGCCCTGCGCTAACCGGGTCGACCGTTTCGAGGTCGGCATGCATTGCCTGCCAGCCCCGTTCATTCGCTTCACTGAGAATCGCTTCACGAATCTCAGGGTCAGACTTAGGTAGGGGCGAAATACCATTTATCAAGGCATTAAAGTACATAATTGTGCCACCTACCAAAATAGGTAGCTTTCCCCGGCCGTGAATTTCACTGATCAGACGTGTGGTATCGGCCACAAAGTCCGCCACCGAGTACGCCTCTGTTGGCTCAATAATATCCACCAGCCAGTGCGGTGCAACGGCCATCTCCTCAGCGGTCGGCTTGGCCGTACCAATATTCATGTGTTTATAAACCAGTGCCGAGTCGACACTGATTATCTCAGCGGGTACCTGACTGGCCAGTTCCAGCGCCAATCCGGTCTTGCCGGATGCGGTCGGGCCCATTATCGACACTACCGGGCCGGTTTGATTACTCATTGCTTGTTGTTATCCAGTGAATAAGCTTTTGCTGCGCCACACCAAGGCCGTTTTGTTCAAGTATGTCAGCTTGCGCCGAAATCGCCAGCTGATCAAACCACTGCCACAA
>CATMRP010000264.1 GCA_950073835.1 uncultured Alteromonadaceae bacterium
TAGTTTCTACTTATACAGGTTAAAAATGGATCTACCAACTGTAATTCCCCATTCTATTGATCTGCATTAAAAAGCTGCAACGGCGTTGGCGGTTTATCTGCTTTGGCATAGGCCATTTTAGCTATCGGGCTGGCATTATGATAGGTATCCAGCCCGGTAATGGTAGCCAGCTCGAGGGCCGCTATCTCCACCGTGCCGTCGTTGCTGATAACCCCTGGGTCAACCTGTACCAGCTCGATGCGGCCAATGACCAACTCAGTGTTATTGGCCTGAATGGGCAGAATGTCTTCCAGCCTGAGCGCAATGCGCAGTGGACTCTCGTCGACAAAAGGGGCGCCAAAACCCTTTTCCCAGAGCGGGGTAAAGCCTGCTTCATCAAATTCGCTGATGTCAGGGGCGTAGCGCGCAGAGGTTTGATGGCCATTGGCATAGTGGCTAACCGGCAACGCATTGATGGTGAACAAACCTGTTTGTTTTATGTTACCCAGGGTATCGCGGGTGACCGTATGCGGACGCATAATCATGCCCATCAGCGGCGGGTTAGCACCAATATGGACCACCGAGCTGATGATTGCCAGGTTGGTTTGTTGCTGCTCGTTACAGGTGCCAACCAGGTTGGCGCTTTTGTAACCTGACAGGCTGTTAATAAAATTAGCACGGAAACGCTGTGCCATGGCATCAATGCCAGCTGCATCAATAGTTTCCATACTCACTCGTTCTCCATCTCGGCGCGGATATCGAGTTCGCCATTACTATCGTAAATGGATACCAGGATGGGCTGACAACAAATCTGGCAATCCACCACCTGGCTCTGGCCGATATCGTTAATTTCGTCGACTTCGATATCATTAATGGTCATGCAGTAGGGGCACTCGAAGGTGCTGGCCTTGGTTAAACTCATCGTGCTTTGCCTTGCTCATTGTTCTTTGTTGTTAGGCTATACGTATAACCGGCAAAGCTGGATTGAACAGGAGAGCAGATAGTTGGCTAAGCGGATAAACAAAGGGCGCTGTTGTTGTTGCGGGCGACTCCACTGGCTGACCTTTCATCACTTGATACCGCGCAAAATGCATCGGCGCAACTACTTTAAAAAGCGCTACAGCAAAACTGAACTGGCGGCAGGCATTATGGTGTGTCGCCAGTGCCATAATGGTATTCATCGTTTTTATGATGAGATGACCCTGGCCAAAACGTTTTCAACGCCTGCGTCTCTTAAAGCCGATCCCCGGCTAAGCGAATATTTTGCCTGGGTGGCGCGGCAAAAAATTACACCTGGCGGTTAGTCGTAACGGTAGCAATTCCTATTGAATGCTGTATATTTATACATGTTAAAGGTTCAGGATCTGCAATGCGAAAAACTCTCCCAGAACGGTACTACCTCGACCATTTTTATGAATTTTTGCAATTCTTCGAGGGGGCTAACCGGCCATTAGTTGATGCCAAAACCGCGGCATTTATCGAGGCTTTTAAGGCACTGGATAAAGATGATCAGTGTTTGATAGTGCGTGCCGCCAACCGCAAGTATCCGGTAGTGGTTAGCAAAACGTTTGACTACGCAGAAATTAACGCACCCTTAGAACGACTAACCGGGCTGCGTGAGGCGGGCTGGTTTACCAGTATCAGCCAGGGCGACAGTTATTCGCTGGGCCAGGCAATGACAAAATCCGATCTACTGATACTACTTAAAGACAACGGCTGTCAGGCAAGCTCAAGCTTAGCGAAACAGGCATTAATTGATGAACTCGCCGGTGTCATGGCCCGTCAACCGCTGGTGGTAATGGATGAGCTTAATGAGCAGTATTTGCTGCGCGCTTATGATGTGCCGCTCAGTTATTTATTGTTTCTGTACTTTGGTCATACCCGAGGCCGCCTTAATCAATTTTCCATGCGTGACCTTGGCGTTATGCGTACGCGGCAGGATGTCAGCCAGCAGCTGGCAAGGTTTGAGGGGCAGGATGCTGCACGTGGAGCATTTTATTATGCGCGCCAGTTAACTGCTTTTAAGCAACTGAACGAAGAAGAAAAAGCGCATTTTAGTCTGGATACTGACGTAACCGTGCATTGCCCAATCGGCCAGGATTACCGCGATCGGGTGTTATTTCAGATGGGAAGTTACTGGCTGGCTAAAGACGCGCCAAAAGCCCTGGCGTATTTGCAGCAGGCCGGCAGCGATCAGGCCCAGGAAAAATGGTTGCGGGAGAGTTACAAGCTCGGTCATAAAGACGCGGTGCAACAAGCGCTCGAAGCCATTATTGACGACCCTGCCTCTGATACGTTACTGGCCTTCGCAGAAGACTTTTATGCCCGTAAGTTTGATCGTAAAAGAACTTCTACCCTCACTGATATGCTGCGCGATGCTACCCATGTAGTGCAACTGGATGACATCCATAACCAATCAGTAGAACAGGGAGTTATCAGCTACTATCGCCGTCAGGGGCTTGCTGCTTACCGTGCCGAAAATCAGCCGTGGCGGATGCTATTCGGGCTACTGTTCTGGGACTGGCTGTATGGTGAATGGGGGCTGGTGAGTGAGTTCGACCGGCGCCCGCAGGTACTTCGCTACAATGATTTTTACGACCGTTTTGGCAGTGACATAGAACAACACCTCAATAAGTATTGCGCAAGTGCCGGAACGCTGCACCGTTATCTGCTGAAACAAGCCAGTGCTCACTATGGCAAAGTAAACAGTATTTTTATGTGGCGGCAAGGCTTGCCTCAGAGCCTTACAATATTGCTTGAACACACGAACATGGAAAACCTGCGCCAGTTTCTGGTGCTTATGTGTAAAGACTACGCCAGCCTGCGCGATGGCTTTCCGGATATTCTAGTAGTCGATAATAGCTCCCTGCGGTTTGAGGAAATAAAAGCGCCGGGCGATCAGTTGCGACGCAATCAGCTGATCACCATACAGCGTTTACGGCAGTGTGGGTTTGAAGTGGGGATCACTCAGGTAAACTGGTATCACGACCCTTTGCAACCTTACGTCGTGGTGGATATCGAGACAACGGGCGGGCAATCTGCTTATCATCGAATCACCGAAGTGGGCATGGTCAAGCTGATTGGCGGTGAAGAAGTGGCCCGTTGGCAGAGTCTGATTAATCCGCAGCGCCACATTCCCTCCAGAATTACCCAGTTAACCGGCATCAGCGATGACATGGTGGCCGGGGCGCCGGTATTTGCCGAAGTCGCCGAAGACATCGAGGCTTTTACTCAAGACAGCGTGTTTGTTGCCCACAACGTTAACTTCGACTATGGCTTTATCAAGCAGGAGTTTGCACGCCTGGAGCTGGACTTTAAGCGGCCCAAATTTTGTACCTGTGCACGAATGCGAAAAGCCTTTCCGGGGCTCAAGTCCTATGGGCTGGGAGCACTGTCTGCCCATTTCGATATCCGTTTGCAAAACCACCACCGGGCGCTGGATGATGCACAGGCTGCAGCTGAACTTTTACGTCTGATACAAAGTAAAAACGAAGAGCTATTAGCTAAAGAAGAATAGGTTTATATAAATATACTAAAGTTTAACATAAGTTTTAGTAAAATTTTTTGATCTATTTTTAAACGAAGCCCATACTAGTAAATACACTTTCTAAGTGTGTATGCGTTCTTGCTGTTTAGCCCACTTTATGTGGGCTTTTTTTATGCTCATGCCATTCATTCACACCTTTCAAATCATTCTATTTCTGATGGTGCTAAATTTTGGTCAAATTAACCAAAATATGGTTTTCGCTATTTGTTTAAAAAATGACGTATCATATGTTTTTGATCTAAGTTATTGATAATAAATAAAATAAAAAGTTGGCATCGTCGTTGCTCTACCTTAAGCAACTCTCTCCCGTAAATGGTAAAAAGGAAATAACGATGA
>CATMRP010000265.1 GCA_950073835.1 uncultured Alteromonadaceae bacterium
AAGATGATTGCACGCATGTATCGGGTAATGCCAGTGAGCCTGTGGTACAAACTTATTTATACCAAAACACTGTCTACCAACGACCTGACTGATAAAGACGCGTTAGCCGCTTTTGCTTCTGAGTTTACCAGCGCGCTGGAAACACAAGAGACCGATGGGGCATTATACAAATATGAAATTAAACATGACGCTGAACGTAGTGAATACTACATCGCTATTATCATGCGTATGCATGGTATCGATTACGAGTATAACCTTGGCAGAGACTTTATCGAATCAGCGGAATATCAGCGTATAAAAGGCCTTAACGAAGCCATTAACGACATGATGGAAGAGGGTGCCTATATTAAGCGTAATGAGCGCAAGGAGCCGGTAACTTACTTTGTAGACGCACTGGAATGGTTAATGAGTGAAGCGAAGCGCGGACAGTATATCCAGCGTTATAAAGGTCTGGGTGAGATGAACCCGGAGCAGCTTTGGGAAACCACAATGGATCCAGAAAGCCGTCGCATGCTACAGGTCACTATCGAAGATGCCATTGCTTGTGACCAGTTGTTCACAACCTTGATGGGCGATCAGGTTGAACCACGACGTGCCTTTATTGAAGCCAACGCCCTAAACGTGGAAAACCTCGACGTATAAGGTTGCTGTTGCTACCCCTATAACGATAAAAGCCTGGCTTACACTTGCCGGGCTTTTTTATGCCTATTCGATAATCGGCAGCTATGCATGACTGATGATCATGACAGCCGCAACAAACAAAGCTACATTAGGTGTTTAACCATAAAGCCCGACGACTGCGGAATTGATAATAATGAAAAAACGACTTTTACTTGCAGCAGCAATCACTGCATCACTAGGTTTAACTTCGCCGGTTTTGGCCCGGCAAGACACCTTTGAAATGTGGCCTGCTGCTCAATACAAGGCCAGTATTCCTACCAGCCAGGAAGTACTCGGTTATAAATTGGGTGAGCGCATTACCAGCCATGCTGATACTTTAAAATACTATCATGCGCTCCAGGATGCCGCGCCAGACAATATCCGGGTAATCGAATTCGGCGAAACCTGGGAAGGGCGAAAATTAATGTATGCAGTAATCGGTTCTAAACAGAACCTCGCGAACCTCGAACAATTCGCTAAAAACATGAACCGTCTGGCTGACCCAGGAACCACCTCTGCCAGTGAAGCCAAAAAGTTAATTGCTTCTTTGCCCTCATCGGTTTGGCTGGAACACGGTGTTCACGGCAATGAAATTTCCAGTACGGATGCATCAATGGTAACGGCTTACCACCTTCTGGCCGCTACGAATCAACCCATGGTAAAAAAGATCCTTGATAACACCCTGGTGTTTATCGACCCTATGCAAAACCCTGATGGCCGCATGCGCTTTATCAATCAGTATTATGCAACGGTAGGAATGGAGCATAGTACCGACCGCCTGAGCGCCGAGCACAACGAACCCTGGCCAAGGGGTCGCTCCAATCATTATTTATTCGATATGAACCGTGACTGGCTGGCAATCACCCAGCCTGAAACCAAAGCGCGCATTCGCGTAATCAACAAATATAAACCCACCGTAGTCATCGATCTGCATGAGATGGGCGGCGATTCGAGCTACTTCTTTGTACCCGCTGCGCAGCCTATTAATCCTCATATGCAAAAAGAGCAGTTGGACAATAATGTCACCATTGGTAAAAACAACGCAAAGTACTTCGACCAATTTGGTTTCAGCTATTACACCCGGGAAGTATTTGATGCTTTCTATCCAGGCTATGGTGACAGCTGGCCAACCTTCTATGGTGCATCCGCAGCAACCTATGAGGTGGCGTCAGCTCGGGGTGAGCAGTTTGAAAAGCTGGACGGCAGTATTATGCAATACCGCGATACAGTGCAGCGTCACTTTGTAGCATCCATGGCAACGGCCGAAACCACCGCAGAACATCGCGAAAAAATCCTCAGCGACTTTTATCTCTATCAACAAAAAGCCATTGAAGCGGGCAAGGATGACGATGAGCGAACCTTTATTCTTCCGAACGTCAGAGACAGGGCTGCAACGCATCGCTTAGCCACATTAATGGCTGAGCATGGTGTGGAGGTTAAACAGGCCTCAGAGAGTTTCAGAGCGTGCGGTGAGCGCTATAAGGCTGGCGCATTTATTATTGATACTGCCCAGCCCAGAGGACTATTTGCCAAGACCACCTTTACCCAACAGGTGGATATGGATAAAACCTTTGTAGCTGAACAGGAGCGCCGCCGGGCCAATAAACTTCGCGATCAGATCTATGATGTCACCGGTTGGTCGCTGCCTTTAATGTTCAATGTTGATACCGAAAGCTGTGACGATGCAGTGAAGGTAAAAGGCGAGATGATAAGCGCTGATATGCCGCTGCAATCCGAATTGGTTAACGCCGATGCTAAGGTGGCCTACCTTGTGCCGTGGGGCGATATGTCAGCAGGACGGTTCTTAACGGCGGCACTGCGTGCCGGCATCCAGGTGAAAAGTGCCGATCAGGCCTTCAAAATGGAATCGGGTAGCTATCCCGCTGGTACTTTGATTGTTGAAGTAGCTCAGAACGATAAGACGCTGGCTGAAAAAATAAGTCGGATAGCCACCGAGACAGGCGCCAGAGTAGTGGGTGTGGATACCAGCTGGGTGGTTGAAGGCCCAAGCTTTGGCAGTGAAAATACCGCAGGCATGAGCGCACCCAAAATCGCCATAGCCTGGGATGAACCTACCAGCTCATTAAGTGCAGGCAGTCTGCGATTTGTCATTGAACGGCAATTTAATTATCCGGTGACAGCCATCCGCACCGGCAATATGAGCTGGGCTAACCTCAGTGACTATCAGGTTATCATACTGCCTTCCGGTAACTACGCCAGACATCTGGGAACGGGCGGTGCAGAAAACCTCAAAGACTGGGTCAGTAAAGGTGGTGTATTAATTACCATTGCCAATGCGACTCAATGGGCAGCCAGCGAGAATGTGGGTCTGTTGGATGTGAAGCGTGAGTATGCCTTAAAAGACGACGACGTAACCGCACAGGATGATAGTGACGTGATCGAAGGGACCACCATCGAGAATCGCGAAGGTTTCCTTAACGCAATAGAAAACGAGCAGGAACTACCAGACTATGTGGCGGGTATTCTTACCCGGGTGGAAGTTGACCAGGAGCACTGGCTTACCGCAGGGGTGAATCCCGAAGTGGTTGCTATGGTTACCGGTAACGATATTTACAGCCCAATTAAACTGGGATCCGGAAAAAACGTGGCCTGGTTTAAGGGCCCGGATAAGGTGGTAGCGAGTGGCTATATCTGGGATGAGTTCAAAACGCAGAGCGCATATAAGCCGTTTCTGATCCACCAGCCTATGGGGCGGGGAATGGTTATCGCTTATACCCAGGAGCCGACAGTCAGAGCATATCTTGATGGCTTAAATGTGATGTTTATGAACAGCATATTCCGCGCTTCTGCCCATGCCTATCCACTGCGATAACGCTTTATAGCAGCGAGATATAAACAAAAACGGCGACACCAATTGAATATTGAGTCGCCGTTTTTTTACCTTTTAAAGAACAGAGATATTCAGCATCAAACTGGTATTCGGGCTGCCTTTTACCGTGAATCGATAGGTTTCTGTGCGAGGCGGTGTAAAGCGCATGTTAGCGGCAGCCTCGCCGCAGGTGAGGGACATGGATTGTTTAAGCGCAATCGCCAGGCCCTTATAACTGGCGCCACAGGTTTGACCGGTCGTCCAGTTGGCATTGGAAAACTTAAAATCGTAGGGCTGCTCATCGGCAAT
>CATMRP010000266.1 GCA_950073835.1 uncultured Alteromonadaceae bacterium
GCGGCTCAGCCGGTGTTTAACCTGGGCCGAGGCAGGCGATATAACCGTTCGGTGACTGTGTGCAGAAGGGCCTTGACCGGGCAGCTACTTGGCAGGTGGAGCTTGATGCGATCTTTATACTGCACCACCCGTACGGCCAGCTTGAACAGCTTGATGATGACCGTCGAGGGCTGGGCCTGGGACAACTCGGTGCCTTGCAACAGTTCGGCGCGCAAGGCGTGATGCAGCACATAGGCGGCACAGGAGAAAAACAGGCGCAGGTGGTTGGCCGCAAAGCGGCAATCCGAGGTGCGGTCGCTGGCCAGGTCGTTTTTCATCATCTTGATGAAATTCTCGTCCTGGCCCCGGGCGCAATACAGCTCGGCGTACAGTATTTCCGGGGTTGACTCTTCCAGGGAGGTGACGACGAAGCGGGGGTTATCGCCGAGGGCCATGGTTTCGGCTTTCAGGACAGTGCGAAACGCCTGTGGCCAGGAACGGGCCTGATAATCGATCTCGTGGAAGGTGCGCGAGCGTTGCGGCGGGGCCTGTTCCGCGAGGCGAGCGTTATGGCAGCGGGTATCGTGCAGCCGCCGGGTGGATTGCAGGTGTGGCTCGGCCAGTTTTTTCAGACGGCTGTTGCCGGCCAGGCCGAACAGAAAATCGGTGTACGGATCGTCGAGCGCCAGTTGCATCAATTCCACGTTGGCAAAATGAGCATCACCACGCAGCAGGATGCGGGTCTCGGGCCAATGCTGGCGCAGCCGTTTGAGCACCCGCTTGAGGATCATTGCGTTCTCTGCCCCCGTCGGGCGTTTGCCGGGGCGCAGTGCCGCGGTAATGAACTTGCCCGACAGACCTTCAAACAGAAACAGTGGCAGGTAGCAGTGACTCTGGTAATGGTGGTTATAAAACGCCAGTTCCTGTTGGCCGTGGGTCTGGTCTTCGGAGTGATCCATGTCCAGCACGATCATCTCTGGAGGCTTGGCGTAGCTGGCGACAAACTGCTCTACAAAGGCCTCGGCGAGACGGTAAAGGTCGCGGGTGTTAACGGCATTTTCCAGGCGCGAGAAGGTCGGTGCGCTGGCCAGATCCTGCTCTGGCTCAAGCGGCTTGCGTTCGGTGCCGAGCTTGAACATCGGGTCACGGCGCAGGGTGTTGGCGTCATTGGCATCGGCATAGCCACAGGCGATCTGGAAGATCCGCTGGGTCAGCAGATCATCAAGCGAGTGGTCGATATAAGAGGCATGACGGCGGTCGTCGATGGCCTGGGCCAATCGATGGATCAGGCCAATCTGTTGGTCGACACCTCGCAGCAGCAGGGGGCCAAAGTCGGATGACAAAGCCCCGCCCTCAAAATCAGCTCGCACGGTAAAGCCGGCAAAGGGAGGAAAGCGCAGTTGAGTTGGGATAGAATTGGACATGGGCGAACCTTGTTTAGCTTCTTCCGAAGCGTTATTGTCGTAACTCCCATTATATCAATGGGTTGAGCAAGGTTCGCCTTTTTTTATGAATTTTTCGGGCTAATTGAAACTTAGTGTTTATTTCGTCAACAACGCACGTTACCTCGGTATAATTCCTAATAATTTCATCAACAGCATACAAATCCGTTACAGAAGATTCACCACGTTTAGGCCCCCACTTAAGGTGTAGTTCTAATTGAAATTCCATACTTTTCTCGCTCAAAATCAATCTGTAAAGTCCATTGATAGGTAATTTAGCATACAAGGCTTTATATTTGTTCGCTGTTTTCTCCAAGTAAACTTTGGTGCATGAAGTTTGAAGAGTTACCACCACATCTAGGTGTGAGATAGTAGATGTATCCTCATCAATACTTCTGAGTCGCAATAGATTTCTCAGTAAAACCACTCTCTGGTCATTGTCGGTAAATAGAAATCAGCGGTATTAATTATCAATCATAATTCTAAAATGATTTGTCAAATATGCATTATGATTGTAATATCAAAAAGTCATTTTGATATGTAATTAATCAATTATGATAATTCCTGATTATTAGCATTGGAGTAAAAATGGAAATCAAAGATCTAAAAGTGCTTTTCGATAATGGTGCGCTTAAAACTGTAACTATTACAAAAGCAATGATGGGTGATGGTTATGTCGTTATCTTTGATGCTAAAGATAAGTCAAAGCAATATCACATTAGTGGTCAACGAACTAAGGGGGAAGCTCGTGTGTTTAAGACTATTGATGCAGCGGTTAAAAACGCACACGATATTGGCTTTAGAAACATCACGGTTTCATTATAGTAAAGTTGAGAATTTTACTCAGTTCTCATGAACTTTTCTCAACTTTTAACAATTTGTGACTGAGAATTAATTAAAATCGTTGTGAGCCTCGTATTTAAAGGGTTCTCTCATGATTCTCAATGTATTCTTGTGTAACGGTGGCCCACGTAATGTACGAAACCATGGAAGTCTATCCGTTAAGCTGGTTCTTCTATCTGAGCTTTATCTTTTTCACCGCCTTCGCGTTTTTAAATATGGTGATTGGTATTGTGGTCAATGTGATGGAAGAAGAAAACGCCAAGGCATACCGAGAAGCCCACAAAGATGAACCAACCATTAATGATATTGCCGCTCATTTAAAGCGGCTGGAACAAAAAATTGATGGCATGCAGCGAAAGGAATAATCGCGAGTTACTCGGCTGAGCCAGCCTGTTCAGGCGATCCCGAATAAGCACTACGTGCATTCCGGGAAGACGGAGTAATAGGTGCCGGTGCAAAGGTGACGTGTTAACCCCACCTAACGCGCATATTTCGCCGCTTCATTTTTACCGGGCAGTGAGGCTTTGATAAAATCGCGGATATCATTATTAGCGGACTCCAAATCCTCATGACGCAGATACATCATATGACCGCTGCGGTAACCTTTAAAACTCAGGCGATCTTTCATTTTACCGCTGGCATCAAGCTGCCATAGCGTGTATTTGGCGTCGAAGTAATTGGTTGCACCGTCATAGTAGCCTGATTGGATCATCACATGCAGGTAAGGGTTAGCGGCCATGGCCAGGCGTAGGTTTTCACCGGTTTTATCGTTGCTGCGATCCCAGGGGTGAACCGGGCCAAACATGTTGTACTTCACATCCGTTTTATAATTCAGAACTTCGCGTAAATAGTAATTAAGTGCCGGGGTAAATGAGTGCAGCCAGGAGGTTAACTCCGCATTGTAATCGGGCCGGCTACCGCTGTCTTTACCATCAATCCCAAGGTAACGACTATCGAGGCGCCCCACGGTTTTACCTTCCTCACGAAGCAGCTCTTTCCAGTAATACCATGGACTCACATCCAGGTTATTTTGTTCCACTGCTTTTTCTGACAGGCCTGAATAGGCTGCCACCTGCGTAACAATACTTTGTTTTTCTGTTGCGCTGATAAAACCGCCACGGGCGACCGCTGGCAACAGCTTATTCAAGGCAAAGGTTTCAACCTGAGGAAGAAATTCTTCCAACGCCATATTCTGGTACTGTGGCGCCAGCAGTTTGTGGTGCCAGGCGGTAGCTGCAAAATAGGGTAACCGGTTTGCTACGTCTACCGGACCGTCACGTTTAATACCTAAATCTGTTGGTGATACCAGTATTACACCATTCAGATACATCCACTGGCTGTTTTGTAATGCCAGTGCCAGGCCGGAGACCCGGGTGGTCCCGTAACTTTCGCCAATCAGGTATTTAGGCGAGCGCCAGCGGTTATTGCGGGTAACAAAGGTATTTAACCATTCTGCCAGATACTTAACGTCGGCATTAACCCCAAAGAACATGTCTTTCTGGGC
>CATMRP010000267.1 GCA_950073835.1 uncultured Alteromonadaceae bacterium
CATGCAGAAGATGCCCGCAACATCATTCACTTAATGGATGGCACTACCCGTAAAGCCAGCGGCGTATTGAAAAATACCGATGAGACCTGGAGGGTGGCCCAATAGGAGCCCCCATAGTATGCTGGAGCCCCATTACTGATGGGGCTCTTTAATTCAGTAGCGTAAACGTCACGTCGGCAAACAGAAACTGCAAATGTAAGCCATGTTCCCATTTTTATCAGTTATTTATCTGAATAATTGTGACTGTGTTAACATCCTATTAGTATTTATGAGCAGTATTGACAGGTTAGGATGACTAGAACCTTATTCTTACACGTTGGCCCCGCCAAAACCGGCACCAGCGCCATTCAGGCGTTCTTTAAATCTCGGCAGTTTAGCAACATCCATTACCCGGTAACCGGTCAATGGCCGGATGGCTCCCACCATAAATTGATTTTTGCTGCGAGAGGTTTGCGTAAATACGGGGTGATAGGTATTCCAGACTGGGACTCCCTGAAGGTACAGTTATTTGATGAAATTGCAGCGACTGACAAAGACATTCTAATCAGCTCTGAAATATGTCAACCTGACTTTATGGAAGTTATCCGCGAATTGATGACCCGTTTCGACTTAAAGTTATCGGTTATTATGGTCTATCGAAATGCAGTGGAGAGGGCTTCTTCTGTTTATAACCAGGATGTGAAAGATCCTGTTATTGGCTTAGCGCTTAAGCCTGATGATTTCCTTAAGCAAAATGCGAATAAATTAAGGCTTCGGCCTGTATACGAGCGTTGGTGCAAAGCGGCCGGTAATAGTCAAGTCTGCGTGTTATCATATGCTGGTACAAAGCCATTGATAGAGCGCTTTTGCGCGTTAATTAACGTAAACCAATCGGCAGGTGATACCAATAAGGTATTTAATCGTTCTATGGGCGGGCATGCCTTAATAGCTATGCTTATTGCTAACATGCTGTTGCCTGCTGAAGTCCAAAGAAGAACTTTTTTTGATGCAATGCGTGCACTGCCAGATTTTAGAATATGGAGCGGTAGCGCTTATCCGTTCAGCCACTCAGCCGTTGAGACACTTAAAGCCGAGCTTAAGGATGACTTTGAATGGGCGAAAACAGTGATTGATTCTGTTGATGCATCGGCATACGCCTGGCGCGAGCGCTTTATATTAAGTGACATAAACAGTGCCAAAATTATTGAATTACTCAAACAGCAAGGGTTGTATGCTGAAAATCAATCAATGGTACAGGCTCTGGTGAGCGAATTTTCCAGTAAAGGGTGATTAAATTGGTAAATCAACCAGGCCATCAAAAGTATTTTTGGCTGGTAAGTGTAGTTGCATTTGGATTTTTTTTGCTTTACCTTTAGGTTGAATTTTGTACTAAATACAAGGATGTAATTATGTTCAAAGGAGCTTTCCTTGCTCTGCAGTGGTATATCTGTATTAGTTTTACCGCTTTCTTTCTAACCCCGAATGCTTTTGCTGCAACTTATAATAGCTTCCAGGATCTAATCGATAATGAAGAGATTATTTTTGGTTATGGTTTTGAAGCTGCAGAAGGCTTTTCGGTTTCCCCGTCATTTATCCTGGAAAAAGATGGCGGAGGTAACTGGTTAGTTTCAACCGATATTGTTTATTCACTCTCACCGCAACAGGCTGTGACTTTTCAATTTAATAATGCCAGCCTGGTTCAAACGTATGCTGGTGAAACTACCTCGGTTACTTATCCCTATATTTATCTCTACGATGCTGAATTCGCCGAAAAATGGGGGGCGTCAGTGGCCTCTCAGTTAATCGATGCTTATTATCAGGGGTTAATTACCAGCTCTGCGTTGCAAATGCAGGTTGATATCGCGACAACTCAGGTGACGATGACCATGACCTCTTCATCTGACAATGAAATGATCGTTGATATCGACTCGCAGATTACGGAGCGCCTAAACATTCCGCAAAACGTTATCGATAACCTAGCGGGAGGCTGGCAGGGTAGTACCACACCGGAATACAGCTATACCGATTCTCAGGAAGGCGTTCGGTTGTCATTTGGCTTCTCTGCACTGGCAGTACCCGAGTGGACTGATAACTTCGTATCGTTACCATTGGTAGCTAACTATACTGACTATTCTGGTAACACTGTCGACGGTTACGTTCATGACTTATTCTGGCATCAGGGAAGTAGTTCAAGCTCGATTTCAACGGTGCTGGGTGAAGCGTACACCTTACTTAAAGATACTAGCGAGTTAACTTTAAGTATTGCAGGAAACACATTTAATTATCACTTGTTAGAACAGATAAATGGATCGACCTGGACCGTGCTGGTGGATGCCCGGATGGCCGATCTCACCGAATATACCTTTGTGGATGAACTGGTATTAATGGATGGTTCTGCAAGTGAGTTTGACGATAATCTGGTCAGTACATTTCCTTTCGCGCAAATGGCTCAAATTAATGGCAGATGGACCGAAAGTTATGATGAACGCGGGTTAGTGTTGTGTGATTATTTGTTTGGTTACGTGTTTCATGAAGACCAGACACTAAACCGAGGTGTAGGCTGTTCTAACGATTTGATCACTTACCCTGACTCAATATGGCAATGGGAATTAACTGAAACCGGAGTAGAAATGTCTACCTCCACAAGTTATTTTGAGTCCCGCGTGCGTACCTGGATCCCTTTACAGACTGATCAGCACGGCAGAACCTGGGTATTAGAATACAGTTCAGCAAAACTTGTTGGTAATAATTTCTCTGGCTTTTTTATTGCTCCCCGGATTAATTATATAGAATTGGTGAACCTTAGTGATTACACCACGGAGTATCAGAATAGTGGATACGATGGCGATAATGATGGCGATGGTTACGCAGATTCCGAAGACGACGATGACGATAATGACGGCATGCCAGATGAATATGAAGCGGCAAATGGCCTGAATCATCTTGATGGAAATGATGCGGCCTTTGATAAAGACGGTGACGGACTAACAAACTATAGCGAATTCGAACAGGGCACCAGCCCGGTTAAAGCCGATACAGATGGTGATGGTGTAATAGACAGTGTTGATGGCTACCCATTAGATGCGTTAAGAACGGATTCTACGGCTGAACTATTCAGTTTCTCTTATACATTTGACGCGAATACAAGAGGCACCACCGGGCACGTTCTTGAAGGGATTGTTGAGGGCTTTCTGATGGAAGACGGGGATACTATTGTAATTTCCAAATTCGTCAGTGCTAGTTTGGGGGGCCATGACTATGAGGTAACTGCAAGCGCAGCAGTTCGAGCCGCCGATCCGTCGGATACGCCAAAAATGAGTCTATCTGGTGATGAGTTGGATTTTTGGGTATGTGTGCAAGGCTTTACTTACACCTACGATAACGGTGGTGGCGATTGTGCTTTTGGTCCTGAAGGCGGTTTTTTAATTTCATACTATGTCGATAGCAACACCGGAGATTGCCTTGATACATCAGGTGGAGATTGTTCTGTGTGGGCATGGGCAGGTATTCCCGAATTGGGTGACAGTTATCGCGATGGCGATATTCCGGTTAACCGGAATAACTGGTCTGCAACAACCTATTCAACTTCCCGAATTCGTAACGACGTAGACGGCGACGGCAAATCCGATTTGTTATGGCGCAGTTATACCAAAGGCTGGAACTTCCTGTGGACTATGGATGGTACGGCCACGGCAACGACTATCCCCATTAACGTGGTCCCTGGTACCGCCTGGGATATGGTTGGCCAGGGCGATTACGA
>CATMRP010000268.1 GCA_950073835.1 uncultured Alteromonadaceae bacterium
CCTAAGATCCACATAACGATTACTCATTGGTGGCAGATGCTGATTTATGGGTCTTTACTGTTTCATAAATTGACGCTGAGGTCACTAAAATTCCGCCGAACAGGGTCTGCCATCCTGGCGATTCGTTAAGCAGAATAATGGCAAAAATTACGCCGTAAAAGGGTTGCATACAGGCGATTAGCGAAAAGGTTTTGGCGCGCAGGTGGGCCAGGCTGTTAGCCACCAGGGCATGTGGCAGTGCAGTAAATACTGTACCCAGTGCCAGCAGTAACACCCATACGCTGGTATCCTGTTGGCTGCTTGCTAAATCACTAAAGGGTAACAGGCATAAAATGATGATCAGCGTTTGCCAGGCCATGGAGCGGGCACCGCTATAGTGAGAAAAGTACTTTCTTAAGGACAGGTTACGCACTGCGTAAAGGACCGCCGAGATGATGCCCAGCCCCACTCCAAGCGTTACGTCGTTATCCAGCGATACCTCAGGCACAATTAATACTATGCCGATAACTACCACCAGTGCGCTGATCATATCCTGCCAGGCCAGTCGGGTTTTCTCAAACAGTGGTTCCAGCAATACAGTAATGACCGGAAATGTGAACATGGCAATCATGCCCACCGAAACACCAGCGTACTGCATGGAAGCAAAATAGGTAGCCCAGTGAGCCGCCATCAGCATACCAAGCCCAACGGCGATAAAGTAATCCAGACGACGTTCCAGACGCAGGTGCTCTCTGCCCGCGCGCACGAATAAACACAACGCCAGACAGGCAAATAAACTGCGCCCCAACGTAATGTCGATGGCGTTTAGCGGGATGATCTTGGAAAAGAGCCCGGTACCTCCTAAAAGCACTACTGCGAGATGAAGGGTAATAAGGCTCTTTTTAACGGGATCCATTAATCAGCGGCGGGGACTGTTTTGGTCGCAAAAGGCTGGCCTAAACGGGTAACCTGCTCAAGCGCCAGATCGGCAAACTCGACCTTATCCGGCTCAAAACACACCACAATGGTTGAGCCCAGCTTAAACTGACCAAGCTCTTCGCCTTTCGCCAGGCTAATCCCTTCGTCGCCTTCGTAGCGCCAGTGAGTAACATGCTTAGCGGCTGGCGGGGTAACAGTGCCGGCCCATACGGTATCGATGCTGGCAACAATCGTTGCACCCACCAGTACAATGGCCATTTTGCCCACCGGCGTATCATAAAGGGTGACTACCCGTTCGTTGCGGGCAAACAAGCCCGGTACATTTTCGGCGGTCAGCGGATTAACGGAAAACAGCTCGCCGGGCACATACACCATGTCGGTGAGCTTGCCCTCAATGGGCATATGAATACGGTGATAGTCCTTGGGCGACAGATAGATGGTGGCAAACTTCCCGCCTTTAAATGGCTGGGCCAGATCCGGGTTGCCACCCAGTAAAGCGGATAAGGTAAACTTGTGGCCTTTCGCCTGGATAAGATCTTCGCCAACAATATCACCAAACTGGCTAACTGTGCCGTCTACGGAATGACACAGCACGTCGTCATTTTCTTCTATAGGGCGTACACCGGGCTTTAACGGGCGGGTAAAAAAAGCATTAAAGGTACGATAGTCCTCTGGCTGAGAGTACATTGCCTCGTCCATGTTGACCTTGAACTGCTTAATAAACAGCTTGATTAGCCAGGTGGTCAGGGCGCCTGCTTCGGCAGCGGCCAGTTTACCCACTAACCGGGAGATAAGGTGTTTAGGCAGTACATACTGCAGGTTGACTTTAAACCAATTCAACAAAGTGAATGCTCCTAATTACATGTTGTCTGGCACAGGCTTGAAGGCTATTTGCGCCTAATGGTGCCTATTGTAGCCGATTTTGCGGGGAAACATACCAACATAAGGTTATGGTTCATCAGGGTTTGATATAAGACGGTTCGCATATGCCGGGCGTTGCTCGGCCATGGCGGCGATGATCCGGTGGTAATTATCATAGCGCTGCTGATTAATTTTACCCTCATCCACGGCCTGACGAATGATACAGCCCGGGTCGTTGAGGTGTTTACAGTCGCGGAATTTACAACCGCCCAGGTAATCCCTGAATTCCACAAAGCCCCAGGTAATGCGTTCCTGAGGCAGATGCCACAACGCAAATTCACGCACTCCCGGAGAGTCAATCAACTCCCCACCAGATGGAATGGGTAATAATTTTGCGGCGGTAGTCGTGTGTGTTCCTAAACCTGAGTTTTCAGAAATTTCACCCACTAATTCGTCGGCATCGGGCAGTACCTGATTGATGATACTCGATTTGCCCACGCCGGACTGACCCACAAACACGCTGGTTTTATCGCGTAACCGTTCATGTAGCTCAGCGATGCTTTCGCCACTTTTACAGCTGGTAAGCAATAACTCGTAGCCAAGCTGCTGATAAATGGCCAGGGAGGCACTCACGGTTTCACGTTCTTCGTCACTTAACAGCTCTACTTTGTTAAGCACCAGTAAGGGCTTAATGCCGGTGTCTTCACAGGCCACCAGATAACGGTCGATAATGTTCAGCGACAATTCCGGCTTTACCGACGACACCACGATAATCTGGTCGATATTGGCGGCAATGGGTTTTACCCCATCATAAAAATCCGGGCGGGTCAGCACGGTGCGCCGATCCTGTACAATTTCGATGACCCCGCCTATATTTTCGTCGGGGACTTCGGAACGGGCGAACAGCACCTCGTCGCCACACACTACCGATTCGATAGTGCGACGAATATGACAACGAACCACGTTGCCTTCGGTGTCCTGAACATCGGCTTGTTTGCCAAAACGACCAATTACCCGGCCAGTCAGCAGTGAGGATAAATCCGCGGATGATTGCTGTTTGCGAGACAGGCGTTTCTGGCGGTTTGCCGCTACCTGCCGCTTTTGTCGATGGGATAATTTGGGTTTCTTGGCCACGCCGTTCTCGAAGTTTGCGTTTTAGGCTGTGCATGATACCTTTTGTGCACTTTATGTGTCACCTCTTGAGAGAAAATAGGCAAGGTTAATGGCAAAAAACAATGACAACCTGGTGTGGATCGATATGGAAATGACCGGTCTGGACCCTGAAACCTGTAAAGTACTGGAAATTGCCACTATTGTGACGGACCCCCAGCTAAACGTTATTGCCGAAGGGCCGGTGATTGCCGTGCACCAGAGCGATGAAATGCTTGATGGTATGGACGAGTGGTGTACCCGGGTACACGGTGAGAGTGGTCTTACGCAGCGTTGTCGTGACAGTGAGTTTGATGAAGATGCCGCGGCCAAACAAACCATCGCCTTTTTGGCTCAGTACGTTGATGCCGGCAAATCGCCGCTGTGTGGCAACACTATAGGTCAGGATCGTCGCTTCATGGTGAAATACATGCCAGAGCTGGAAGCCTATTTCCATTATCGCAATGTCGATGTCAGTACCATTAAAGAGCTGGTTCGTCGCTGGCAGCCGGAAGCGCTCGATGGATTTACCAAACAGGGGACTCATCAGGCACTGGATGATATTCGCGAGTCTATCGCTGAAATGCAGTTCTATCGCGAGAAAGTGTTTAGTATTTAAGCAGTCAGACAAAAAAACGCAAAAAAATGAAAATAGGTGTTGCACTGGCAAAATAATTTTGTAAAATGCGCACCACTTCAAACGAAGTGCCACTCTTAAGCGGGAATAGCTCAGTTGGTAGAGCACAACCTTGCCAAGGTTGGGGTCGCGAGTTCGAATCTCGTTTCCCGCTCC
>CATMRP010000269.1 GCA_950073835.1 uncultured Alteromonadaceae bacterium
TGCCTGGTGCTGGTGCAATGCGATGGGGCGGCAATCGAATTTAAAGAAGGCAATGATATGGTCTACCGGGCGACATCCGGGGTGGCCGAGCCTTTTTTAGGGCGCGCTATTCCTATCGAAAACAGTTTGTCCGGATTTTGTCTGCAAACCGGTAAGGTTCAGCTGTGTAATGATGTTACCGTAAACCGCCGGGCCAATCAGGCGGCCTGTGCTGAAATCGGTGTTGCGTCAATGCTGTTGATCCCGCTTCATCATCATGACCACACCGTTGGCGTGCTTAAAGTATTTTCTCATAAGAAACATCATTTTACGTCGCGGGATACGGCTGCTTTAAAGTTGGTATCAGAGCAACTGGCCGCCACCCTTTATTATTGTCACCGCTTTGTCGCCGACAATCTGGTTTATCAGGCCACGCACGATTCAATGACTAACCTGTTCAATCGCTCGGCCTTTATGGAGCAACTAAATCGTGAGTACTGTTTATGTGAGTCTTACCCGGGACGCAAGTTCGGCATTTTTATAATCGACATGAATGGTTTAAAGGCCGTGAATGATGATCTGGGTCACCGGGCGGGAGATTGCATGCTCAGTGAACTGGCCCGGCGGTTATTAAAAGCCTTCCGGCCTACGGATAAAGTGGCCCGTATTGGCGGTGACGAATTTGGTGTGCTGATGAGCAACATTCCCGATGAAGGTGCAGTGAAAAGTATTCACCGGCGATTTGAACACTCTCTGGAACCGGAGTTTGAGTTTGAAGGCTGCTCACTCACCCTCAGTGCGAGTATTGGCTGGGCAGTCTATCCTGACTGTGCGCAAACCCTTAATGACTTGCTGGATAAAGCGGATGCGCACATGTATAAGAATAAAAACGACCACTACATGGGCGCCCATATTTAATCTGCTTTCATTCGCCTCGTGACGGCGCGGGCATGCCAGATGGCCGGAACAATCACCAGTAACGCAATGACCAGAAGAACCCAGGTTGAAAGCCATTGGAATTCAGAGAGCCTGGCAATGTCTGCTGCAATCTCGTTGTTTTCGTGCTTCGCTATAGCTATCGCCCCGAGCGCCGCTTCTTGTGCCATTGAGATCCCACCGCTAATGGCACTTTGCCAGCCAACTGCTGACAACGAGGCAAATGCCTGGTAGCCAACGGCCGAGGCACCAAATGCCAGTACACCAAAGGCAACCGTGCCGGTGCCAATAACACCAACACCAACCCCACCAATGGTGATAAGGCCAAAGGAAATGATGCCTACACTCACCGGCGCCACTGCCACACCGCCCCAGGCAAATAACAGGCCTCTGGCATGGGTACCCGCGGCAATCCAACCCACGGCTGGTGTATCGGTATGTTCAGGCATGCCAAACTGAAAATGACAAAGTGGTATGCCCAACAGTCTGAATGCGCTGATATATTCCCGTTGTTTAGCGCCAGCCCGGTGGGCACTGGCCATAAAGGCCTCGGGTTGCCTCATTCGTTCGAGGGCGCGCAGATCTTTCATGGCGCCAAACATTTTTTTCACCAATATCATGTAACTGATCACTAAACCGGCAACGACGGTTTGGGAGAGCAGACTCAGAGTGACAGCCTGTTGTGGGAATACATGGCAAAGCGCTTTGAGTCCTACTATACCGGCAATGTAGAGGGCTGCGAATACAAAAAACAACGTCACCGATTTTTTAACCAGATGCCGTTCCCGTTTGGTGCGTGATTGGGCCAGACTGGCTTTAAGACTAAACCATGAGCCGATTAGCCCGGAGACCGAGGCCAGCAGTGTTACGAGCGAGGCAAACTTAAACAGCGAACCGGTTTTCAGGGCACTGCCACCTATTACTGCCGCTTTCGCCGGTGGTGATATACCACTGATCATGGTCATGACTGCTATGGTAAACACGGCGCCAGGCTTACTGTGTTTAAGCGCGTCCTCAACAAAGACTGACATGGCCTCTTTAAGCAGTTTTCGGCCTCGCGAGATACGCTGTTTTACGGCATCTTCGCTAAGTTCCAGTTCCTCGGCGACCCGCTGCACAGATTGCTCTTCACGGTAAAACAATATCATCGGTTCACGATACAGCGGCTCCATTTGATCAAGTACCTGCCATAATAAAGCCTGCTGTTGTTCACTGATCGCGCTCTGCTCCAGAGCAGACTCGTCCGTAATGTCTTGTTCTGCGCCTAACTGGATGTCCTGATGCTGGGTTTCCTTCGCTGTTTTTCGATAATGCCGGCTGACCTTAAAACGCAAAATGCCACAAAGCCAGGACTTGAGTTTTTCCGGATCGTGCAAGGTATCCAGTTTACGCCAGCCCTCAACGAAAGCCTCCTGGGCTATATCCTCGCTGTGCCTGAGATCGCCGGTAGACGAATAAGCTAACGAACAAAGCAAGTTCTGGTAGCGACTAACAATCTCACCATAGGCTTGCCGGTTACCACCGAGCGAAAGCATAACCAGTGTGGCATCGCCTTGGCCGACAACTGAGGAGCGCTTGTTAAATAAATTCATGGTGTCTATTCCTGGCTACTTTGGGTGTATGTGCCTGCCTGGGAATAAAAGGTGACAGAAATTTCAAAAAATAATTTTTCATCTTTTTTTGTCACCTTTCTCATGCTGCCTGGCTCTTATCCGTTAAATCCCGCCGCGCTTCCTTAGCTGCCGGGGAAAACTACTTTAACGGTTAAAACGGAGAACACCTATTATGAATATGCTTAATCAGACAATGCGCCACCTTTTTGGATTATTTGCTATTGCGGCGATGCTGCTTCCGGTTTGCGCCAATGCAAACGAATTACCGGCACTGGTGGATAACTTTAGCCATCAGAGTCAAAACAGCCTGGGTGTGCAGCGCCAATTTATGAATGATACGGTGGCCGGCGGCAGCAGTGAAAGTGACGTGACTGTACGGAGCGGTAAAATGCATCTCACTGGTAATCTGATCCCTCCTCGCGGACAGCCCGCCTGGGCCAGTTCAATTCTACTGCTCGATGCTCAGGGCAAGCCCATGGATGCCTCAGAATATCAGGGGATTCGCCTGAAGGTTAAAATCAATCAGGGCCTGATGTCAGTCTCGGCGAATAGCAGTAAGGTAACAAATTTTGACTATCATGCAGCGCCGGTACTGATTAAGGCCGACGGTAAGTTTCATGAAGTTAAGTTCCCGTTTTCCAGTTTAAAACGCGCCTGGTCAGAACAGACCACACTGGATGCCAGTACGCTGAATAGCCTGAGCATAGTGGCTTTTGCTATGCAGCCGTCGGCTTATGATTTTGTCATAGACGAAATCGGCTTTTACTAATTCCCAGCGCAGGTAACTTCGCATGATAATGTCTACCGAACGCATCGAGTATCTCGATGCTCTACGCGCTTTTGCCCTGATACTTGGCGTGATGTTTCACGCCGGATTATCGTTTATGCCGGTATTTATTGGCTGGGCAGTAATGGATATTAATACCAGCCCGGCAATCAGTATTTTTAGTCTGGTGAGTCACTCATTTCGGATGCCGCTATTTTTTCTGGTTGCGGGTTTTTTTACCTGTATGTCATGGCAAAAATATGGTGTGAAAGCATTAATGACTTCACGCGCAGTCCGTTTGGGAGTGCCTTTTATCGCCGGTTGGTTTCTGCTCCGGCCGTTATTAGTCTCGGGCTGGGTAATGGGCGGTGCGAGTATGCGTGGTGAAGCCGATATACCAGA
>CATMRP010000270.1 GCA_950073835.1 uncultured Alteromonadaceae bacterium
GGTCTTTATGGCCTTGCCATTGCTTACCTGGCTAATGAGGAAAACCTCAAAGCCAAACAAATCAACGATCAACTACTGGCCAGAACACCGGGTAACCTGTTTTATATAGATTTAGCCACCGACATTGCACTGGCCATGGATCAGGCAGAGGAAGCCATAACCATGTTGCGCAAAGAACTGCAACATAAACCACGTAACAGTGTAGTGGTGCTAAATCTGGCCAACGCCTATATAGCTAATAATAACCACAAGGCCGCTATTGAGTTGCTCCGCGATTATTTACTGGTTCATCCTCAGGATCAACTGGCGTATCAATTACTCAGCAATGCTTATAAAGCAGAAAAGTCCTTTAAGGGCATGCACCAGAGTAAAGCAGAATTACTGGCGCTGTATGGCGCTTATCCTAATGCCATCGATGAGTTGCAACATGCCTACAACTATACCGGCGACGATCACCTGGAAAAACAGCGGATCCGAGCCCGGATCCAGCAATTCAGAGATGAACAGGAAAAACTAAAGCAGTTCTGATTGAGCCTGGTTAATGGCCTTTTGCAGCTTTTCCTCGGTTACTTCGCCGCGAATGGTCATGGTTACCTCGCCGGCGGGAGAAATAATATAGGTAGTGGGTAGCACAATGGGCATGGATACCGGCAAATCCGCAACAGCCTCGCTAATCACTACCGGGAAGCGGATGTTTTGCCGTGCCACAACACTACTAAGTGCTTCGTTATCAAGCTCGTCAAAGCTCACACCCAGCACTCTGACTTGTTGTTCGTTATAAACCTGGTTGAGTTCAGGAATTTCCCGCAGACAAGGCTGACACCATTCCGCAAAAAAGTTGACCACGGTCCACTGCTCGCTCTGCCAGTTGAATGGCTGGCCCTGAACCGTGCTAACGGTTAACGGCTGTAAGCTTCTCAGGGCCATACCGCCAGCCAGTGCCAGCAAACCAACCAATACCATGATGACAACACGGAAAGATCCACGTTGTTGCGTAATTCGTTTATAATCTGCGACAATTTTCAATCTGTTCAATCTGATAACCGTAAGTACAACATCTCACGCTATCATAACAACACAATGAATAAGTAGAACACTATGTCTGAAATAAAAATACTGCATAACCCGCGTTGCTCAAAAAGTCGTGAAACACTAAAGCTCCTCGAAGAAAAAGGCATTGAAGCCGATGTGGTCGAATATTTAAAAGAGCCATTGACCACCACAGAGTTAAAGTCCCTGTTTGCGAAACTGGGCCTGGACGACGTAAAAAAAATGATGCGGGTAAAAGAAGCAGAATATAAAGAAGCTGGCCTCAATGGCGCTGATGTAACCGATGAACAGCGGTTTGCGGCCATGGCAGACTTCCCGAAACTGCTGGAACGCCCGGTGGTGATTAACGGTGATAAAGCCCGAATTGGCCGTCCACCGGAATCGGTACTGGAAATCCTCTGATAATGGCGCCGGTCCTGATCCTGTATTACAGCCGTCACGGTGCCACAGAACAACTGGCCAGAGCGATTGGCGTAGGTGTTGAGGCGGGTGGCGCGACGGCGAAAATTCGCACCGTACCGCCCATCTCGTCGGCTCCGGATGCAGAACGCCCGGACGACCCGTCTGCCGGCCCGCCTTTTGTCACCCTCGACGATTTAACCGCTTGCAGTGCGCTGGCGCTTGGCAGCCCTACCCGCTTTGGTAATATGGCCGCGCCGGTGAAACACTTTCTCGATTCAACCAGTGGACTGTGGTTAAACGGAGCGCTAATCAACAAACCCGCCTGCGTGTTTACCTCCACATCAAGCATGCACGGTGGCCAGGAATCGACGTTATTGTCTATGATGCTGCCACTGATTCACCACGGTATGGTGATAGCTGGCCTGCCCTACTCTGAACCGGCACTTCACACCACAACAACCGGCGGTACGCCCTATGGTGTAACGCACCTGGCGGCCAATAATGTCACCACATTAAGCCACGAAGAAAAACAACTCTGCCACGCCCAGGGCAAGCGACTGGCACAGCTGGCCAGCGCGCTGACATCAATGAACACAGAAAAAGGTACAGTAGTATGATCCCTATGTCCGCAAAGACACAACGTTTTCGCGTTTTAGCACTGGCCAGCCATCTTGGCCTACTGGCCTGGATCACCCTGTGGCAACTTTTTTTAACAACTGACCAACAGTATTCACTGGTCTTTATCTTTCTGTTGTACGTTTTACCCTTATTATTGCCGTTGTATGGCATCGTTAAGGCCAAGCCTTACACTCATGCCTGGGCGAATTTTATTGCGTTGTACTATTTACTGCATGGACTGACTGTATTTTATGCTGTCGACAGCGAACGTTGGCTGGCCGCAGTGGAAGTTGTACTGGTCGTCGGCATGTTTACCGGCTGCAGCGTGTTTGCCCGCTTACGGGGCCGGGAACTGGGCCTGGGGCTGAAAAAGCTGAAAGAGGAGATGAAAGAAGAATGCGAGAGGTTTTCAAAGCGTTCTTAACCACCCGCACTGCGGTCGCATTATCGGCCGCGTTACTTCTCGGTGGTTGCGGCGGTGGTGGCGATAGCGGTGGCAGCACCGTAACCCCAGCACCAGGTACTCCAACGCCCGGATTCACGGCAGTCGAACCGGCCATCACTGCAGATAACCTGCGCCTGTTCGGCGAGCTTAATGCCAGCGTCGATGCATCGGTAGGGTTTGTCGTGCTCAGCAACGACAGTGAGCCTCTCGATACCATTGACTGGCAACAATCCAGCGGCCCAGCGGTTGATTTACTGGCAGCCCATACTCAGGCTGTGGGCTTTGATATTCCGGCCGCCGGCACCTATGAATTTACCGTAACGGCCACTACCACCAGTGGTCAGCAGCGTTCGTTAAACTTCACCCTCAATGCCGAAGCGTCAGCTGAGGAAAACCGGGCCAATATTCGCCTCGACCACATGGCAACCGAGCGCGGGCGGGTATCCTTACGAGTCGACTCGCCCACCGCCAAAATCATTACCGACGCCCAGTGGGAGCAACTTGCCGGGCCAGAGGCAGTCGATATTGTGTATCAGGAAGACAGCACCGGCGGACCATTGCAAAGCGCGTTTTTTGCTGCGCCGGAGGTGACTAAAGACGAAGTCATGGAATTCTCAGTGACCCTGACTTTTGATGATGGCACCACTGCCAGTGATACTGTGTTAGTCGGGATTAACGATGCCCCGGTGAGCAGCAATGGCATTTTCACCCAGAACGAAATGTACCTGACCACCGACCTCATTCCCTACCAGGCCGATACACCTTGGGCTGAGGGGTTGAAAGAGTGCGTGTATACAAATCAACTGGTTAACAGCTGTACCTTCAACGATTTGCCATTAATAGGTATGCAAACCAGCACCCCCACCATCGATACCATTTTGGATAAAACGCTGGTGTCGCACCCGTGGATGGGCGATCGCTTTGCTGAGTTTCTGCAAAATTCCGCTACCTCAGAAGATATGCTGAATTTGCTGCGCGGTGTTACGGCGGTGGTAATATCCTATGACGTGCGCCCGTCTTTTTACTGGGTCCGAACCGGCGCTATTTACCTTGATGCCCGCAACTTCTGGCGTACGCCCGAGGAGCGGGATACG
>CATMRP010000271.1 GCA_950073835.1 uncultured Alteromonadaceae bacterium
AACGATACCTTTGGGCACAGCGCTGGCGATAAAGCCATTGTGCATACCGCCAGACAGCTTAAGCAACAAGTCAGGCAATCCGATTTGGTTGCTCGATTTGGTGGAGAAGAGTTTATTGTGCTGTTGGCCGATCAGTCTTTAACCGAGGCCAAACTCATTGCAGATAAAATTTGTCAGTCATTGAGCGAAACTAAATGGGCCGATGCCGCCGACCCACTCACGATCAGTATTGGTTGTGTTGAGGCGAGCCAGGCCCGGGATCCGGACCAATTGCTCACACTGGCCGATGATGCGTTATATCAGGCCAAAGCCAACGGCAGGGATCAGGCTGTCATGGCTGGCAGCAAAAAGAGCTACCTGACTTAATCCTGCTCGTCAGCTTCATCATCACTGGTATCGGCCAGGCGCTTACTGGGTTGCACACCCAGGGCTCGAAATTGCTCAACCTGACGCACCAGATTGCCCCGCCCGCTGGTTAATTTATTCAATGCGGCATCGTAGTGTTTCTGGGTACTTTCTACTGCTTTGCCAATTTTTGCCATATCACCCACAAAGCCGGCAAACTTATCGTAGAGCTTGGCAGCGTGCTGGGCAATTTTCTGGGCATTCTGATTCTGGTATTCGTACTGCCAGATATTGTTTATGGTGCGCAATGCTACCAACAGGTTGGTGGGCGAAACCAGCATAATATTGTTGTTAAGGGCTAGCGTAACCAGTTCCGGATCGCTTTCTACCGCCAACAAAAACGCCGGCTCTACCGGGATAAACATCAATACATAGTCCAGCGAGCGAATGGCTTCCAGCTCGTGGTAATCTTTTGCACCCAGCGCTTTAATATGGGTGCGCAATGAGTTGACATGCTCTTTTAAAAGGCGCCCCCGCTCTTCGTCACTATCACTGTTAAAATACCGTTCGTAAGCGGCCAGACTCACTTTAGAGTCGATGATCACATCTTTGTCATTAGGCAAATGCACCACAACATCCGGCTGCTGTAATTTGCCCTGCTCGTTGCGGGCAGAAACCTGGGTTTCAAATTCATGGCCTTCGCGCAATCCGGATTCTTTCAAGATGCGTTCTAACACGACTTCGCCCCAGTTACCCTGCTGCTTGTTATCGCCTTTTAAGGCACGGGTCAGCGCAGCAGCGTCTTCGGTGATTTGCTGATTGAGTGCTTTTAAACCCAGGATTTCTGTTTTTAGCGAAGCCCGTTCCTGTCCTTCCTTAACGTACTGATCCGTCACCTGCTTCTTGAAGCCTTCAATCTGATCTTTTAATGGATTGAGCAGCGCATCCAAGCGGGTTTTACTTTCATTGCCAAAGCTTTCAGCTTTTTGCTGGAAAATACGGTTCGCAAGGTTTTCAAACTGCTCCTGTAAGCGCTTTTCAGCCTGTTGCAGAGTGGCAAGCTTTTCTTCGTGGGATTTTTCGGCCACGTCAAACGCTGCCTGGCGGGCGTCGCTGGCGGCTTTTAATTGTGTGTAATCGGCCTGCAGGGTTTTCAGTTCACTTTGTAATTGCTCTCGCTGCTGCTGGGCTTCCGGCAATAATGCTGCTTTGGCTGATTGCTCCTGCAACGAGATCTGTAGCGCAGAAAGCTGTTGCTTAAGTTCGCTAATATCCTGCTGAGCTCTTTGTTGCACAGCGTCCAGAGATTGCTGCGCCTGCTCAAGCTGCTGGGCTAATAACTGCTGCCCAGCCAGCGCCTGTTGCGCCTGCGCCTTGCCCTGAAACCGGCCAATTACCAGGCCAACAATTAACGCCAACAGTGCAGCGCCGGCGGGAATAATAATATTTAGGTGTTCCATTACCAACCTGAATAACTTCAATAAAAAAACGGGTAACTCATGTTACCCGTTTTTGGCTTCGGTTTAAGCGAAGAATCGCTTATTCGATATTAAATGCTGGTTATTTAGACAGTGCTTCGTCCAGTTCAGCAATTTTAGCTTTCCAGATCGCCGGGCCGGTCTGGTGCGCGTTGGCACCGGTAGAATCTACGGCTACAGTTACAGGCATGTCTTCAACTTCAAACTCGTAGATAGCTTCCATACCGAGGTCTTCAAAGGCAACCACGCGGGCTTTCTTGATAGCTTTAGACACCAGGTAAGCTGCCCCGCCCACTGCCATCAGATAAACTGACTCATGCTTCGCAATAGACTCAACCGTTGCCGGGCCACGTTCGGCCTTACCAATCATGCCGGCGATACCGGTTTTTTCCAGCATCATGTCGGTGAATTTATCCATCCGGGTTGCCGTAGTCGGGCCTGCCGGGCCTACTACTTCGTCGCCCACTGCATCAACCGGGCCTACGTAGTATATAAACTTGCCGTTAAGGTCTACGCCCTCTGGTAAGCCTTCACCATTTTCCAGCATGGTCTGAATGCGTTTGTGCGCGGCATCACGACCCGTCAACATCTTGCCAGACAGCAGTACGGTTTCGCCTACTTTCCATTCTTTGATGTCTTCTTTGGTCACTTCGTCCATGTTCACGCGACGAGTGTTTTCGCTGACTTCCCAGGTGACTTCCGGCCATTCTTCCAGCTTCGGCGCTTTTAAGTCGGCCGGGCCGCTGCCATCAAGATAGAAATGCGCATGGCGGGTTGCCGCACAGTTCGGGATCATAGCGACAGGCTTAGAAGCCGCGTGAGTAGGTACTGATTTAATTTTCACATCCACCACGGTAGTTAAACCGCCGAGGCCCTGTGCACCAATGCCTAATTTGTTAACACGCTCGTAAATTTCCACACGCAGTTTTTCATCGGTGGTTTGCGGGCCGCGCTCAATCAGCTCCTGAATGTCTACCGGATCCATCAGGCTTTCTTTAGCCAGTACCGCTGCTTTTTCTGCAGTACCACCAATGCCCAGGCCAAGCATGCCCGGTGGACACCAGCCAGCGCCCATGGTTGGTAAGGTCTTCAGTACCCATTCAACAATGTCGTCGCTGGGGTTTAACATTACCATCTTAGATTTGTTTTCTGAGCCGCCGCCTTTGGCCGCGATCATCACTTCGATTTTATCGCCCGGGACGGTATCGATATGCACTACCGCTGGCGTATTGTCTTTAGTGTTCTTACGGGCACCGGCAGGATCTTCAACGATAGAAGCCCGCAGCGGATTATCCGGGTTCATATAAGCACGGCGGGTACCTTCATCAACCATTTGCTGAACGGTCATGTCGGTTTTATCCCAGCTTACGCCCATGCCGATTTTCACGAAACAGGTTACAATGCCTGTATCCTGACACAACGGGCGTTTACCCTCGGCAGACATACGTGAGTTAATCAGGATTTGGGCCATAGCATCTTTTGCCGCCTGGCTTTCTTCCTTGAGATAGGCCTGTTCAACAGCCTTCACATAATCAAGTGGGTGGTAATAGGAAATGAACTGCAACGCATCTTCGATGCTATCGATAAAGTCTTGTTGACGAATTACGGTCATGGCGTCCTCTTATTTTTAGGCTCACATAGTCATCTAGACGAAGAATCCGTATACTACCGCATGTCGACAACTGGCACCATTAAAACCATCTGCGACTTTGGTGGAGT
>CATMRP010000272.1 GCA_950073835.1 uncultured Alteromonadaceae bacterium
CTGATCCTGATGTTTTTCGACCTTGACGGCTTCAAAGGCATCAATGACTCCTTAGGCCATGAAACCGGCGATATGATATTAATCGAAGTGGCTGAGCGGGTAAAAGCTATCCTTCGTGATGGCGATATTCTGGCCCGACTGGGCGGCGATGAGTTTTTGATTATCCCGGACCGGGATGTCACAGAGCTGAATATGAGCACGGTGTCTGAACGGGTGCTGTCGGCATTTGCTGAACCTTTCAGGCTCAAAGGTCTGTCGCTCAGAGTGGGGGTGAGTATTGGCGTGGCAAAGGCCCGCGAAGCCGGGTACGACCTGAGTCAACTGGTTAGTAATGCCGACCTTGCCATGTATCGCTCAAAAGCCCGGGGGCGGGGTGTTTATACTATTTTTAGTCCTGAGATGTCGGAGTCGCATAAACGCAAAATTCTGATCGCCAACAGCATTGAAGCGGCGATAGAAGAAAATCAGTTCAGTTTACATTATCAGCCTAAAATTAACCTTAACGGCGAGATAGATTCTCTGGAAGCTCTGATCCGTTGGCACCATCCCGAGTTAGGGCCGGTTATGCCCTCTGAGTTTATTCTGGTTGCGGAGCAGGCGGGTAAAATTACCTCGATTACTCAGTGGGTCCTCAATCAGGCCAGTCAAGAGCTGGCTGAACTGATTAGCATTTATTCGCCAAAAATTCGCCTGGCAATTAATTTATCGGTACACGATTTGCGCCACAGTGAGCTATTTGACTGGATTTACGATGCTTTTCGGGCACATTCGGTTAACCCGGAGAACGTGGAATTTGAAGTGACTGAGTCTGCTTATCTGGATAACTTTGAGTCCAGCGAGTCGTTATTTAAACGTTTGCATAACCTCGGTTGTACCATTGCGCTGGATGATTTTGGAACAGGCTATTCTTCGTTAAGTTACCTGACCCGGATCACTATCGATACCCTCAAAATTGACCGTCAGTTTGTTATGGAGCTGGATAGCTCAGAACGCAGCCGACTGGTGACTATCTCAATCATCGATCTGGCGCGGCGACTGTCACTGAAGATCTGTGCCGAAGGTGTGGAAACGCCGTCGCAGTGGGAATACCTTAAATCATTGGGTTGCGATACGGTACAGGGATATCTGTTCAGTAAACCTCGGCCATTAGCGGATATCAGGCGTCAGCCAGACTATCAGCGTCAGGCGGGTTAGTTAGGGCGCGGAACTGCGGTAAATTACTTTGATATCGTCTGGCAATGGCGTGCCTTCCGGCAGGTAGCCAATAGTATTTGTCGATGACGCTATCATTAATATCAGCTCATTTATGCTACTTGCGGTCTCGGGCCGTTGTTGCCGGCCGCTGAAACGCATTTGTGCCCAGTAAGCCTGGATCCGTGACTCAGTGAGCCCGATTACTCTGATATTAAAAATGGAGCGACCCATTTCTCCTGGAGACAGGGCAATGGGCGTAATGTCAGGTAATGCCAGATTACCCATAAAAAGGTTTCTCAGTTGAGATTTACTGATGCTGTTAATGGATGAGTCACGATGGGTAACTACCATTACGTGCTCATTACTTTTCGCAGAAACTACTAAGCTGTTTACCAACAGGCAGATAAAAAGGAGTAGGCGCTTCATCAGAATACCCACTCCAAAGCCACCTGGTAAAGCGTGGCAGAATTGTCAAAGTTGGCATTTTTCACTTCAAAAAAGGCCCGCTCCTGATCCTTTCCTCGTAGCAAGGATACATCGCCCTTAATCGCAAAATGTGCGTTAAAATCGTAGCGAATACCGATAGCAAGGCTATTCAGCGAGTCGCGATAAAACTGGTCAAAAATCGATTCGTACGTGGTCGATAAATAGTCTAACTCTGGTGCAAGCCCAAGCGGAATCTCGTTAATGGGGTCAGGGTAAGATGCTGTCGAAGTTGCCACTGTAACATGATATGTCATCGGCGGGCTGTAAATGCCTGTGGTGAGGTAAGCGCTGAGCATGTCAGGAAATGCAGAGGGTTCGCCTACCAGTTTCATCACTTCCGCTTCTACAAAGTAATCAAAGTTATGATAAGACAAACCCGCGGTCAACACTTCTACTTTACCTTCAGGTGACAGGGAGTCTGCTGACATGCTATAACCAGCAGACTGTAAAATTGTGCGGAAGTCTTCCAGTTCCTGTAGGGTGACATCGATATCGCCACGGTGAAAAGCCAGCGTAAACTGGAGATTCTGCCGACTTATCCGCCCGATAAAACCATGCAGATTGGTGACATCAGGTTTTATGATTAAATCGGCAATTTCGTATTCATCGTTAAAGCTGCCCCAATAGGCTTCAATGGATGCCTGAATCTCTTCGTTACCAATCCGGTAATTAACATTCACCCCTTCATAGGTAGGAAACAGAACACCGTTGTAAAGCTGCTGTGGCGGGTTGATCCAATGATAAGCAAAACCAACATTGCGCACATCGGAATAGTGGAAAAACGGCGTACGCTGCTTTCCGGCACGGATCTGCCAGTTATCGTTAAGTTGATAGGTCAGGTAGAGCCATTCAATACCAGATTTTGTGTCAGAGTTGCTGTGAGCCAGCAATTGCGTGGTGACACTGAATTTATCCGTTGCTTGCCAGTCGGCCTGAATCGCAGCCAGAGACTGACTATCAAATTGTATTTCATCGGAATAGTCCAGATAAGCTGCATCGCTGGTATCCAGATAGCCGCCAACGATACGGCCGAAGCCGGACACTTTAAATCCGGAAATGGGCTCCATTTCTGCGAGGCTCACAATGGGGGAAAGCATTAAAATAATGCAAAACAGGCCTGCAACGGAGGATAAATGCTTTTTTAACCACATTATCATTTACCAATCAAACTAATGCATTAAAAGTAATCCACGGATCCGATTTTCACAAGTTGACGAAGGCTTTTATTATGGTGGTAACAGGGGGACTGTCCTGGTGAAAAGCTAAATGGTTTAGCTGGAATGACAGAACATCGCGACTAAATGAGCCCTTCTTACAATACACTGTTGCTTTATGGCAACAAATACGCCCTGTAAGTATAATGAAATAAATTTAAATTTTTCGTAATTGATTGAAATATATGTGAAATTAACTTTTGGTACGAGTTCTGCTCTAGTCAGGTGACATAACCGAATAAAGACAACAAGCGGAGACAGCCATGCGTACTATTATTTTGGCCTTAGCAGCAGTAACCACCTTTTCAGCAGCAGCGATTCCAACCAGTCAGGAATTTATGGAAAAGATGGATTCCGATGACGATGGATTTATTACCCTGCGTGAAGCGGTAAAAAACACCGATTTACTGCGCGAATTTGGTGACATTGATATTAATGAAGATGGCAAGATCAGTGAAGCCGAGTTAATCAGCTCAGATTATGGCCGTGAAGTACTGTCGCTGTCGGTCTGAAGCAGCGTTTCACAGCCATTTAGTCCGGTGAATTTGCCAAATAGGCGTTAACCCGTTGTCGAACTCTCAACGCTATGCGATGCTTGCGTCACGTTTAATTAATAGTGGTTCGCTCTTGCGTTTAGG
>CATMRP010000273.1 GCA_950073835.1 uncultured Alteromonadaceae bacterium
ACCAGTGTTTTAATGTAATCCATGTTCACATACTGACTGCGTGATGTGTCATAAAGCCTGCGATTTGGATATTTCTTTATAGTAACCATCGGAACCTGTGCTTATCTAGTTTGAATGCGGTTGGGCAGCACCTGCGGCTGCTTGTCCGGGCTGGTAATCACCGCACGGCATTACCATTACCCACCGCAGAGTCTGGGTAGCAGGGTGCTGCAAAACCAAAAATGGGGCCCCGTGCAGGGCCAGCAGGTTAACTACAACCCTGTCAGCTATTCTGCAATGTAGCGCAGAATAGGCCGGCAGAGCAAATATCAGGCGGGTTTATCGCTAGCCGAGGCGTCGTTTAACGTAACTGCCAGGTGCATCTTCTACTACCGGATAAGACTTATGTTTGCCCGGTTTGGGTGAAGTAACCTGTTTATCATTGTGAGACTGCAGCCAGTTGTGCCAGTCCGGCCACCAGGAGCCTTCATGCTGGGTGGCGCCGTCGAACCAGGCGGCAGCGTCTGGGGGGAGGTCCTGGTTGATCCAGTGTGGATATTTGCCTTTGGCGGGTGGGTTAATTACTCCAGCCAGGTGCCCGGAACCGGCCAGTACAAAGCGGGTATCTCCGCCCACCAGTTGTGTGCCTTTGTAGGCGGCTTGCCAGAGCACAATGTGATCGGCAATGGTGGCCAAAAAGTAAACCGGTACGTCGATATTGCCCAGATCGATAGGCACACCGTCAATCACCATTCCACCCGGTTCCCGCAGTTTGTTTTCCCAATACATGGTACGCACATACTGTTTAAAGCAGGCAGCGGTGATATTGGTGGCATCACTGTTCCAGAACAGAATATCAAAGGCGGCGGGATCCTCGCCTTTTAAATAATTATTGATAAAGTACGACCAGAACAGGTTGTTCTCACGCAACAGGCTAAAACTAAGCCCCAGTATGCGGCCGTCATACACGCCTTTAATGTCGGCATTTTGCTCCATGGCATTAAGGCTCTCTTCGGTCAGGTAGTTACCAATTTCACCCGGCTCACTGAAGTCGGTCAGGGTAGTAAGCAGAGTCAGTGATAAGATCCGTTCATCGCCCTGGGCGCGCAGGTAAGCTGCAGTAACGGCAGACAGGGTACCGCCCACGCAAAATCCGGTCATGTTAACCTTGGGCTGTTTGGTAATCTCACAGACCACATCGAGTGCGGCCAGCGGACCGTGCTTCATGTAACTGACAAAGTCATGATCGGCCAGGGATTTGTCTGGGTTGACCCAGGAAATCATAAACACACTGAAACCGCTTTCGAGCAACCCTTTCACCGCTGATTTCTTTTCATCAAGGTCAAGGATGTAATATTTGTTAATAAACGGCGGTACAAACAAGACTGGCGGTGCGTAGGTTTTGGCTTTTTTGGGGGTGTAATGAATGAGCTGGATCAGTTCGTTCTGATACACCACCTTGCCGTCGGTGGTAGCGAGGTTTTCACCCAGTTCGAAGGCCGACATATCGGTTTGCGTGATCTTAAACGCCTCAAGCGGGCTTTGCTCCAGGTCGCGCATGAAATTCTCAATGCCTTTGAGCATGCTCTGCCCTTTGGATTTAAGGATTTCTTCACATACATCCGGGTTTGAGAACAGGTAATTGGTTGGCGCAACCGAGTTAATATACTGACGAGTGTAAAACTTTACCTGTTCAGCAGATTTAGGATCGGCAAAGGTCATGGAATCCATCATGCCCTGTAGCATCTTGGAATTTATCAGGTAGGCTTGTTTTAAATAATTAAAAACCGGGTTGTCATTCCAGTCGGTGTGGCTAAAACGTTTATCACCACGTGACTCACTAACGACTGTTTCAGCCTTTTCGCCAAACATGGCTTTGCTTGCCTGCTGCCACAGTTCAGTTTGCTGGCGCATAAACTCCATCTGGTTTTCTACCAGCTTGGAGGTATCCACTTCTACCTTATCGGCCAGTTTTGTGGTCAGTAGCTGTTGCAGGTGCTGCGGGTCGAACATTTTTGCAGCGTCGCTCGAATCAGCCTGACGGGTAAGAATTTGCTGTACCATGCTATTAAACTGCTCAGCATACTGGTTTAGCGTGTCCAGAATTTCCTGCTTATCCTGTTGCTCCACAAGTGCTCCTTGAAGTTGTTATTTTTTGCCTGAGGCGGTACTGGTGGCAATGCCTTCCATCATTTTCTGGTAGAAAGAAAAGGCCTGTTGACTGCCATCAAGGTAGGGTTTCAGAAGGGTCATCATTGTTTCCTGGTTACCGTTTTTTAATTGTTCGGTAAACATGGCAATGGTGGCTTCATGGATTTTGGTCATGTCCGGCCAGCCTAAGAGTTCGCGAGCTTCTGACGGTGACAGATCGATATCGACGGTAATTTTCATGGTAAACTCCTTACTTTAGCCAGTATCATGGCTTTCCCAGAGGCTGATTGACTTACAGAGTAAAAAGCGAACAATCACTTGTCTAGTCTGATGAGCCTAAAGTTGCATAAAGGTAATTGATACAGCGCAAACAAAACGGCTGTGTCCCTTGCCTGGCCTGGTTGCCAGCAACCGGTCGTACCCGCAAAGTATTTACAGGAAGCGTTGTGACATCTAAAAAAGCCGAGCCTACTTCTCATCCTAACCGAAAACGCCGACTTTGGCGGCTTTTCTGGAAGTTCTCTTTAATTTTTCTGGTACTGTTCGGGGCTTACATTATTTATCTCGATGCCCAGATTAAGCACCACTTTTCAGGCAATAAATGGCAGGTACCGGCACAAATCTATGCCCGCCCGTTGCAACTGCATAAGGGCGAGGAGATTACACGCAAAGAGGTGCTGGACGAGCTAAAGCTGCTGGGTTACCGACGGGTTAATCAAATTCAGGGCAGCGGCGAATACAGTGTTGGCCAGGCCGCTATTAGCATTTACCGCCGGGCGTTCCATTTTCCTGATGGGTTTCAGCCCTTGCGGCAGTTAACTATCCGCTGGAATGGAGCGCGCATTGCTTCTATTACCGATTTACAAACTGACCAGTCTTTACAGCAGGTCAGGCTGGAGTCCTGGCTGGTAACCCGACTCGCCAGTGGCAGTCAGGAAGACCGAATGCTGGTAACGCTGGAAGATGTCCCGCCATTACTGGTCAAGGCATTAACGCTTACCGAAGATCGTGACTTTTACAGCCACCATGGCATTGCCCCTTTGTCTATCATCCGGGCACTTCTGGCGAATATCGCAGCCGGACGGACCGTTCAGGGCGGCAGCACACTTACTCAGCAGCTGGTTAAAAACCTGTATCTGACCCGCGAACGCTCGCTTGAGCGGAAAATTAAAGAAGCGCTGATGGCCATCATCATTGATGCCCGCTACAGCAAAGACAAGATCATACAGGCTTATCTCAATGAAGTGTTCCTGGGTCAGAGCGGCGATATGGCTGTACATGGATTTGGCCTGGCCAGTTATTT
>CATMRP010000274.1 GCA_950073835.1 uncultured Alteromonadaceae bacterium
TTGTTACCAAGCTGACCAGCCATTTTCTTGCCTTTGAATACTTTACCTGGTGATTGGTTTTGACCAATTGAACCAGGTGCACGGTGAGACAATGAGTTACCGTGAGTAGCGCGTTGAGCAGAAAAGTTCCAACGCTTGATAGCGCCGGCGAAACCTTTACCTTTAGACGTACCAGTTACGTCAATTTTCTTGGTGTCGTTGAAGATTTCAACAGTGATTTCACTGCCTACTTCGATGTCGGCACCTTCGTTATCTTCCAGGCGGAATTCCCAAAGACCACGGCCAGCTTCAACACCAGCTTTAGCAAAGTGACCTGCTGAAGCTTTGTTTACGCGGTTCGCTTTCTTGGTACCTGCAGTAACTTGCAGTGCGCGATAACCGTCAGTTTCATCAGTGCGTAACTGAGTAACACGGTTAGGGGTCGCTTCAATAACAGTCACAGGGATCGACGTACCATCTTCAGTGAAGATGCGAGTCATACCCACTTTACGACCGACTAGACCAATCGCCATTGTTATTACCCTCTCTTGTTAGCCCAGGCTGATTTGAACATCAACACCAGCAGCCAAGTCCAGACGCATCAGCGCGTCAACGGTCTTGTCAGTTGGTTCAATGATGTCTACCAAACGCTTATGAGTACGGATTTCATATTGATCACGCGCGTCTTTATTAACGTGCGGAGAAATCAGAACTGTATAGCGTTCTTTGCGAGTAGGCAGTGGAATTGGACCGCTGACCTGAGCACCAGTACGTTTCGCCGTTTCAACGATTTCAGCCGTAGACTGATCGATCAACTTGTGATCAAACGCTTTTAAACGAATACGAATTCTTTGATTTGGCATCGATTAAGCTCCAATCGAAAGAACAAAAAAATCATCTTCTCACTCCCTTATATTGTTGGGACGAAAAGATGTGCGTATAAACCAGTGATTCCCAATTGGAATCTTGTTCTTTGTTTCTAACACTCCCGCTACATCAATACGACGTCGCTTTGGCGACCACCCTAAAAGCAGTGTGGCTGCGGCCGAAACCATGCCCTGGGTACATATGTACTGGGCAAGTGGGCGCGAATTATACAGAATCAATCCAAACGTGCAAGTATTAATCAGCCTATATTTTGAAATAAGCGTGATATCTGACAGTAAGGCATTTTCACACACCTTAAATCTGGGTTTCTGTGCTTTAGGGCAGTTACACCCTCGCTAACAAGCTATTACAGTGAATGTGAACACGCTGCGGATGACAGAAACACAAGTTACCTTTTTTACTTATCAAAGAAAATTAGTACTAAGTACTCTATTCAACAGACTTAGACGCAGTGCTAGGTGGTTTAAGAGAGGTTTGTTGGACTTTGCCTGGCATAGTAGGTCAAATGATTGTGGAAGAAGTTATTGACTCTGGTGCGCTGGAAAGTGGTGTTGAATCGACCAGCGGGCAAATGAATGATGATGCCCGCTCAAATATGTACAACTAAATATTCCTTGCGCCAGATCTGTCTGGCGTATCAATGTTGTCTACAAGGAGACGTTATGGCTATCCGTATGTATATAATACTAGCGATTGTAGTGTGCATTATTTTGGCTGCAGTCACTAAGCTACAACATCCTGAACATTTAAACACCTCAACGTTACCGGTCCTGTCAATATTTTATACTGCCGGACCAGGCTTCTTTTACACGTTGGGGGTATCACTTATCCCTTTTCTTCTGCGCGGGCATAACGTGAAACGGGTTAAGTTTTCAGCCTTTGTTTGTCTTGGCTCTCTTATTTACGCTGTACAGCAATTATATATAGCTCAGACTTTTGATTTAATTGTTATTTCAGCAATTGTGCTGGGTGGCCTTATCGGTGTAATGACTGTATACAAACTTAATAAATCGGCTCAGTTGTCCACATAGGTCGTCATCTCTTCCCGGATCTGGTCGCGCATTGCCATCAGTTTTAAAGCCGAGTCTCGCTGGCGTTTGTCCTGCTCTGTTTTGGGTATCCAGTCTGGTACAGATGAAGGTTTACCGTTTTCATCCATGGCTACCATTACTGCAATACAGTGAGTGCAGAGTTCCCGTTCGCTGCTTTTCGGATCGCCCGCGCGCACCAGAATACGAATATGCATGGAGCTTTTGCCGGTATAAATCACCTTGGCTTCCACTTCTACGATATTGCCTACCAGAATTGGTTTAACAAAGTGCATGCCGCCCACGTAAGCCGTAATACAGTATTTGCCGCTCCAGCCGGCAGCACATCCATAGGCACTTAAGTCGATCCACTTCATTACCGCACCGCCGTGCACTTTACCACCGAAGTTGACATCCGCAGGCTCTGCCAGAAAGCGCAACGTTAATGAACGCTCAGTACCGGGCATAAGTTCTTCTCTTTATTTAATTTTCACCAATGCATAAAACTACTGTAGTTTAGTGAGTAAAACAATCAGGCGACAATATTTATGGAAGAACTGCGCTACCCCACCCGGCTGATGCTACTTATAGCCCTGCTGCAGGGCCTCGCACTGTTACTATTACACCAGTCCATCGACTTTGAGTTCTGGCCAGCCACTGCACCGCAGTGGCTGTTTGCGGCATATGCTCTGGTTATTATCGGGCCTGGCATGTATCTGCTGGGGGTTAATGAACACAATAAAGTCAGGCTGGTCGCCTACATCGCCCCTTTTGCCGCGCTCTGTGCGCTGCTTACCTTCTACACCGGTGGTCAGGCAATTCCTTCTTCGCCATCACGTCTGGACACCCTGCTCGCCCCCATGACATTCACTTTGGCTTTGCTGACGTTCAAAGCGCTGATGTATGTGCAGGTGAAAACGGCCGATGAGCCCTTCGTTTATCCCCAGCTGTTCCACTATTCGTGGCGCAACCTGCTCACTCTGGGTCTGGCACTGGCGTTTACTCTGGTCACCTGGGGTATTCTGATGCTGTGGGCCGGTTTATTCTCGGTTATCAACATCGATTTTTTCGACCAACTGTTTGAACAAAAGTGGTTTTATTACCCGGCGCTTAATCTTGCCCTGGCACTGGGTGTAATTCTTATCCGCCGGCTCAGCATTGTCGTCGATACCATTAAACAGTTACAGCAGGCCCTACTTAAATACCTGCTGGTACTGCTGGTGTTCGTCTCGCTGATTTTCCTGCTTGCCTTACCGTTTACCGGTTTAACGCCGCTCTGGGAAGAAGGCCCGGGCAGCTATCTTATTTTATGGATGCAGGCCTGCCTGCTGTTTGCACTGAACAGCGTATATCAGGGCGATGCAAATGAACGCCCCTACTCCCCTTTTATCCACCGGTTTATCTATCTCGGTATACTCTTATTACCGGTTTACAGCGGGCTGGTATTTTATGGCCTGTTCCTAAGGGTGGAGCAGTATGGCTGGTCAGTAAGTCGTTACTGGGGGAT
>CATMRP010000275.1 GCA_950073835.1 uncultured Alteromonadaceae bacterium
GTGTCGGCAATCAGGCGATCCAGCACGTTCATGCGGAAATCACGCAGATAGTTTTCATCGCTGAATAAGGCGCTGATCCCTTCACCAAACTGCGCTTCCAGACGGGCACGTTGTGCCTGATAGGCGCGTTCAACATCCTGCTGGCTAATTGGCTCACCGTTAACTTCAGCGGCGGCAGTGCTGCCTGATGAAGACACATAGCTGCTAACCCCAGCAAATACAAAACTCAATACGATCAGGGCAATAATCGCCATCGCCCATGGGCCTTGAGAACCTTCTCTGATCCTTTCTAGCATGACTCGATTTTAACTCCGTTGCATTACAACTCTTCCGGCCGGTAGCTACCCGCAATATAGTCGGGGCCGACGGAACAAATAAGCGGGGATTATAGCTTAATACTTACCCCGATAGAATGCTGAAGAGGCATTCCTTTGCTTACAGCAATAAAAAAGGCGATGGTAAACCATCGCCTTTTCAAAAAATATCTAATGCTTAGTTACAAGCGTCTTTCAGTGCTTTACCAGCTTTGAAAGAAGGTACTTTAGCCGCAGCAATTTCGATAGTCTCACCAGTTTGAGGATTACGACCACTGCGTGCAGAGCGCTCTCTTACAGAGAAAGTGCCGAAACCAACCAGCGCTACCTGGTCGCCTTCTTTCAGCGCGTCTGTTACCGCGTCAGTGAAAGCATCCAGTGCACGGCCAGCGGCAGCTTTAGAAATATCTGCACCAGCAGCGATTTTGTCGATGAGTTGAGACTTGTTCACAATTAGATCCCCTTCGTTTGTTATTATGCTCTCGTCCGCAAAACAATAATCAGTTCATTGCTCAGACGTTATAGCAAGCTTGAACATTAACATCAAGCTTCACTTTACAATTTTTTAACTTATTGTTGAATCGCTGCCATCCCTTTAGTGACAAGGCTTCAAGCGAATACAGCAGTTAAGGTATCACAACTTTTGGGACTTTGAAGCCCCTAAAGTTAAAAAAAACGGCTTTTGTCACACCATATGGATAAAAATTAACCAAAAGGTCCAATAAAACCGCTGCTACGCAGCATTGGCGCGCGCTTCAGCGGTGTTTACTGATGATTTATTCGCCGTTCAGTGCAACCGGTTTAAAACTTTCGACCGGCTCTTGCAACGCAATATCCAGAACTTCGTCAATCCATTGTACCGGATGAATGTCCAGATCTTGTTTTACGTTATCCGGAATTTCTTCCAAATCACGTTCGTTTTCTTTTGGGATCACAACGGTTTTGATGCCGCCACGGTGAGCCGCAAGCAGCTTTTCTTTTAAGCCACCGATGGCCAGTACTTCACCACGCAGGGTGATTTCACCAGTCATCGCCACTTCACATTTCACCGGGTTACCGGTTAGCGACGAGACCAATGCAGTACACATAGCAATACCGGCGCTCGGACCATCTTTCGGAGTTGCCCCTTCCGGTACGTGCACGTGGATATCCCGTTTTTCGTAAAAGTCGCCGTTAATACGCAACTTCTCTGCACGGGAACGCACCACGGTCATCGCCGCGTGAATAGACTCCTGCATCACATCACCTAGTGAGCCGGTAGAGGTCATTTTGCCTTTACCCGGAACCGAGGTGGTTTCGATGGTTAACAGGTCGCCTCCAACCTGAGTCCAGGCAAGGCCAGTGACCTGGCCAATCTGGTTGTTTTTGTCGGCTTTACCGTAATCAAAGCGCTGCACACCAAGGTAGTCTTTAAGATTTTCCTGAGTGACCACAACCTTCTTGGTGGCTTTATTCAGCAGAATGTCTTTTACCGCTTTACGGCAAACCTTGGAGATTTCACGCTCCAGTGAACGAACCCCTGCTTCGCGGGTGTAGTAACGGATCATGCCAATAATGGCTGAGTCGTCGATCTCGAGTTCGTTTTTCTTCAGGCCATTCCGCTCGATTTGCTTACCAATTAAATGGCGGGTAGCAATATTGAGCTTTTCATCTTCCGTGTAACCAGACAGACGAATAACTTCCATCCGGTCAAGTAACGGCCCCGGGATATTCATGCTGTTTGATGTAGCAACAAACATTACGTCTGACAGGTCGTAATCCACTTCAAGGTAATGATCACTGAAGCTGCTGTTTTGTTCAGGATCGAGCACTTCGAGCAGTGCAGATGCCGGGTCGCCGCGCATGTCTGACGACATCTTGTCGATTTCATCAAGCAGGAACAGCGGGTTCTTTACTTCTACCTTGGCCATTTTCTGGATCAGCTTACCCGGCAATGAGCCAATGTAAGTCCGGCGGTGGCCGCGAATTTCGGCTTCATCACGTACGCCACCCAGGGCCATGCGCACATACTTACGTCCGGTAGCCTTGGCAACGGACTGACCGAGCGAGGTTTTCCCAACCCCTGGCGGCCCTACCAGACAAAGAATGGGGCCTTTCAGCTTGCGCACACGTTGCTGAACGGCAAGGTATTCGATAATACGTTCTTTCACTTTTTCCAGACCGTAATGGTCCGCGTTGAGGATCTCTTCCGCCTTAGCCAGGTTCTTTTTCACGGCTGAACGTTTATGCCATGGCACGCTGGTGAGCCAGTCGATATAGCTGCGTACAACGGTGGCTTCCGCTGACATCGGCGACATCATCTTCAGCTTTTGCAGCTCGGCTTTAGCTTTTTCCTCGGCCTCAGCAGGCATTTTCGCTTCTTCAATTTTTTTGCTCAGCGCTTCAAACTCATCCGGTGCATCATCCAACTCACCCAGTTCTTTTTGAATGGCTTTCATTTGCTCGTTGAGATAATACTCGCGCTGGGACTTCTCCATTTGCTTTTTAACCCGGGTACGGATTTTCTTTTCAACCTGGAGTAAATCAATCTCGCCTTCCATCAGTGCCATGAGATATTCAAGACGCTCGTTAACGCCTTTCATCTCCAGCACTTTCTGTTTTTCGACGAGCTTAAGCGGCATGTGCGCTGCCATGGTGTCGGCCAGACGAGCAGCATCGTCGATCCCATTTAATGAAGTGAGGACTTCAGGTGGGATCTTCTTGTTTAGTTTCACATAGCCTTCGAATTGCGAAACCGCCGAACGTATCAACACTTCCTGTTCACTTTCAGGCAGGTCTTCGTCGGCCGTGCGGTTAATGCCGGCGATAAAATAAGGCTCAGTTTGATTGTATTCTGCAATTTCGCCACGCACATTACCTTCTACCAGTACTTTTACCGTACCGTCGGGTAACTTGAGCAACTGCAGAATGGTGGCGATGGTGCCTACGGAATAAATATCATTGGTATCGGGTTCATCGACCCCTGCATCTTTTTGCGCAACCAGAAAGATCTGTTTGTCGCTGTCCATGGCCGCTTCCAGGCAACGAATGGATTTTTCTCGTCCAACAAATAAAGGTATGACCATATGGGGGTA
>CATMRP010000276.1 GCA_950073835.1 uncultured Alteromonadaceae bacterium
TTGAATAACCCTTGCTGGTTATCAAGCCGCCGCTTTTCCACTATAATCCGCGCCAAACAAGTTCACAACCAGGACCGACGGCAAATTGGCGTTTTCTACCCGGCGGTTCTCACAAATTAGGTAGCAAACTATGTTGGTCCTACGTGGCGCTCCGGCGTTATCTGACTTCCGCACAGCTAAATTAATCCAACGACTGCAGCAATCCGGTGTCGACGTTACTCACCTTTACAGCGAATATGTTCATTTAGTGGATACGCAACAGGCGTTATCTGAAGAACAATTATCGGTGTTGGATAAATTGTTAACCTACGGACCAAAGCAAGCACAGGAAGCTGCCACCGGCGAATGTTTTTTCGTTACTCCCCGTCCCGGCACTATTTCACCGTGGTCCAGTAAAGCCACAGATATTGCCCATAACTGCGGATTAACGGCGATTGCCCGTGTTGAACGTGGTTGTGCTTTTTATGTGACAGCGGCGCAGCCGTTAACAGATGAACAGCGTAAGCTGGTAGCCGCAGAGCTTCATGACCGTATGACCGAAAGCGTATTTGCTACGCCCGAGGATGCGTCGGTACTGTTTGATAAGCATCAGCCTCGGGAATTCAGCTCTGTAGATATATTAGGCGCGGGTAAAGACGCGCTGGTTTCTGCTAACCAAACGCTGGGTCTGGCCCTGGCCGATGACGAAATTGACTACCTGTTTGATAATTTTGTGAAGTTGGGTCGTAACCCCAACGATATCGAGCTTTACATGTTTGCTCAGGCTAACTCTGAGCACTGTCGCCATAAAATCTTTAATGCCGACTGGACCATCGATGGCGAGGTGCAGCCTAAGTCATTGTTCAAAATGATCAAGAACACCTTCGAGCTGTGCCCTGAATATGTGTTCTCTGCCTATAAAGATAACGCCGCGGTAATGGAAGGCTGGCAGGCTGGCCGATTCTTCCCAGAGCCACAGTCTCATGAGTACACTTATCATCACGAAGATATTGCTATCCTGATGAAGGTAGAAACCCACAACCATCCCACGGCAATTTCACCGTTCCCTGGTGCGGCAACGGGTTCTGGTGGTGAAATTCGTGATGAAGGTGCCACCGGTCGTGGTTCTAAACCGAAAGCCGGTCTGGTTGGTTTTACCGTGTCGAACCTGAAACTGCCTGATGCAGTGCGCCCATGGGAAATCGATTATGGCAAACCTACCCGTATAGTTAGCGCGCTGGACATTATGATTGATGGCCCACTTGGTGGCGCTGCGTTCAACAACGAATTTGGCCGTCCTAACCTGTTAGGGTATTTCCGTACCTACGAGCAGGAAGTCAACAGCTTTAACGGCACTGAAGTGCGTGGTTATCACAAACCAATTATGCTGGCCGGTGGTTTAGGCAACATTCGTCAGGATCACGTCGAAAAAGGTGAAATTACGGTTGGCGCTAAACTGATCGTTCTTGGTGGCCCGGCAATGAACATTGGCCTGGGCGGCGGTGCAGCTTCATCGATGGCTTCAGGGCAGTCCAGTGAAGATCTCGACTTTGCCTCGGTACAACGGGATAACCCGGAAATGGAACGCCGTTGTCAGGAAGTTATCGACGCCTGCTGGCAGTTAGGTGAAGACAACCCTATTCAGTTTATCCACGATGTGGGCGCGGGTGGTTTATCTAACGCCATGCCTGAGTTGGTCAACGACGGTGGTCGCGGTGGCCGCTTTGAACTGCGTAAAGTGTTATCAGACGAGCCGGGCATGTCGCCACTGGAAATCTGGTGTAACGAATCCCAGGAACGTTACGTAATGTCGGTAGCGCCGGATAAACTGGCTGTGTTCGAGGCTATCTGTAAGCGCGAGCGCGCGCCTTTCGCAGTGATTGGTGAAGCCACTGAAGAGCAACATCTGTTATTGAATGATGAGCATTTTGATAATCAGCCTATCGATTTACCGCTGGAAGTTTTATTAGGCAAGCCGCCTAAAATGCATCGTGATGTGGCCAGCGCCACGCACTGTTCTGCTGAACTTGATTGCACCGGGATTAGCCTTGCTGATGCTGCTGAGCGACTGCTGCGCTTACCGGCCATTGCGGAGAAGACTTTCCTTATTACCATTGGCGATCGCAGCGTAACCGGTTTGGTGAGCCGCGACCAGATGGTTGGCCCGTGGCAGGTGCCGGTTGCCGACGTTGCCGTCACTGCATCGGCATTTGATACCTATCATGGTGAAGCAATGGCGATGGGTGAACGTACGCCGGTTGCCTTGCTCGATTACGCTGCTTCTGCACGACTGGCAGTAGGTGAATCAATTACCAATATCGCTGCCGCCCACATTGGCGACATGAAACGCATTAAATTGTCGGCTAACTGGATGGCTGCCGCCGGACATCCGGGTGAAGACGCGGGCTTGTACGAAGCGGTAAAAGCGGTAGGTGAAGAATTATGTCCGGCACTGGGCCTGACCATTCCGGTTGGCAAAGACTCTATGTCGATGAAAACTGCCTGGCAGGACAACGGTGAAGATAAGGCAGTGACAGCGCCGCTTTCACTGGTGATCACCGCCTTTGGTGCGGCGACCGATATCCGCAAAACGGTAACCCCTCAACTGCGCACCGACAAAGGCGAGACTGCCTTATTGCTGGTGGACTTAGGAGCAGGTAAAAACCGTTTAGGCGCTAGTTGTCTGGCTCAGGTCTATAACCAGTTAGGTAAAACGCCGGTTGATTTGGATGCGCCGGAATTACTGCTTAATTTCTTTAATGCCGTACAGGCATTATTGGCTGATAATAAACTGCTGGCCTATCACGATCGCTCTGACGGTGGCTTATTTGTCAGCGTAGCAGAAATGGCCTTTGCCGGTAAAACCGGTGTGAGTGTGGCGCTTGATACGCTGGGCGATGACGACCTGGCAGCGCTATACAGCGAAGAGCTGGGAGCGGTAATGCAGGTCTCTGCTGACGATGTAGAGAGTGTTCTTGCCGTATTCGCAGCAAATGGCCTGGGCGAATTGGTGCATAGAGTAGGTACATTAAATACCACTGACACCATCGAATTTACCCGTGGCGGCAAGGTTGTACTAAGCGAAGCCCGAACTACCTACCGTGCCATGTGGGCCGAAACCACACATGCGATGCAGCGTTTGCGGGATAACCCAGAATGCGCAGACCAGGAACATAAGGCGAAACAAGACGCTAAAGATCCTGGCCTGCACGCCAAACTGAGTTACGACATCAACGATGATGTGGCAGCACCTTACATAGCCAAAGGCATTAAGCCACGCATTGCTATCCTGCGTGAGCAGGGCGTTAACTCTCACCTGGAGATGGCGGCTGCCTTTAGCCGGGCCGGATTTAC
>CATMRP010000277.1 GCA_950073835.1 uncultured Alteromonadaceae bacterium
AATACTTCTAAAGCCGGGATGTTAAAATCACGTTCCAGTAAAGTAGGAAACACATGGTGCTTTCGGTAACTGTGCGCAAGTAAATCCCAGACCGGCTCAATAACATCGCTGCCATGGGTATCGACCCGGAGATCTTCAGCTTCTGCATAATGGCCGGCAATATGGCCATAAACTATGCGCTCCGACGGCAGGCCATCAATAAACGCGTAAGGATCATAACGGTGATTAATCGAATTCACATACACGTTATTGACGTCGAGTAGCATTTTACAGTTGGCTTCAGTCAACAACGCATTAATAAACTCTAGCTCTGAGAGCTGCTGATCAGGCGCAATATAATAAGACACGTTTTCCAGCACCAAAGGGCGCTCAAGAATGTCCTGAACCATTTTTACCCGCTCGGCAATATAGCTTACCGCTTCTTCGGTAAATGGAACCGGCATTAAATCGTATAAATGCCCGTCGGCCGAGCAATAACTTAAATGCTCGCTATACAATTCGATGTTATAGCGATCGAGAAAGTGCTTAAGCTCAAGCAAAAAGCGGTGATCCAGTGGATCCGGACCACCAATAGACAAAGATAATCCATGGGTAGTGAACACGGCCTGCTTAACGCAACGATTAAAATCCTCGCGGTACTTACCCCCCAGTGGGATCCAGTTTTCAGGTGCTACTTCCCAGAAATCAACATTTCCGGGAAGAGCAGGCAGCACGTCGTCCAACATTTCCCTGCGAAGGCCCAGACCGGCACCCTGTAACTTAGCATCCATGAACTACTCCTGTGATGACTGGCTTACGCTGCACCACCGCATTTGCCTTCACCACATTTACCTTCTTTTTTGGCTTTTTTGTCGGCGCCGCATTTGCCTTCGCCACATTTACCTTCTTTCATGGCTTTCTTCTCAGCACCGCATTTACCTTCGCCACACTTACCTTCTTTCATGGCTTTCTTGTTCTCGCCGCACTTACCTTCGCCACACTTGCCTTCTTTGTCGGCTTTCATACTTTCGCCGCACTTGCCTTCACCACACTTGCCTTCTTTGCTGGCCTTCTTGCTCTCGCCACACTTGCCTTCACCACACTTGCCTTCCGGTGCAAACTGCATGTAGCCGGACTCTAACTGCTGAGCACCAAATGGATTAGCCGTATCGGCCATCGCCATAGATGACATGGAAGTTAAAACCACTGCACCCAGCGCACTTGCAATACCATTTTTGTTTACTTGTTTCATCGTCTTGTTCCTATCAGGTCAACTAATTGTTATCTCTTTCACTATAGACCGGGGGCTATAAAATTATATTTCGTTTATCGAAAAAAAACCACTCATTCATCGTAAGTGGTCTTAGTTACTCGCACAATATACTTATCAGTCTGCTCTATAACCAATCCTAAAACCGCCCCAGTGCCGGTTGTTTACAAAAATAGGGGCCGATAAGTCATGCATCACCTCGCCGGTATCACGCTTATAGGTTTGCAACAGGAAACTCTCGGTATTACTGCCGCAGCGTGAACCTGTATAATCGTTAAAGATACGTTTAGTGCGGCTCTTAGCAAGGTCAATTTCATAATTGCCGGTCATCTTATGACTAAACTTTTTATTATGCGTGGGGAAATAGCCGTTAACATCCACTGCACCGGCATAAATTATAAAGTCGTTTTGCTCCAGAATTGGCTCTTGTAACATCGGCAGTTCTGCATCAGTGAATTTGTCAAAACCGGTAGTGAATTTCTGCGGATTGGTATTGGGCACCGGTTGGTAGTTAAAATCAAATAATGACTGTTGTGATAACCGTCCCTGTTCTATAGCCTGTTCAAACAGTTTGCCGATTCGCTGTGCAGTTTCCTGGGCAATACGCTGCACTTTGGCATTGCGGTTATGTAAATCGAAAACTTGCAGTTGCCGGAAAATATCCTCGGTTTGGTGACTCAACGCCAGTACCTTCTCTGATACTTCACCTAATTCAGCTTCCAGTTGACGGGTATTTTCATGTAACTGCATAGCGTTGGCACTGATACCACGATTTGCCTCACCATGTTCGTCAACGGTGTCTTTCATCACTGTCATAGAGTTAGCTGCAGCGCTTGATGCTTCGCTAGCAGCTTTAATTAAATCAGATGTCTCGGTAATCATCTGGCTCATTTCATCGCCAGCATCAGCCACCTTTTCGATGGCCATAACAGAATTCTGACTACACTGATTGATATCGCTGAGCACTGCATCGATTCCTTGTGTCGCATCAGTGGTTTTCTTCGCTAAATCACGCACTTCGTCGGCTACAACTGCAAAGCCCCGGCCCTGCTCTCCGGCCCGAGCGGCTTCGATGGCTGCATTAAGAGCAAGCATATTGGTTTGGTCGGCGAGCTGATTGATGGTAGTGGTAATACTTCCGATGGATTCAGCACTGCTACGAAGCGTTTGTAACATGGTCTTGGAATCGTTAATCTGACTAATCAGTGTAGCCTGATGCTCAAGCAGATTATTAAGCAACTGACGACTACGCTGGGTCATTTCGTCAGATGTTTGTATTTTATCTTCCGCCATCACCGCATGTTCTACGAGTTGCTGATTGCCAGACTCAATATTCTCGATGCGTTGAGCAATCTCTTTAATACTGTCTACCTGCTGATTAAACATCGAGGTTAACTTATCTAAAAAGTGCGAAACACTTGCTCCACCGATGGCAATACGGCTGGCAGATTGGCTGATCATTTCCCCCTTCTGGGAGTACTCATTGTCGGCCGCTGAAGAGTCTTCCTCAACCTCACTCTTTTTCTGAGACGCGAAGTAAGTAAACCCGCACGATAATAAACCAACAACCAAAGCCACTACGCCAAGAGATAACTGGAAAAAGCCGAGCGCAAGACTACCGATACAGATTATAACCAACTGACTGATTGTAATTTTCACAGCGATTAACTTCTTAATGAAATGTGATAACAAACTTGTAACAACTATAGCCTATGTTTTTGAAAGATACTGCAAAATATAGCCGAAAGTATGAAACAAACAGTATTAATGTATAAGAATGGGTGCTGTGTTTGGTGCGCTTTTGAACTCTACGATTGTACGATGGGGGTCCCGGTCTTCGCCGTGCGAAACCGGGATGACAGTTCTTTCTTTTATGAGCGTAATGTTGGTAGGGCAGAAACGAAAAAAGCCCGCTCTAATGAGCGGGCTTTTCTCTTAATTGGGAGCCTGGCGGTGTTCTACTCTCACATGGGGAGACCCCACACTACCATCGACGCTAACGTGTTTCACTTCT
>CATMRP010000278.1 GCA_950073835.1 uncultured Alteromonadaceae bacterium
AGTAATGGAAAAAATTACTGCAGTATTTAAACATTCGTTATTGATATTAACCTGGCTGGTGCTGTGGCGTCTGTCGGTTTTTACCGAATACGCCCCTCATGCCAGTATCTGGTTTCCGCCCGCGGGGTTTACGTTTACCTGTTTTTTGCTGCTCAGATGGCAGGCATTACCGACCATGTTTATTGCCTGCGTGTTGTCTACCGGCTGGGAAAGTTTAGTCTTTAGCGATGGACGTTCACTGGAAACACTGCTGATAGCTGGTAGTCAGTTTGCCGCGATGCATTGCCTGGTGTACGGCGTGAGTGCCAACGTGCTGCGCGGCTCCATTGACCGGATAAGCCATCATAATTTATATGCGCCGGTGATGCGGTTTTTACTGACGGTGGCTACTGCCAGCCTGGTTATGGCAACCGCCGGTGTACTGTTATTATTTGGTGGGCCGCAACTGGAGTCGTTTTTAGCCACCAGCCTGGCCTGGTGGATTGGCGATATGTCCGGGATCCTGGTGCTGGTGCCGGTTTTCATCGGTATTGTGAATCGCATCTATCCGCGCCGGGGATTGCTGTCGGCGCTCAATTACCAGCCCAAAACCGAGAACCGCTTTAGTTCTTTTGCCGGCAAGCTGGTATTCTGCTGGGCGCTGATGGTAGCGGTAGTAGTACTGGCTGACTATTACCAGTCATCAGAAATTGCCTGTCTGATATTCTTTCTGACCCTGCCACAAATGTGGATCGTGTTTACCGAATCGCCCTTACGTATGGCCGTCAGTCTGGCAATGCTGAGTTTCCTGCTGGCACTGTTAGTCAGCATGTTAGGGGTGTCCGAACAGGCCTATATTTATCAGGTGGCTATCAATGTGATTGCCTGCAGTGCCTTCTTTGCCATGTCTGTACCTGCATTGGTGGCAGATAACCGCGAATTACATGTTGAAGCTAAAACCGATTTCCTGACCAAAGCAGTCATGCGCCAGCATTTTATTGCGCTGACAGAACAACACCTTAAACAGGCTAAACGCTATGGTCACCAAACCACGCTATTGTTGTTCGACGTGGATAAGTTTAAACAAATCAATGACCGGTTTGGCCATCTGGCAGGCGACGAGGTGCTTCGCGAACTGGCCTCCCTGGTGCGTAGCAAAATTCGCAGCAGTGATATCTTCGGGCGCTTTGGCGGTGACGAGTTTATGTTGCTGCTACCACAAACCTCTATAGAGAATGGGTTCTCTGTGGCTGAATCGATTCGCCGGGGGATTGCAGAGCTTACTTTTTCAGAATCCGAACTGGCAGTATCCTGTAGCTTTGGGATTGCCCGGGTAGATGAATGCGAAGGGTTTCAGAGAGCATTTGATGAAGCCGACAGGCAACTGCTGAAAGCTAAGCGTGAAGGACGAAATCAAACGGCTTTGCGTTTTGCCGAAAAATAATAAGCCCGGCTAAACTGGCGTTAACCGGGCCCTTTTCTTACAGTTCTATACCTGCCAGGTGGAAGAAAAAGGCATATTCCTTCGCCCGTTGCTCATAGCGCTTAAAGCGTCCTGATGCACCGCCATGGCCAGCTTCCATATTGGTAATGAACAGCAGCAGATTGTCATCGGTTTTGTAATCCCGAAGTTTGGCTACCCACTTCATCGGCTCGAAGTACTGGACCTGTGAGTCATGTAAGCCAGTGGTTACAAACATATGCGGGTAATCCTGCTTTTTCACCTGATCGTAAGGTGAGTAGGACAGCATATATTCATACTCTTCTTTATTGGCCGGGTTACCCCATTCGGTGTACTCGCCGGTAGTCAGCGGAATACTGGCATCACTCATGGTGGTTACCACATCCACAAACGGTACGTGGGCCGCTATTGCGGTGTACAGCTCAGGTGCCATATTGGCTACCGCGCCCATTAATAAGCCGCCGGCACTGCCGCCTTCTGCAAACACGCGAGTCGGGTCGGCATAACCTTGTTCAATCAGTCCTTTAGTCACATCAATAAAGTCGGTAAAGGTGTTCATTTTGTTGCCCATTTTACCGTCTTCATACCATTGGGTACCGAGCATCTGACTACCGCGGATGTGGGCAATGGCAACGACAAAGCCCCTATCCAGCATTGATAACCACGAGGACACGAAGGTAGGGTCCATGGTTGAGCCATACGAGCCATAACCGTACTGGAAGAGCGGGTTAGTACCGTCTTTTTTGAAGGTGGATTTACGGTAAACCAATGAAACCGGGACTTTTTTACCGTCGCGAGCGGTAATCATCAAACGTTCTGACTGGTAGTCCGCGGCGTTAAAATCATCGCCAACCTTGTTCTGCTTTTTCAGTTCGCTTTGCAGGGTTTCCAAATCAATATCGAAGGTACTGGGAGGCGTAGTTAACGACGCGTAGTAAATTCTGACAGTATTGGTGTCACTCTGGGTATTGCCGGTAAAACCTGCGGTATAAATCGGGTCTTCGGTAGGGATGGTGCGCAGTGAGCCGTCTTGCAGCGACATGGCTTCAAGGCGCAGATAGCCATTTTCCTTGGCTTTATACACCAGATAATCCTGCAGAACTTCGAGGCTGCTGATATAAATGTCAGGGTTATGAGCTACCACTTCCTGCCAGGTGCTGCGGTCCTGGGTGCTATCGGCAGCGACCTTCATAATGCGGTAGTTATCAGCCTGCCAGTTGGTTAGTACATAATAGTCATCGCCATGCTTTTCGATAGAATACTCGTGGTCTGGCTCGATGGGATAAAATGGCGTTGGGGTGGCCTCCGCATTGTTGGCATCAATTAGCGTTACACCAGACATGTCGGTATTGCTGTGGTTAATGAAGATAACGTCACCGTCCTTGCTTTTCCCTAATGAAGTGTAGAAAGTGGTGTCGGTTTCTTCATAAACCAGTTCGTCATCGGCCTGCTCAGTCCCCAGGGTATGGCGAAAGACCTGCGAGCCCAGCAGGGTTTGCTTATCACGTTTAATGTAATACAGGGTCTGGTTATCGTTAGCCCAGTAAACCTGGCCTGTGGTGTCGGTCAGGGTGTCGGAATACACCTCACCGGTAGCAATGTTTTTCACGTGTACGGTGTATAAGCGGCGGCTTACCGTATCTACAGAGTAGGCCAGTAACTCATTATTCGGGCTGGCTTCAAAGGAGCCTATGCTGAAGTAGCTCTCGCCTTCGGCCATTTTATTGCCGTTGAGTAATACGGTTTCTTCACCGTCCGGTTGCTGCTTGCGGACATAAATAGG
>CATMRP010000279.1 GCA_950073835.1 uncultured Alteromonadaceae bacterium
CTGTTTAGTTTTGGTATTCGCGTGCGTCATTTCAAATCCAAGGCCTTTTAGCGATTGGTATTGCTGGCCGGGTAGTTTATAATCGCCGGCTTTGTAGCATATTCATCTCAACAAAAGGTTGCTGTAAAACGTGGAGCTAATCCGGGGCCTTAACAATTTAAAAGATCATCATCACGGCTGTGTACTGACCATCGGAAAGTTTGATGGAGTGCATCTGGGACATCAGGCAGTGCTGGCCAATGTTATTGAACAAGCCCGCAGGCTGTCATTGCCCGCTACTGTGATGGTGTTTGAGCCGCATCCGGAAGAAGTCTTTACGCCGGATACCGCGCCTGCCCGAATCAGCCCGCTGGCCGAAAAATATCAGCTACTTAAAGCGCAGGGGGTAGACCGTCTACTGTGCGTACGTTTCAATGCTCAATTTGCTGCACAGTCGCCGGACGAGTTTATAGAGCATCTGCTGGTCGATAAACTGGGGGTGAAATTTCTGGTGGTTGGCGATGATTTTCGTTTTGGTAAAGGCCGTCAGGGCGATTTTTCCCGACTCGAACAGGCCGCACAGCAATTCGATTTTGAGCTGGTCAGCACCCAAAGTTATCGCATGGAAGACTGCCGGATAAGCTCTACTGCCGTACGCGAAGCACTGGCCGAGGGGAATTTTAGCCTGGCTCATACTATGCTCGGCCGTTCGTTTTTTATCTCCGGTCGTGTGATCCACGGCGAGAAAAAAGGGCGCACAATAGGCTTTCCCACCGCCAATGTGTTGCTGAACCGTTGCCAGACACCCATTACCGGCGTGTTTGCAGTGAAGCTGAATATCAACGGTACGCTCTACACCGGTGTGGCCAATATTGGCTCAAGACCCACGGTAAACGGCCAGCGAAAGCAACTGGAAGTACATATTTTTGACTTTACCGGTTCCATTTATGGGCAGCATATTACGGTAGTCCCGGTGGCCAAAATCAGAGATGAACGGCGCTTCAGCAGTCTTGAAACACTTCGCGAGCAAATTGCCCTCGATGTTGCCAAAGCCAAACAAATTTTAACGAATAACGACGACCTGGTGCAGGTCTGAACCCGGGATAACTCCCGATAACGTGGACGGATAGAACAATAGCTATGAGTGATTACAAAGCCACATTGAATTTGCCGGAAACCGCCTTCCCAATGCGTGGGAACCTGGCGCAACGCGAACCGCAAATGTTGAAAAGCTGGGAAAAAGCCGGCTTGTATCAGCAGATTCGCCAGGCCAAAGCCGGTAAAACGCCTTTTGTATTGCATGACGGCCCTCCTTACGCCAACGGAAATATTCACATTGGCCATGCCGTTAACAAAATCCTCAAAGATATTATTGTTAAGTCCAAAACCTTAGCTGATTTTGATGCGCCTTATGTTCCTGGCTGGGATTGCCACGGACTGCCTATCGAATTGATGGTAGAAAAGAAAGTCGGCAAGCCGGGTAAAAAGGTCACCGCAGCAGAATTTCGTCAGAAATGCCGTGACTATGCGCAAAAGCAAATCGACGGTCAGATGACAGACTTTAAACGCCTGGGCATTCTGGGTGAGTGGGCGAAGCCCTACAAAACCATGGATTTTGATTCAGAGGCGAATATTGTTCGCGCATTGGGCAAAATCATCGACGCCGGCCACCTGGAAAAAGGCTTTAAGCCGGTTCACTGGTGTACCGACTGTGGTTCTGCATTAGCCGAAGCCGAAGTTGAATACAAAGACAAAATGTCACCAGCCATCGACGTAAAATTCCCGCTGGCCGATGTTGATACCTTTGCCTCAGCCTTTGGCCTGAGCAGCGATGAGCTAACCGGTCATAAAGCCGGCGTGGTGATCTGGACAACCACACCATGGACCTTACCAGCCAACCTCGCGGTGAGCTTACATCCGGAGTTAGAATATTCACTGGTCGAATTTGGTGATGATGCCCAGTGGCTGATGCTGGCAACTGATCTGGTAGAAAGCTGTATGCAGCGCTATGGCGTTGAAGAATACAAAACCGTGGCGACCTGTTTAGGTCAGGCACTGGATAAAGCTAAATTACAGCATCCGTTCCTCGATAAAACATCGTTAATCGTATTGGGTGAGCACGTGACTACCGACGCGGGTACCGGTTGTGTGCATACCGCGCCAGCTCACGGTGTGGACGACTTTAACGTTTGTAAGCACTATGACATCGAGGTTTATAACCCGGTAGGTAACAACGGGGTTTATCTTGAAAACACGCCACTGTTTGCCGGAATGCATGTATTTAAAGCCAATCAGCCTATCATTGATACCCTGGCTGATAGTGGTAACCTGGTGCTGAATGTTAACTTTGAGCACAGCTACCCTCATTGCTGGCGCCATAAAACGCCAATTATCTTCCGCGCCACGCCGCAGTGGTTTATTAGCATGGACAAACTGGGTCTGCGCGAGCAGTCACTGGAACAAATCCGTAGCACTGAGTGGATCCCGGAGTGGGGTGAAAACCGCATTACCAAAATGGTAGAAGGTCGTCCTGACTGGTGTATTTCACGTCAGCGTACCTGGGGTGTGCCGATCCCGCTGTATATCCATAAAGTCAGCGGCGAGTTACACCCTGAAACAGCCAGCCTGATTGAAAAGGTGGCGGCAGAAATTGAGAAAACCGGCATTCAGGCCTGGTGGGATATCGATGATGCTGCACTGTTAGGCAGCGATGCCGACCAGTACGATAAAGTTACCGATACGCTGGACGTCTGGTTTGACTCCGGTGTTACCCACTTCTTCGTGGTGGACTGCCGTAACGATATTCCGGCTAAAGCCGATTTGTATCTGGAAGGGTCCGATCAGCATCGCGGCTGGTTTATGTCGTCACTGATGACCTCTACCGCTATGCACGGTCATGCGCCGTACCGTCAGGTACTTACCCACGGCTTTACGGTTGATGCTCAGGGCAAGAAAATGTCCAAGTCGCTGGGTAACGTGGTTGCACCGCAGGAAGTCACCAACAAGCTGGGCGCCGATATTCTGCGCCTGTGGGTAGCTTCAACAGACTACCGCGGTGAAATTGCGGTATCTGATGAAATCCTCAAGCGTGCGGCCGACAACTATCGTCGTCTGCGTAATACTGCCCGCTTCTTACTGGCTAACCTCAATGGCTTTAACCCTGAGACCGATGCGGTACCAGAAGCCGAGATGGTTGCACTGGATCGCTGGGTAGTGTCACGGGCTAAGCA
>CATMRP010000280.1 GCA_950073835.1 uncultured Alteromonadaceae bacterium
GGAACCGCCGTGGTACGGAACCGTATGCCCGGTGGTGTGAGAGGACGGCGGGAGCAATCCCGCCTCCTACTCGATCGTACAAAGTATTAAGTAGTGCCGCCATTGTAAAATTGTTGTTAAACTACGTTCTTTAATTACAAACAATGTGCAGGCGACTAATGATGATAAAGCTAAACAAGATCATGCTGGCCGGAGGGCTAAGTATGGTTGCAGCAGGCCAGGTGTATGCAGCACCCACTGAAGTGGCCAAAGCCAGCTCGCCAATTGTTATCGACGGTAAAGCCGATGAAGCAGCCTGGAATAACGCAAAGTGGCACCCTCTTAAGCACCTCATGGTGGGCACCATGCCTATCCCGGCAGACTTTAGTGGCCGGTTTAAAATGCTCTGGGACGAAGATCAGTTGTATCTGCAGGTAGAAATTATCGACGATGTATTGATCGATACACATCCTAATCCGCTATTGACCTACTGGGATGATGACTGCCTGGAAATTTTTATTGATGCCGATGCGTCGGGTGGTAATCACTTAAAATCCTATAACGCCTTCGCCTATCACATTGCGCTGGATGGCAATGTGGTGGATATTGGCCCAACAAGCAATGGCGGTCAGGAATTTGTTTTGCTTAATGATCATGCCACCAGCCGCTGGACCCGTGAAGACACGCCGCCATATCAAATTACCTGGGAAGTCAGTTTCAGAGTCTATCCTGATACGTTCCACCACAATAAACCAGTACCGCCACTGAGCCTTTCAGCAGAGCAGGTGCTGGGCTTTATGCTGGCCTATTGCGACAATGACGGCAGCGAAGAGCGCGAACATTTTGTTGGCTCCCACGAAATTGAACCGGTAAACGGCGATCGCAACCTTGGTTATATCGACGCTTCTGTGTTCGGTAAGATCAAGCTCGTAGACTAACCTTCAGGTCATATCAGCTTAACTGGTTACAGGCTAATGGCGGCATGCTTTTGTTCGTACATCAGCATGTCGGCAGCGTGCAGTAATAGCGACAGGTCGTTGTGCGGAGTATCAATAATTTGTGCACCCACACTGGCCGAGAGCGGGATATGCTGCTCATCAATTTTGATGATCAGATCCTGCAGGCGTTGAGTGACCCGTTGTTTCACCCGTTCGGCAATATTGCGGCTGTGGCAGTGGCTCATTATCACAAACTCGTCACCACCAAGCCGGCCAACGATATCCTGAGCCCGCGACTGACTGTTGAGAATTTTGGCCAGAATGACTAAGGCCTGGTCACCCACCCGGTGGCCGTAAGTGTCGTTGACCTGTTTAAAATCATCTAAATCGATAAACAGCAGTAACAACACACCCCCCTCTTTACTATGGGTTGTCATCATTTTGTGCGCTGACTCTTCCCAGCCCCGGCGATTTAATACCGGGCAGAGCGGGTCGCTTGAAGCTGCCAGATATGCCTGCATCTTATCTGACTGCAGTCGCTTTACACGCTCCGAGGCTGCGATAGCCAGTAACAAGGCTTCCACGGTCACCGCCACAATTAACGCATACCGATGCAGGAACTCGTTAACATCAGGCAAAGAGACTCTGAATACCATGGCGGTCAGTAGCACCAATAAAGCAATAAGCACCCAACCGGCACCATGTATTTTTCGGAATAATGCATAGACGGTAGCCAGGGTTACAGCCACCATACCAGCCAGGGTAGTCAGGCCCATTACCTGGTTAGCAAGCGCGTTCAAGGGGGGAATGGGGAGCGCGGCTATAAATCCCAATACCAGCACCATCATGCCGCTGTAAAGAATAAACTGGTATTCCCATCGTTTGAGGATGAGACGCAGATCGAGCAGCAATACGATGAAGCGTAAGGTGGTAAAAACGGTTGCGCCGGCGAAGATAGCTTTAATTTGGTGACTGTGTAACCAATGCACAGACGGAAACACAATGCGTAGTATCCCTTCCTGTAGCACAAAGAAAAAGCCGGCACTCAGAATATACCCGCTGTAAGCGTAAAACCCGGCATTGCGCAGGCTTCGACCAAGTATTCCCACATAAATACACAGCGCAAAACAAAATCCGCCAAAGGCGCTGATAGTTAAAATGTGCAGGTTATTATCGCGTTGAAAAGCACCAAGATCGCTTACCGACATGCTGACTTTGCTGATATAGTCTGACTCGGCGGTCAGGGTAAACTGGTATACGCCTTCAGGTAAAAGGTAAGCCGCTCTGGCGCTGGCCAAAGGCGTGATAATGACATCATGGGCTGTATAAACTGAGGGTTTTTGCAGTGCGTCCAGAGGAAAGCTCAGTACCCGGGGAGCTGTCAGGCGGCATTGAAACTGAATATCATTCAAACCCAGAGTGATGTCGAGCGGTTGTTGTATGGATTGCGCCTGGGGAGTAATTATCTGACAGTCGGCGTAGCCGGGAGATGAGAAAAACATCATCATCAGCATACCAATAAAAATGACTTTATACCGTCTTATACCCTGCTTCACAACTCAACAACCTGCTACCAAACGTTCGTCTGTTCATCCATTTAATGCCATGGGCACCACAGTGTTGATTACTTTACGCGCACTATTGCCCGTTGTGAATGAAAAAAAGGATATGCGAGTATTTATTTTGATTTATTCCGGGAGGCGCGCCTAGTCGCCTCCAACTATTTGTACCTGAGCCAGGTCTGTATCGCCTTTTATCACTTTATAGATAGCATCCTGGTTAAGGGTTCGCATTCCATCCTGCATGGCCTGGGCTTTCATCTCGGCAACCGATGCCTCCTTATACACCAGTGAACGTAGGGCTGGCGTCATGCCCAGTAACTCGTGTACGCCGGTCCGGCCCCGATAGCCGGTATCACCGCAGTCGTCACAGCCCTTGGCACGATAGATTTCTAGGTTATCAGGCAGATTAAGTTCGTCGATATACTCTTCGCCGTACTGCCGTCTGATGAAGGCCATATCAGTATCTGACACCGGGTGTTTTTCCTTACAGCTGCTGCATAAGGTTCTGATCAAGCGCTGCGCGAGTATGCCCACACAGGCGTCAGAAAAGTTAACCGGGTCGAGGCCTAAGTCGAGCAAACGGGTAATGGTTTCCGGTGCAGAGTTGGTGTGCAGGGTGGATAAAACCAGGTGACCGGTTAATGAGGCTTCAATACCCGCGTGCGCGGTTTCTTTATCCCGCATCTCACCAAT
>CATMRP010000281.1 GCA_950073835.1 uncultured Alteromonadaceae bacterium
GCTCTTTCGGTCGGTGTGTAGCGCAGCCTGGTAGCGCACTGTCATGGGGTGTCAGGGGTCGGAGGTTCAAATCCTCTCACACCGACCAATTCCTCCCCCAATATCAATAGTTTATAGGCTCTACCCCATAAGCGGGGGATCAGCATTCATCTTGTTCGGTTAATTATTCCATCCCATCCACAATGGGTCATTACTCTAATTCTGTAATTTTCGAAGTTTCTAAAACCATACGCTCTTCTCGATATCATTTCCATTTTGTTGTGGAAGCCTTCAGTGATGCCGTTATTTCGGGTAAACCGCCACATCGCAACAATTGGGCTCTACCCCATAAACGGGGGATCAGCATTCATCGCCTTATCTGGACTGCTGAAGTTCGTTTTTCGCTTGTTTAAACTTTTTCATATCCGTGATTAGCTCTTGATATTGTTCGAGTAATTCAGGGTTTTCGGTCAAGAGTTTTATCAAATGCTCAGTGGCAGCTCTTTTCTCATTTTTCACCAATTCTCTTACGCCCGCTGACGTCGGCAAAGGTTCGATTATGCCCCGGGTATCCTGAGCTTTAGGGATCATGGCGATTTGAGTTTCATATGCCAATGCAGAGAGTTCGTATTGTGGATAGCAAACCTTGCGCGCGATATGGCTACCTGATGGCTTTTCTATTCTGCATCTTATTTTGAGCTCTTTTGGGTCTGTTAAGGCATTGTACATGTCGTAAAACGCGAGTTCGGTTTTCACCAGTTGTTTTCGGTAGTAACTCAATGGCCGTTGGCCAACAACATCCACTACTTCTATATCATCTGGTTTCTCGTCACTCTGAGAATGTACAAAAGTGCTAAAAAACAACAATATAACTGGGATTAAACCGAGGCAGGTGGTTAGAGTAACGCCATTTTTCATCGTAACGTCTTTGTCGGTAATCATTATAAAAGTCCTAATCAGCGTTCAGATTATATGTTTCTACCCGCACCACCTTATCGTAGTGGCCAAAGGCAACGTTAACCACGCTGTTTATCATACTGAAAGAACTGTCTGAGTGCGTTGTTTTGGGGTAGCTGTAAACGAACACATAGGCATACTCAGGGGCGCGAGGATAACGCTCTATACCGGAGGGTTCGCCCAACAACCTTAAAACCTGCGCTTTACTGTCGCCATTGTGAATTTTGTTTACGTTATCAGTGTTGAAAAGCGTACTGTCTTCGACAAATGAACTGCCAAACTGATAGCCAGTCAGAATGTCTTGGTTGTTAAAGTTGAAAACCTGATACCGGGTTGCCACTTCATCAGCGCTAACCGCTTTGGCATTGCGATTGTGGTGAATATAGTTATAAACCGTTCCCTGATTTAAGGTGTTTGTAGTTGTTGGTTTTCCCAACAGCCCGATGATATCCTGAGCGGTTGTTTCTCCAGGAGTTACCTGCGGCTCTTCGAGCTTTTGAAAATTTCTGCCAATGGTGGTAACACAGCCTGTAAGCAGTAAAAGAATAAAGATGAAGCCGTAATGACGAAGTTTCAGTATGTCCATGTTCTGCTATATCGGGCAATCAATGTTGCCTATATCTATAGCATAAACTCCTTACTGCCGGTCATTTTTATTAAAAGATATTAAAGGCACTGGGGTTAAACAGCTGGATCACGCTGATAAGCTGCATGTTGGTTTCATCCAGGGCCTCTTCGGTGTCGTTCTCTGTGAGTTTCAGGGCAGCCAGTAAAGCCGGGCCAACAGGAGGGTAACCCACGTTAATATCGGCGTTAACATTATCCTGCGCCAGTAAATAGGCTTGTTTTACGATCAAGGCGTCGGTATCTAACTGGCTAAGGTCGGTTTCCAGTAACGAGGCAATAGGGCGATAGATACTTGGTGGTAACCCCCAGTCTTTAATCAGCGCGGCAGAAAAATCGCAGTAGGTAAAGCCCAGGACTTCTTTTTGCAGGTAGAGGGAGGATGTGTCTTTATCGGTATTCAGGCAACGCTTAGCCATATCGGGCGCCACTTTAATCATAGCCAGCTCGCCAATGTTGTGCAGTAATCCGCTAACAAAGAACCGTTCGGACTCCCTGATACGTTTTTTTTCCGCCAGGTGCTTGGCCAGTAAGGCACAGCTTACACTTTGTTCCCAGAAGCGGTCGATGTCGATGATGGTTGTTTCAACCGTTTTGAGCGTGTGCGAAACACCGTAGGACAAGGCTAAATCGTAAGTGGCCCGGGTACCGATTACCTGTACCGCTTTAGTCACCGTTTCGATGGGTGAAGTAAAATTATACAGCGCACTGTTGGCAATTTTCAGTAACTGCGAGGTCAGTGTAGGATCAAAACTTATTATCTCTGCTACGTCATCAATACTAGATGCTTCATCATCGATACAGGCTTTTAACCGGGTTACCGATTCAGGTAATACAAAGACAGATTCCGCTTGTTGCACTAATTGCGCTAGGTTCATACTTCGCTTCACTTCTTGTTCATTATAGTAATCAGTGGCGCTTACTGCTTATCCGTCACTTCAAACAACGCAAACTTTAACTCAGGATACGTGTTCTCTGGAGCATTGAGAATAGGTTAATAACAACTCAGGAGTTATGAAGGATACTTAATCAGCTGTTTGCGACCGGTACTCATCAAAGTCTGATAATTAATATAGTTCATTTTTTACCGGCCAATGGTGCAACCAGTATGAAAATAATTAATTTAAAGTACCGGGCTGGCCGCGCAGGATTGGTGGGTTTGCTATGGTGAGAATAAAGGGTTGTCGAAGCGCTTAACGACAACCCGGTTGGATTACTTTTCCAATACGTAAATATCACCGTCAATCAAGCCCTGAATAGTGAGCTTCTGGCTCGACAGCGCATTAAGATAGTTGATGTGTTCAGCCTCAACGGTTTGCCCCGGCACCAGCAAGGGGATGCCCGGCGGGTAGGGGGTGATTAGCGCCGCTGCGATGCGCCCCACGCTTTCCTGCAGTGGTACTGTTTCTCTTTTTCCAAAAAATGCATCGGAAGGCAGCATAGCCAGACTAATGGGCGGAATTTTACTTGGCAGTTCTTTCTGGCGACTACTTTTACGTAACGACACATGCCCGGCATCGAGCTTATTCAGCGCGTTATACAGGCGTACAATTTTAGAGCGCATCCCGCCAAAGGTAAGTAAAACCAGTAGTGTACTGTGGGT
>CATMRP010000282.1 GCA_950073835.1 uncultured Alteromonadaceae bacterium
GCAACCAGCAGACCATAAACCAACAGCGAACGTTTTACACGATGCGCAATACCGGTAGAAATCTTGCCATAGTTGTCGCGGCCTTTGTTAAACACCCGGTTAAACCAGCCAAAAAAGCCTTTGTCTTTTTTATTCTCAACGTCTTCCTTACGCAGCAGAGCCACACAAAGGGTTGGCGACAGGATAATCGCAACCAGTACCGAGAAGGTCATCGCCGATACAATGGTGATAGAGAACTGACGATAAATAGAACCCGCGGAGCCACTAAAGAACGCCATGGGGATAAATACTGTAGACAGCACTACGGCAATTCCCACCAGCGCACTGGAGATTTGTGTCATGGATTTCTTGGTGGCTTCTTTGGCGTCTAGGCCTTCTTCTTCCATCAGCCGCTCAACGTTTTCAACCACCACAATGGCATCGTCCACCAGCAGGCCGATAGCCAGTACCATGGCAAACATGGTCAGTACGTTAATACTGAAACCAAAGGCATACAGAACAGCAAAAGTACCCAGCAGGACTACCGGCACGGCAATGGTGGGTACCAGCGTTGCACGCCAGTTTTGCAGGAACAACAGCATCACGAAGAACACCAGCACCACCGCCTCTACCAGGGTTTTCACCACCGAGGTAATTGACAGCTTGATAAACGGAGACGAGTCTACCGGATATACGATTTCAACACTGTCAGGCAGGTTAACTGCCAGTTCTTCTACCCGTTTTTTGACCGCTTCAATGGTCTCCAGGGCATTAGCACCACTGGCCAGACTAACCGCCATACCCGATGCGGGATGGCGTTTGTAACGGGCAATATAGCTGTAGTTCTCAGACCCCAGCTCGACTTTGGCCACGTCTCTTAAACGCACCTGAGAGCCATCGGTATTTACTCTGAGTACGATATTCTCAAAATCTTCAGCGGTTTTTAACAACGACTGAGCCGTAATGGTGGCGTTGATTTGCTGCCCCTCAACCGCTGGCATACCACCCAGCTGGCCAGCCGAAATATCGGTATTCTGGGTTTGTACTGCCGCCCGCACGTCTACCGGCGTCAGGTTGTAGCTGTACAACTTGTCGGGGTCCAGCCAGATACGCATGGAGCGCTGCGCACCAAACACCCGCAGGCTTCCCACACCATTCACCCGGGCAATCTGATCCTGAAACTGCGACACCAGCATATCACTCAGGTCAAACTGAGAGAGGCTGCCGTCTTTGGAATAAAACCCTACAACTACCGCAAAGGCGTCATTAGACTTGTTGACGGTTACTCCCTGCTGTTGCACCTGGGTTGGCAGCAACGACATGGCCGACTGTAACTTGTTCTGCGTTTGCACCTGTGCGATATCGGGATCGGTACCAGGCTCAAAGGTCAGGGTTATCGACATCCGCGCATTTTCACTACTGGAGATGAAATAGCGTAAGTTGTCGATACCGGACAGACTCTGCTCAATAACCTGAGTAACCGTATTTTCGATGGTTTCGGCCGAGGCCCCTGGGTAGTTGGCGCTAATCGTCACCGAGGGCGGCGCAACCTTGGGATACTGTTCGATGGGTAGCCCGCTAATTGACAGAATACCCGCCATCATTACGATGATAGCAAGTACCCAGGCAAACACCGGGCGGTCTATAAAAAAACGTGCCATATAAGATGATTTCCTGAATTAGTTAACGCGCGTTAGCCCTGAGGCTGCCATGGCTTGGTATTAACCTGAGTACCCGGTTTTACCTTCTGGTAACCGGCAACAATCACTTTATCGCCAGCCGAAATCCCACCGGTTACGATGTACTGATCGCCGTAGCTGCCGGCTATACTAATGGTGCGCGCTTCAACTTTATTCTCGGCATTAACGACCATCACTGAAAGCGAGGTATCAGGCTGACGCGTGGCGGCACGCTGAGGCACCAGTAGCTCCTGGGTATTAGAGATAATCACCCGGGCTTTGGTAAACAAGCCTGGCATCAACAATGATTCGGGATTCGGGAACTCTGCACGCAGGGCAACTGCACCGGTAGTTTCATCAACGGTCACTTCTGAAAACTTGAGTTTTCCTTCATGTTCGTAGCTCTCGCCGGTCATGTCGTCAAGCACCAGAGTCACTGGCAGTGTGCCACTTTCCTGCATGGCGCGACGCAGTTTTAACACGCCTTTACCCGATTGCTGCATATCCACATAGATTGGGTCTAACTGGGTAATTGTAGCCAGTTGTTGAGTCTGGTTAGAGGTTACCAACGCCCCCACAGTCATGTAAGAGCGGCTTATCTGGCCGCTGATCGGTGCATAAACCTTAGTGAAATCGAGGTCTACCTGAGCAAGCTCTACCGCCGCCCTGGCCACGCTGATTTGCGCATCGGCCTGCGCTGCCTGGGCCACTGCATCATCGTATTCCTGTTGGCTCACCGCGTTTTTATCCAGCAGCCCTTTGTAACGTTCAGCCCGGGCCTCCAGCGTTTTACGATTGGCTTCGGCGCTTTTAACGTCGGCCCTAGCGCTGGCTAACTGAGCGGCATAGCGTGAATCATCAATTTGATACAGCTGCTGGCCTTTCTCCACAAACGCGCCTTCTTCAAACAAACGCTCGGTGATCACACCTTCTACCTGTGGGCGCACCTGTGACTGTCGCAGCGGGCTCACACGGCCGGGCAAAGTAACCGTATTTTCAACGGGTTGCAGAGCAACCTCGAGAACAGAAACAGTAGGAGGCGGGGGCTGGGCACCACCAGCGGCTTGAGGAGCAGGTTCCTGTGAACAACCTGATATTGCAATAATCGATATTGCGGCTATTACCAATTTTTTGATCATAAATACTTTTACTTTATTAGTTCCTGGGGACTACTTGACAGGAAGACTGGACAAAAGGGTCTGTAAGTTATAGTTTAAAATACATTCATGTATGTATGTTGTCAATCAGCCCAAAAAGTCAGAATATGCGACGAACGAAAGAAGAAGCCGAACAAACCAGGAATGCCATTCTGGAAGCTGCAGTAGATGTCTTTACCGAAAAAGGCGTAGCGCGGGCAACATTAGAACAAATTGCTAAAGCAGCCAATGTTACCCGAGGCGCCGTTTACTGGCATTTCAAAAACAAAACTGACATCTTTATGGCCCTTCACGATGAACTTCATCGCCCGTTTATACAAGACTTAGTAGACGGGCTGGAGAATACCG
>CATMRP010000283.1 GCA_950073835.1 uncultured Alteromonadaceae bacterium
GACTACGAGGTTCTGTTTGGCGAATTAAATGACAAAGTGCTGGGCATCGCGGCTGAACTCAGTGAACAGGTTGCCGGTTTCGATGTTGCTACCATCAACGATTTTATTACTACTCAGTTAGCCGGTCTGAAAAAGCAACTACAAGGCATCGCATTATTAGGACGCTCTCCGGATGCCGTGACCGCCAGCATCATGAGCCTGGGTGAGTACATTAGCGTTAATCTGTTCAGCGGCATCTTATCGGCTAAAGGGATCAGTAACCAGGTTCTCGACCCGGTTGAATACGTGTTAGCCGAGGGCGATTACCTCGACAGCATTGCCGATGTGGCGCTGAGTAAAGCGAATTTCAGTGAAGTGAATACCGATGGCAGCCAACTGATTATCATGCCGGGTTTTGTGGCAGCTAATGAAAAAGGCGAAAAAGTGACCCTGGGCCGAAATGGCTCTGATTATTCAGCCGCTGTACTGGCCGCTTGTATTGATGCTGAGTGTTGCGAAATCTGGACCGATGTGGATGGTGTTTACAATGCCGATCCAAATCAGGTAGAAGGCGCGGTATTACTCGATAAGCTGACCTATCAGGAAGCCATGGAGCTGTCTTACTTCGGTGCCAAGGTGTTGCATCCTAAAACTATTGGTCCCATCGCCCAGCATCATATTCCCTGTTTAATCAAAAACACCTTAAACCCCAGCGCACCGGGAACGCTTATCAGTAATGAAGCAAGTACTACCTGGACCAGCGTAAAAGGGATTTCTCAGCTTGATAATATCTCCATGTTTAATGTAGCCGGCCCTGGCATGAAGGGGATGGTGGGTATGGCAAGCCGGGTGTTTGAGGTAATGTCTAACGCGCATATCTCTATTAGCCTTATCACCCAGTCGAGCTCTGAGTATTCCATCAGCTTCTGTATCTCCAATAAAGATGCGCTGCGTGCACAAAATTTATTGGAGGATGCCTTTGCCCTGGAACTGCAAAACCAGTTACTTGATCCCATTGAAGTGCGTCACGAATTAGCTATTGTCACCCTGGTAGGTGATGGCATGCGTCACACCAAAGGCCTGGCAGCACGCTTCTTTAATGCACTGTCCCAGGCGCGGGTGAACAATATCGCCATAGCCCAGGGGTCTTCTGAGCGTTCTATTTCAACGGTCATCGAAGCCAAACGAGCTAAAAAGGCCGTTAGGGTTATTCACCAGAATTTCTTCTCAGACCTGCATACTATCGACGTGTTCCTGGTGGGCTGTGGGGTAGTCGGCGCCGAGTTACTGGGGCAGATTGCCAAACAACAACCCACCTTACTGGCACGTAACATTCAACTTCGTGTATACGGTATCGCCAACAGCCGTAAGCTGCTGCTGAGTAGCCAGGGAGTGGATGTTGACGGTGACTGGAAAGCACAGTTGAACGAATCTACCGATGCGTTCTCTGTAGAGCGTTTACATGAATTTGTTAATAGCAATGCGCTGGTGAATCCGGTGATCGTGGACTGTACCAGTAATGCAGCCATCGCCAGTCAGTATGTCGACATGATGGAAAATGGCTTCCATGTGGTGACGCCAAATAAAAAGGCCAATACCGACAGCCTGGCCTATTACAAAAAACTGCGCAAAACCGCTTTAAATACTAACCGCCAGTATCTGTATGAAACCACGGTTGGTGCTGGTTTACCGGTAATCGATAACCTGCAGAAACTGTTTATTGCCGGTGACGTACTGCACCGCTTTGAAGGGATCCTGTCGGGCAGTTTATCCTACGTTTTTGGTAAGCTTGAAGAAGGCTTAACCTTATCTCAGGCCACCGCCATTGCTAAAGAGAACGGCTTTACCGAGCCCGATCCGCGCGACGACTTAAGCGGTATGGATGTGGCCCGTAAACTGTTAATCATGGCCCGTGAAGCCGATTTGGAACTGGAACTCAGCGACATCGAGATTGAATCCGTGCTGCCGGAAGGGTTTGCCGAAGACTGTGATGTGCCGAGCTTTATGGAGCAGTTACCCGGGCTTGATGCAGACTTTGCCAAGCGGGTTGAAAGTGCCGCGGCGGAAGGTAAAGTATTACGTTACATTGGCTCAATTGAAGGTGATAAATGTAAAGTCACCATTCAGGCGGTACCCGGCTCACATCCACTGGCAGCAGTGAAAGATGGTGAAAACGCGTTGGCAATCCACAGTGATTATTATACGCCTATTCCTTACGTGATCCGCGGCTACGGCGCTGGTGCTACGGTAACTGCTGCAGGCGTGTTTGCCGATATTCTGCGTACCATGCCATGGAAACAAAACGCGTATTAACCGGTTTTAGAGATTAGTAAAAATGAAAACAACCAGAGCTTACGCACCCGCATCAATTGGCAATATCAGCCTGGGGTTTGATGTACTGGGCGCAGCCTTACAACCATTGGATGGTAGCTTGCTGGGTGACGAAGTCATTATCAGTGATGCAGACGAATACGGACTCACCGTTGCCGGTGTGTTTGCGCACAAACTACCGGCGAATGCCGATGAGAATATCGTTACCGACTGCTATCACTTTTTTGTGAAAGCCATGCAGGCCAGAAATCTGACCACTACACCGGTACACATTACTTTGCTTAAATCGCTGCCCATCGGCAGTGGCCTGGGCTCCAGTGCCAGTTCGATTGTGGCGGCGTTTCATGGTCTTAATGAACACTTTGAGCGCCCTTTCGATAAAACCACCTTACTGAAAATGATGGGTGAGCTGGAAGGGCAAATCAGCGGCAGTATCCATTACGATAATGTAGCGCCCTGCTATCTGGGCGGTATGACGTTGATGACCGGGCAGGAAGATAACGTTACCGTATCGCTGCCGGTAGTGAAAAGCTGGTACTGGGTGGTGTGCTATTCGGGCATCAGCGTATCCACTTCTGCAGCAAGAAACATCCTGCCCAATGCGGTGCCGCTTAAAGATACGCTCACCTTTGGTCGTCAGCTGGGGATTTTCGTGCATGCTCTATATAACGATGACTATGCCATGGCGGCCAGTGTAATGCAGGATGTGATTGCAGAGCCCTACCGTAAGTCGCTGCTGCCGGTGTTTGATGAAGCCCGGGATTACAGCATGACCAACGGTGCGCTGGCGTTTGGGATTTCAGGTTCTGGTCCAACCGTGTTTGCCGTGTGCGATGATTATCGCCAGGCC
>CATMRP010000284.1 GCA_950073835.1 uncultured Alteromonadaceae bacterium
AATATCTATCAATAAGCTCATCCAATCTACCGTCACGAAAGCACTCTTTTGAAATAACGAGATCCAAAAGATTAGCGGTTAATCGAATTATTACGCATATTTATTTTTCAATTATAGAGTTAAAGTGCCTGTCCAATTCCAGGAGCACAATTCCAGGAGCAATTCCAGGAGCCGTCTTTTACTTCTCAGTTAGCCACAAAATTTTTTCAATTTAAGAATGTGAAACAGGTTATCGCCTTTAAAGACCAACCTGCATTAATTCTTCCTATTTACTTATGAGCTTTCATGCCCTTGCCTTACCTATTGGCTGTCATCCTGTTATAGTGAGCCGACACGAGATGCTTTAGGGGCAAAACGGCTAACGCAGCGCTTCCCCGCAAAAAGCACACTTAAATCAAACAATAATGAGAAGGGAGCGCTAATGGCAGTTGGCACAATGATTTCTTTAGGACTGTATTTTCTGGTTATGCTGGGTATTGGCTGGTATAGCTTTAAAGAGTCCGACACCAGTGTCGAAGGCTACATGTTGGGCGGGCGTAAACTTGGCCCAGCGGTAACGGCGCTATCTGCCGGTGCCTCGGATATGAGTGGCTGGATGCTAATGGGCTTACCCGGAGCCATGTACGTTGCAGGTATATCCGCCATGTGGATAGCGGTGGGCCTCACTATAGGTGCGTTTGCCAATTACATTCTGGTGGCGCCGCGCTTACGGGTTTACACCGAGATTGCCAATAACGCCATCACCCTACCCGATTATTTTGAAAACCGCTTTGCTGATAACTCGCGCATGCTGCGTGTGATTGCTTCGGTGGTTATCGTTGTCTTTTTTACCCTTTACACTTCTTCTGGTGTGGTGGCCGGCGGTAAGCTATTTGAGTCATCCTTTAATCTAAGCTATGAATTAGGCCTTTATGTTACCGCTGGCGTGGTGGTCGCTTATACCTTAATTGGTGGGTTTATGGCGGTAAGCATGACCGACTTTGTACAAGGCTGCATCATGTTCCTGTCGCTGATTCTGGTACCTATTGTGGTGATCATGAACCTCGGCGGGTTGTCTGATGCCAATGCCATCATCACCGATATTAACCCCAACCTGTTCGCCCTGTTTACCGACGCCTCCACCAACACTGCACTGTCTACTATCGGGGTTATTTCGCTGCTGGCCTGGGGCTTAGGCTATTTTGGTCAACCTCATATTATTGTGCGTTTTATGGCCATACGCTCGGTAAAAGATGTACCGGTTGCTCGCCGTATTGGCATGAGCTGGATGATCATGTCCATCATCGGCGCTTTGTTTACCGGCTTGTACGGCATGGCGTACGTGAGTCAGCAGGACGGCGTTAGCATCGATCCGGAAACTATTTTTATCTATCTCTCACAACTGCTGTTCCATCCGTTAATCGGCGGTTTTTTACTGGCGGCCATTCTGGCGGCTATTATGAGTACTATTTCCTCTCAATTGCTGGTGACCTCCAGCTCCCTAACCAGCGATTTTTATCAGGTATTCCTGCGTAAGAATGCGTCAGAGAAAGAACTGGTTATCGCCGGGCGAATATCCGTGATCGTGGTAGCGGCGGTCGCGATTGGGCTGGCTTATGACCGCGACAGCACTATTTTGTCTCTGGTCAGTAATGCCTGGGCGGGCTTTGGTGCAGCTTTCGGTCCGCTGGTAATTTTTAGTCTGTTTGACCGTCATATGACCCGAGCGGCAGCATTTGCCGGCATGATCACCGGCGCAGTAACAGTGCTGTTATGGATTTATCTGCCTATTACCATTAGTGGACAGTCACTCAGTGCCTGGATGTATGAGATTGTGCCGGGCTTTATTTTATCGAGCATTGCAATAGTAGTTGTGTCTAAACTGACACAGCCGCGGGAAAGCGTTAAAGAGACCTTTGAAAAGTTTGAAGAGGCGCTTCACCACCAGCAAAACGTAATTTAATTAACACATCGGAGCAGCAATACAGGGGCAGATTTCACCCTGTGTTGCTGCATTATTTCAAAGCCCGCTGTTCTGATGAGTTTAAGTTTTAACCTTCCCTTTTCTTGCTAATCCATACAAATCAAGGGCTCATCACAGGTTCTTATTTTGCCCCGATAGATTCTTGTTGGCAGGTAACAAGCCCTTCTTTATTACGTCTAAATTACAGTGGAATAAAAACGTAATTTCAAATAGCAAAATAACATAGCACTTTTGTTTCTAAATATGTTAGGGTTCTATGCATATAATCATTTCGTATATAAACCTCAACAACTTCGGACTCGATAAATGACTGATAGTATCCCGTCAACCACCCACTTGAAACAACTCGAAGCCGAGAGTATCCATATCTTTCGTGAAGTCGCCGCAGAATTTGAAAATCCGGTGATGCTTTATTCCGTAGGCAAGGACTCTTCGGTGTTACTTCATTTGGCACGAAAGGCGTTTGCTCCTGGCAAAATTCCTTTCCCGTTACTTCACGTTGATACCACGTGGAAGTTTAAAGAAATGATAGAGTTCCGTGACCAGCAGGCCAAAAAGCACGGCTTTGATCTGCTGGTACACATCAACCAGGAAGGCGTTGATATGGGCATGGGCCCATTCACTCACGGTAGTGCTAAACACACCGATGTAATGAAAACAGCCGCCTTAAAACAAGCTTTGAATAAGTATAAGTTTGATGCAGCATTTGGTGGCGCTCGTCGTGACGAAGAGAAATCACGTGCTAAAGAACGTGTGTATTCTTTCCGTGACAGCAACCACCGCTGGGATCCAAAGAATCAGCGCCCAGAGTTATGGAATATTTATAACTCCCAGGTAAACCGTGGCGAAAGCATCCGTGTATTCCCCATGTCAAACTGGACAGAGTTAGATATCTGGCAGTATATCTACAAAGAGAACATCGACATTCCACAACTTTACCTGGCTAAGCCTCGTCCGGTTGTAAAGCGTGATGGCGTTCTTATTATGGTTGATGATGACCGTATGCCACTGGAAGAAGGCGAAGTACCAGAAATGAAGTCAGTGCGCTTCCGTACCCTGGGTTGTTACCCACTAACCGGTGCGGTGGAATCAACTGCTGCAACCCTGCCTGAGGTTATTCAGGAAATGCTGCTGACCAAAACGTCAGAGCGTCAGGGCCGGGTTATCGACCATGACAGCGCAGGCTCCAT
>CATMRP010000285.1 GCA_950073835.1 uncultured Alteromonadaceae bacterium
CGAACCCAAACCGGATCGATGTCAGCATAGCGGGCTACACCAGCACACACACCTGAAATAACAGCCCGACCTAAATCTCTTGATACACGTTTTTTTTCATAAATAGTTTTCATAACCTTACTCCTGCTTGAATGACCCGGGTGATGGCGAGGCCCGCACTGTGCGGGCCATCATGCGTTTACGCGACTTTTTTCGCTTTTAACGCGGCCAGTTCCTGCTCGATGGATTCGTCTTTTTCCAGGGCGTCGAACTCAGCCTGTAATGAACTTTTTGAAGCGCTGTCGGTTAAATCATATGCTTCAACCCGAGCTTCCAGTTCATCTACCCGTTGTTCATAGTGATCAAAACGGCCCATCACACTCTCTAACTTGTCGCTGTGCGTTGCCTGTTTAGCCTGCATTCTTACTGAGGCAGACTGACGACGCACTGCCAGCGCTTTCTGCTTGGCTTTGGCTTCGTTTAACTTCTCGTTTAAACGACCGGTATCGTCCTGCACTTTCAACAGTGCTTCATCGATGACCTGTAACTGTTCCTGCAGTTCGGCTTGCTTCGCTTCCAGCTCTTTCTTTTCTTTCAGCGCTGCGCGAGCCAAATCATCTTTACCTTTACTGACCGCCAGCTCTGCATTTTCCTGCCAGTGAGCGGCGCGCTTTTCCAGGTTATCAATCTGGCGGTTAAGGTGCTTTTGCTCAGCAATATGCTGCGCAGCCAGCGTTCGGATCTCCACCAGGGTTTCCTGCATTTCCTGAATAATCAGGCGGATCATTTTTTCAGGATCCTCTGCCTTATCCAGCAGCGCGTTGATGTTAGACTGAATGATGTCGTTGATACGTGTGAACATTCCCATAATTAAATCTCCGATTGGCGAAACGTTTTTAAAATGTTACTTAACACTTGATTAGATATAACAATTCGCATGCCAACTTATAAATGATTGATTTAATTGAATTTAAATTGTTACTTGTGTTTCTCACAACAAATATAACAATATCAAAACTACATATTGGCAAAATTGACTAACGGTTTAGTTTAATTGACCAAAAGCCTGAACCAACCCCGTATAAGGCGTTTAGATCATCAATTAACCACACCAATCGGCGCAAAAGAGAGCTTTGGAGCAGCGATGAGTTCATCAGGGTAAATCGTGCAGACGGACGCACAGAGACTGGAGGACTCGCAGCGATTAAAGGAAAGAAAAAAGCAGCGCAAAAAAAACAGGTAACGTTTTTACGGTTACCTGTGCCTTCGAATTTGTCTTAGTAAGACATGGGGTCTTATGGATCTGACCCTTTGTACGTAGCTTTGTATCGCGGATGTCACCAGAGCGCAGAGGCCTATGCTGACTATCGGTAGAAGGACTACGTAACTGGCGAGTAGTGCATGGCTGAACATCATAGCCAGTGCCGCCTGTTACTCGCTATCAGCCTGTTTGTTGTTCTGCTCGGTATTGGCAGCCAGTTCCTGTACAGAGACTTTACCTACCGGCGCATCAGACAGTGATACATGGTAAGTGGCATTAGCAATATTTTGCTGAACTTCACGGCTAATTTCGGCCTGCGTTACTGAAACTGCACTGGAGATCAGGCTACTCATTAAACGCTCTACTGCTGATTCCTGGGCATTTGCCTGCGCACTTACAGACAGACCTAAAGCAACGACTGAAGTAATGATGATTGATTTGATTTTCATGGTGTTTCCTCTATTTAGTTAAACAAGTGATTTGTTACACACTAGATAGCGAAACCTGTGCCATTCTTTCAAAAAATTTTAAGCTATTGAATTTTATTGATTTTATATTTTTGTGCAGGCATGCTAATTATCGTACAAAAAATAAGCACACCAACAGTTGGTGAATTTAACCAAATGAGGTTGTGAAATTAACCAACCTCTTTGGTTTGATACTCAATAGCTTTCGATGCGGTTTCCCGCATTGCCGCTAGACCATTCATCAACAAGTTGGGATCGGGGTTTTTACCAGTGCCTTTCTGACTGAGGTAACGTCGCCATACTCTGCCACCTGGTTGCCCCTGAAACAGGCCGAGCATATGACGGGCGGCATGCCAGGGTTTAAAGTACGGTGCATCCTGACGTTCAATATAAGCCTGCATTAAGCGGACAATCTCTGCGCGGTCCAACGGCTGTGCAGTGTCACCGTAAAAGCGCTTATCAACTTCTGCAAGAATGTAGGGATTTGAATAAACCTCGCGGCCAATCATAACGCCATCGACCTGATTGAGATGCTCTTCAGCCTGCTCCAGACTGGTAATACCGCCGTTGATTGAAATGTTCAGCCCGGGATGTTGCGATTTTAACTGGTACACCCGTTCATAGTTAAGTGGCGGGATATCGCGATTTTCTTTCGGACTAAGTCCCTGTAGCCAGGCTTTGCGAGCATGCACAATAAACGTATCGCACCCAGCGCTTGCCACCACATCAATAAACCGGCTGAAGTCTTCATACTCGTCCATATCATCTATGCCAATCCGACATTTAACGGTAACCGGAATATCCACTTCGGCCTGCATGGCTTTTACACAATCTGCCACCACCTGGGGCTGGGCCATCAGACACGCACCAAAGCTGCCGTTTTTTACCCGGTCGGAAGGGCAACCCACGTTGATATTCACTTCGTCGTAACCGTATTCCTGTGATTTAACCGCGCATTGTGTCATGTGCTGAGGATCGCAGCCGCCAAGTTGCACCGCGACCGGATGCTCTTCTTCGTTAAAGCCAAGGTAGTCGCCCTTGCCATAAATAATTGCGCCGCTGGTGACCATCTCGGTATAAAGCAGAGCGTGGCGGGATATCAGCCGCAAAAAGTACCGGCAATGCCTGTCTGTCCAGTCTAGCATTGGAGCGACTGAAATTTTGCGATTCAAAGAGATATCAGACATAGACATTAAAGCCTTGATTAATATGTAAAAAAGTAAATCTCATCGCATTTTTACCGATTTCAAAATTAGTGACATTTCCGTTGTATTCCGTTGATTTTTTACCCTTCAGGTACACAATAGGAATACAAAAATATGGCGTTTTACTCAATCAACAAGCGGCTTCGCGGAGAACGAACCGTATATTCTACTTC
>CATMRP010000286.1 GCA_950073835.1 uncultured Alteromonadaceae bacterium
ATTGTGCTGGGAGCATGATTAATCCTCAATGACTGTATTCATATACAGTATAGCAACAATTTAGCAGAACATAGCCAAAATTAATGCGCTTAGCGCGAGGATCTTTGGAAGTGTTTTCATGCTACTACTCATACTGCTACAACTATTGAAATCTATGAGTAGCAAAAAATTGACCAAAATTTATCCATTTGAATTTAAATGTAATTTTTGTGTAAAGCATATTGAGTTGTAAGATATTTTGACAATAATTCGTATCGAACTGTGTTCATTATTGCGGGAACTCAAACTGATACTGTCTCTACGTAGTGTTATTCACAACAACAGATTAAAAAGCAGTATGGAACGAAGATACCCAGCAAATGTGCGAAAAGAGGTGATTACCTGTTGCCGGGCGCCAAGCGCCCGGCAACTATACGCTATATCAGGCTGAGAATTTTAAATATTGCTTAAGTTCAGATTTAAAGGCCGGAATATTGGCATTTCTATCACCCACAACCAGAATATTGGTGTTATGCAAAGCATAGCTGCTGCCCTGATAAACCTCGTCGGCAAAGTCATTGGTCATCGGCTTATCGTGATCCGGGACCAGGAAAACCGACATGCGCCCTTCAGGGGTTTCTATGATCAGGTGCAAACTGCGGATCGCATCGAGTATGCAGTAGTTCGCCGAAGCGATATGACCAATGGATGTATCCAGCTCGGCACCAAACTGAGCGAGTTTTGCATTAACCAGCTGAGGCGTTACCTCGGTATTCACGTGAGGTTGTTCAGTCTCTGCATAGTACATGTGGGCCAGGGCGGCCTGGTCTAGTTGCACATGCTGTTGTTGCCAGGCGGTCAAAGCGATACCAACGGTAAAAGCCACACTGGCAGCAAGACTAATATACCAGCGATTACGGCGTTTTTGATGATTAAACTCACGTAAGGTTTGTTTAAGGATCAGCCGGTTTGCCAGATCGTCGGGTACGGCTACTTTCGCCGCTGTTTTCAGCTTTTCATCCAATTGCTTGATGTCCTGCCAAAATGCTTCATTGTCTGGATTTTGCGCAGCAGCTTCGAGCAACTCTTTGTCTTTATCCGCTGGGTTTGTATAGACTCGGCGGCGAAATTCTAATTCATCCACTATGTAAACCTCTTTGTTGCGACGATGATGTCAGTGCATCCTTCAATTGCGCTCTGGCTCTGAACAGCCTTGTCATAACGGTATTTTTATTAAGTTCCAATTGTTCGGCGATTTCATCGCCACTAAAACCAAAGATAATTTGTAACATCAATGGTTCGCGATAATCCGCAGCCAGTTTACCGATAGCCCGTCGGACCTGACGGACTTCCGCGTCACTGTCCTGATCCTCGTTGGCGGCAACCGAGACTTCGTCGAAGTCGACTAAATCAAACTGCTTGCGCTCGAAGCGTCGGGCATTTTCTCGCCTTAGAATGGTGATCAGCCAGGATTTTGCGGCTTTTTCGTCCTGTAAATTATCCAATGCCCGCCAGGCGCGCAGGAAAGTCTCCTGCACAATATCTTCGGCAGTACTCTTATCGTTTGTGAGCCAGTACGCATAGCGAAAAATATCACCGTGAAGAGCACGTACCAAAGCTTCGTAGCGGAGCGTTTTTTCTTTCATGATTAACCAGACCTGACATTAAATAATTTAATTTCACAAAAGAATAAAAATTTGCAAAAAAATAAAGGAGCGAAAACGCTCCTTCATTAATTCATTTATCCAAAGTCAGTGAATAAGCTGCCAAATCAATATTAGCTGGCGGGGTAGAGTGGGGCTAATCCCGGCCCGGAAGCGCCTTGCTGATTTGGCAGGTTCTTCAGTTTGTTAAGCAGAGCTGTTGGATCCCACGTGCCTGGCTGCAGCGCGTATCCGGCTGCCATCATAGCGTCAACTTCTGGCTTAATCTGTTGCTCTATTTGCCAGCGTTTGGCCGCAGTGAACTGACTAAGCCATAGGTTTAGAGCCGGCTGGATTTTGCGGATATCGCCCTGACGAACAATCTGCTGTAGCTGACTGGCTGACGCTGTGGCTTGGATTGGGTCCGCTTGCGTAGGTGAAGGCGCGCGCGGGCCACGCTTTTTAAGGTGAACATAGGTAAACAACCAGCCAATCAGTGTTAGTAGCCAAAGCGCCAACATGATGGTGTGCAGATTATCCCATTCGTTGGGTGCAGTCTCAGCCGTTGCTGGCTGAGCTGGCACTTGGTCTTCTGCCAGTTGAGGCTGGTCTGTTTGTAATTGGGGCGGAGTTAGCGCCGGCGATGACTGTCCAGGCGATACAGGCGATGACTGTCCAGCAGCGGCTATCACGTTTACCGTGCGGCTGGGCAGTTTTGCGTATTCGGTTTTGCCGGTAGATACGTTAAACCAGGGGACTCTGACTTCCGGGATAATATAGCTGCCTGCTTTAGTCGGGATCATGGCTACCGATTCGGTGCGTTGTACAATCAGGCGGTTGTCTTTTTCTGCTGATGCGCTATTGGCCTGGTCCGGGTACAGCTTAAAGTCCGGCGGATAGATTTGTTCAATCTCCGGCAGTTGTTCCTCTACTACGCCGACCGCTGTAAGCGTAAGTGTGCGGGTAACCGGCTCACCCACGGTAAAAGTATCACTTTGCCATTCTTCATCCAGTTGCACAAAGTCGCTGGGCAACCAATGGTAATCTACTTCAGCGGGAATGGGTTTTACCTCTACCTGTACATCCGGACCAACTCGATTGATAGTTTGTGTGCGGTTAAAAAAACCAAAGCGCTGGTTAGTGTTAGGGGCAATTACCTCGCCGGAAAATACTGGCCCACGAATGGTAAAGGTACCGGATTGCTGGGGTAACACGGCAAAGTTGCGTTCTACTACCTGGTAGCGACGACCATTCACCAGCTCAGTGTATTGCTTGTCATCACCGAGCTGTTGAATTTGTGCGTTTTCGAGCTCTGGCGCCTGCAAGCTGCCGCGCTCAATTTGCGAAGACAAGTATAGCTTTACGGTATAACGCAACTGCTGCTGTAAATACACCGAATCGTTATTTACTTCGGTACTCACGTAATAATC
>CATMRP010000287.1 GCA_950073835.1 uncultured Alteromonadaceae bacterium
GTTATTCAGGAAATGCTGCTGACCAAAACGTCAGAGCGTCAGGGCCGGGTTATCGACCATGACAGCGCAGGCTCCATGGAGAAGAAGAAAATGGAAGGTTACTTCTAATGGCTACCAATATCGTCTGGCATCAACACGAGATCAATAAAGATACTCGCGGCGAAAGCCTTGGCCAAAAACCGCGCGTATTATGGTTAACCGGTTTAAGTGGCTCGGGTAAATCAACCCTGGCTAACCTGCTGGAGAAAAAACTGCACGAACAGGGTAAGCATACTTACCTGCTCGATGGCGATAATGTTCGTCACGGTTTGTGCGGCGATCTGGGTTTTAGTGATAAAGACCGGGTAGAAAATATCCGTCGTATCAGTGAAGTCGCTAAATTATTTGTCGATTCGGGCATGGTAGTATTAACCGCATTTATTTCACCGTTTCAGGCCGACCGTGACTTTTGTCGCAACCTGTTAGCCGACAGCGAATTTATCGAAGTATTTGTGGATACCCCACTGGAAGTGTGCGAACAGCGCGATCCGAAAGGCCTGTATAAAAAGGCTCGTAGTGGTGAAATTAAACATTTCACCGGTATCGACTCTACATATGAAGCGCCCCAGTCTCCGGAAGTCCATTTGCAGTATCAGGACGAGCCGGCAGAACAAACCGCAGAGCGACTGTTCAACCTGCTTGAAGAAAAAGGATTATTATAATGGCGATTACGGATCCACTGGCACTTCAGGTGCTGGCCATCGCAAAAGAAGCTGGCGACAAGATCATGGAAATTTATGACCGTGACTTCGCCATCTATGAAAAACAAGACACCAGCCCGTTAACCGAAGCGGATTTAGCCGCCCACAAAAGCATCGTGGCTGGGTTAGAAGCTATATCAGAGCTGCCTATCCTGTCTGAAGAGTCAGCCGATATCAGCTGGGAGGAGCGCAAAACCTGGGATAAATACTGGTTGGTAGACCCACTCGATGGCACCAAAGAATTCATCAAGAAAAACGGTGAGTTTACGGTAAATATCGCTCTGATCGACGGCGGCAAGCCAATTATGGGCGTGGTATACGCCCCGGCGCTTAGCAAGTCTTACGTTGGTATAGTTGGCCAGGGAGCCTGGACAGAAACCGCTGCAGGCGTAAACCCAATCAGCGCTAAGCCGCATCAACCCGGTGAACTTTGGAAAGTGGTGGGCAGTCGCTCGCACCAAAGCCCTGAAATTCAAAATCTACTGGCGCAGCTTGAAGGCGAAACCGAACTGGTTGCCATGGGAAGCTCATTAAAATTATGTCTGGTTGCTGAAGGTGAAGCACACCTTTACCCACGCTTAGGCCCAACGTCTGAGTGGGATACCGGCGCGGCGCACGCGGTAGCATTAGCTGCCGGAGCCGATGTGACCGTACTGGACGCAGATGACCCGCTGAACTCTGACGCCGAGGCTCTTACTTATAACCAGAAAGAGTCTGTGTTGAACCCTTATTTCCTCGTGAGTGCATAAGCATGAATAACGAAAACGCATTATTGAAAGAAGACATCCTGTCTTACCTAGAACAACATGAACAAAAAGATCTGCTCCGCTTCTTAACTTGCGGTAGCGTGGATGATGGTAAAAGTACCCTGATCGGTCGCCTGTTACACGACTCAAAAATGATTTTTGAAGATCAGTTAGCGGCTATCACTCAGGACAGTAAAAAAGTCGGTACCACGGGTGACAAAGTTGACCTGGCACTGCTGGTAGACGGCCTGCAATCTGAACGTGAGCAAGGCATTACCATTGACGTAGCCTATCGCTACTTCTCTACCGACAAGCGTAAGTTTATTATCGCGGATACTCCGGGACACGAGCAGTACACCCGTAATATGGTAACCGGTGCCTCAACCTGCGACCTGGCGATCCTGATGGTTGATGCCCGGGCCGGGGTAAAAACCCAGACTCGTCGTCATTCGTTCCTGGCTTCACTGTTAGGTATCAAGCACGTTATCGTTGCGGTAAACAAAATGGACCTGATGGAGTATTCCGAGCAGGTTTACAAAGATATCCAGGCAGACTTCCTGGAGTTTTCCAAGCAGTTGAATATTACCGACATCCAGTTTGTACCGATTTCAGCGCTGGAAGGTGATAACGTAGTAAACGTTAGCGAACACACGCCGTGGTATGACGGTGAGACGCTGATGACGATGCTTGAAAACATTGAAATCCAGAAAGACGCCAACACCGACGATTTCCGCTTCCCGGTACAATACGTAAACCGCCCTAACCTCGACTTCCGTGGTTTTGCCGGTACTGTAGTATCCGGTTCAGTTAAACCAGGTGATGAAATTACCGCATTGCCTTCCGGCAAGAAGTCGAAAGTAAAATCTATCGTGACTTTCGACGGCGACTTAGACGTGGCTTACCCACCATTGGCAGTAACCTTAACGCTGGAAGATGAGATTGATATCTCCCGTGGCGACATGATTGTTAAATCAGACAATCTGCCTCTGTTAAGTACTCAGTACAAGTCGCACCTGGTATGGATGGCTGATGAGCCGATGATGCCTAATAAGCAGTATCTGTTTAAATTTGCCAGTCAGATGACGTCAGGTTCGGTAGCTGAAATCGATCACCTGATTGATGTGAACACACTGGAACATACCCAGGGCGTGCACATGAACCTGAACGAAATCGCTGTGGTAGACTTAAAGTTCACTCAGCCAGTGCCTTGCGATAACTATCAGAAAAACCGTGCGACCGGTGCGTTTATTGTGATTGATCGCCTGACTAACGGTACCGTAGGTGCGGGTATGATCATCGATGAAATCGCCAAGGACCAGCAGCACAAAACTCAGGAATTCTCAGCCTTTGAACTGGAATTTAACGAGTTGGTTCGTAAGCACTTCCCACACTGGAATGCTCTCGATATTAGCAAGCTGTAGGAGCAGGTTCTCGCAAGATGGAACTTAACCAGCTACTGGTACTAATGTTTTTCTTTGGTACCATCGGGGCGCTGATTTTTACAAATCAGCGCCCTTCTACTGTATTTGCATTAACGGTGCTGGG
>CATMRP010000288.1 GCA_950073835.1 uncultured Alteromonadaceae bacterium
TTTGAATTGTCGTTGTTGACACTCTTAATGAGTGCCCACACAGATTGTCTTGTTATAAATTGTTAAAGAACAGTGCAAAATCTTTGATATCATTACGATAACTTTCAATTTCGCTGCTTCAGACTTTCTCGTTTAGCCCTGAAGCGGGATGCGTATATTACGCTCTTAATTTTCAGTGTCAACAACTTTTTGAAATTTAATTTCGAAGGTTGTCACTCAAAACCACTTCAACCTTGTTTATTCAACCTCGTTGAAGTGAGGCGCGCATTCTACGCTGATGGCTTTCTGTGTCAATGCTTTTTTTGAATTTTTTCAAACGTCGCATCTGGCTGAAAGCCGCTTCCAATAAGGCCTAAGGCGTTATTGCCGGGTTGGCGTTTTAGTGCATTCCCCGTCGAAGTGGGGCGCATTATAGAGAGTTGGGCACACAGGTCAACGCTTATTTTAAAAAAACTGTCATATTTGATTTGTTCGCTCATTAATGCAGCAAAATAAACAAAAAACCCGCATTAACACACTATTTCCAATAGCCCAGCTTCTTTCTAAGCTTAAATTTGCGCAGCCAATTACGTGGTTTCGCTTTTAAAGTACCTTTATGGTTATCATTAAAGTCATCCACTGCGTCTAGTACCCTTGCAGAATTGTTACCATCGCGGTGAGCCTCATGTTCCCAGGTGTAGTCTTTAATAGACTGCATTAACGTTTCCGGCATTGTTAAGGCTTCTTCAATGGCGGCCTCAACCTGTGTTTTATCGATAACATCGAGCAGATGCGGTCCAGGATTAGTATTGCGGTATGTCACAACCGGTTTATCCAGCAGCATGAACTCTAAAATGATAGAAGAGCTGTCGCACAGCATTAAATCTGCTCTTTGCAACGTTGGTAAGCCTTCATTACGTTCAAAGCTAACGTTATCCAAGCGCATTGCCAGGTTATTATATCGCTCAATAATAGTGGCGTCGGTTATTTTTGGATGGAAGGTGATTATCCAATGCCAATCGCGCTTGCTTGCCAGCTCCGCAATAGTGTCATACAGAGCTTCTACCGATGTGATCCCACGGCTGAACGTGGGCGAGTACAGTATGGTTGTTTTACCGTTATTTTGTAATTTGGGCTGGGTGAAATAAGGATCTACCTTACACCAGCCTGTTTCATAAGATTTGAAGAAACCATGTTTTTGTTCCAGCATCTTAAATGTAGGTGTACTGCTTGGTCCTTGGGTGCAGTAAATGTCGAACCAGTTACGAATGGTAAAATGATCATCTAAAACATCACCCTTTTCTCCGCGTTTCCCTACCGCATAACCGTGGAACAAGGCGACTTTTATCCCTGGTAAGAAATGATAAATATGATTACCACATGCAAAGATAGCAATTGGATTATAAGCAACAACCTCATCGATACTATTTAATAATACTTCTTTCGGTCTGAGGTAGTTTTCACACCCGGATTCAAGATACCAGGCAACTTCGTCCCCGCGCGACAGAATTTCTGCCTGCAATGGTCGGAAGATAGCGTATGCGTAGGGTAACGTCGCAAATAAAACATATCGCTTTGTCATCGATTTTCTCTTTCATGTTGCAATAACCGGTATAGTTTATCAGTTATTCGATTTGCAAGTGCCAGCGGAGTTGGTTAATTTTCTAACGCCATCTATTTTACGTTATTATTGACCCCATACCCTTGATTCTTCTTATTCGATTACAGAGTGACTTATGCAACAGCCAACAACTAGTTTTAAAGGCATTTTCCCCACCATTGCTCAGGGCGTTTATATTGCAGATTCAGCCCGCCTTGTAGGAGAGGTAGAAGTGGGAGTCGATAGCAGCATTTGGCATATGGTAGCCGGCCGCGGTGATGTCAACTATATAAAGATAGGGGCACGCAGCAATATACAGGATGGCACAATCTTACATGTTACCCGCAAATCTGCTGGTAATCCGGATGGGCATCCCCTCATTATTGGCGATGATGTGACTGTAGGTCATAAATGTATGTTGCATGGTTGCATCCTGGGTAATCGTATTCTGGTGGGAATGGGCGCCATTGTTATGGACGGAGCCGTGGTAGAAGATGATGTGTTTATCGGCGCCGGTACTTTGGTGCCGCCGAATAAACGTCTGGAAAGCGGTTATCTGTATGTTGGCAATCCCATGGTACAAAAGCGGCCGTTAAACGAAGCAGAGATAGCTTTCCTAAAGCAATCCGCGATTAACTACGTTGAACTAAAAGACGACTACCTTGCTGAAGGTGCCTAGCGGTTACGCAGGTATTCAATCACACTGGCCGTTGATGGCTGTTTGCCTGTCCAGATATGAAACGCAGCAGCGGCTTGCTCCACCAGCATACCCAGACCATCCAGTTGCCGTGCGGCACCCAGTTGCGCGGCATGGACCATAAATACCGTTGCCCCCTTATCCTTTGAGTACACCATATCGTAAGCGAGCTTGCAGTTAGCCAGCACTTCGTCAGGTACATCGGGCAGTGCGCCGGACAAACTGGCAGAAGTAGAGTTAATCACCACATCGTAATCGGCTAACAGTACTTCGGGGTTAACTGCTGCCACCTTGGGATTGTGGGCATCTTCGGCGATGGCCTGAGCTTTTGCTACGGTTCGATTAAGAATGTGCAGGTTTTCAACGCCGGCATTTATCAGCGGGTGTACCACACCACGGGCAGCGCCCCCCGCGCCTAACAGCAACACTTTGCTACCTTGCAGATGTATGCCGTTATTGGTGAGGTCTGCTACCAGGCCAATACCATCGGTATTGAAAGCACATAACTCCCCCGCATCATTAAGCATCAGCGTATTCGCTGCCCTGGCCATTACTACCGCTTCATCTTTATGCTTTGCCATGGCGCAGGCCTTTTCTTTGAAAGGTACGGTAACGTTGCAACCCAGCGCTTGTGGTGTGGCCAAAAAGTTGTCAATGGAGACTTCAAAGCCATCCAATGGAGCCTCTATTTTCTCGTAGCTGATATCCTCAGCACAGGATTTAGCAAACATTTGATGAATGGTTGGTGATAA
>CATMRP010000289.1 GCA_950073835.1 uncultured Alteromonadaceae bacterium
TTACGCTACACTTATCAAAAAGCAAACGACCTAACGAATCAGTAAAAGTTATTAAGGATCTCTGATGACTCAACAACGCATTACTGTCATCCGCGGAGATGGTATCGGCCCGGATATTATTGATGCAGCAACGCAAATTTTAGATAAAGTAGGCTGTGACTTCGCCTATGATTATGCCGATGCCGGTCTGATGGCACTGGAAAATCATGGCGAGCTATTACCTCAGGAAACACTGGATCTGATAGCCAAAAACAAAGTAACCCTGAAAGGCCCGCTGACTACCCCGGTTGGCGAAGGGTTTACCTCAATCAATGTAAGCCTGCGTAAGCAGTTTCAGCTCTATGCAAACGTACGTCCGGTATTGTCTTTTAAAGGTACTAAGGCACGTTACGAGGACATCGACATTATTACCGTGCGCGAAAACACTCAGGGCATGTACTCTGGTTTGGGTCAGGTAGTTTCTGAAGACGGTACCGAAGCTGAAGCGCGCAGTAAAATTACCCGTGAGGGTGCTGAAAAAATCGTGACTTTCGCGTACGAATTAGCTCGTCGCGAAGGCCGCAAGAAAGTGACCGCGGTACATAAAGCGAATATCCTTAAATCGACTTCAGGCTTATTCCTTAAAGTCGCTCGCGAAATTGGTGAGAAATACCCGGATATCGAGTCTACTGAGATGATCGTAGACAACGCCTGTATGCAACTGGTAATGAATCCTCACCAGTTTGACGTAATTGTTACCACTAACCTGTTTGGTGACATTCTGTCAGACCTGTGTGCCGGTCTGGTTGGCGGCCTGGGTATGGCACCTGGCGCCAATATCGGTGGTGAATGTGCCATTTTTGAAGCGGTACATGGTTCAGCACCAGACATCGCCGGCAAAAACCTGGCTAACCCTACCAGCGTTATTCTGGCTTCAGTACAGATGCTTGAATACCTGGGCATGGCTGACAAAGCCGAGGCCATCCGTTCAGCCCTGAAAGAAGTGATTGAAAGTGGCGATCGCACTACTCGCGATCTGGGTGGCCAGCATGGCACCACTGAATTCACTCAGGCGATGCTGGAACGTTTGTAACCTGCATTTCACTGTTACTGAGTAAAGAGCAAGTCTTCGGACTTGCTTTTTTTTGTGTGGCTAATACCAATCTGCATAGGAGTTTACCCACTCAGCAAGACTGGCAGGTTTTATGGCTAGGCTTGGTTGCACAGGTTTGGTGGTTCCAAATCAAGCAAGCGTAACAACGCCAGAAAGCCTGCCAGCTCGCCCTCAGGGAATTGCCCGAAGGGAGTGGCCAAAACGACTTACATCTGTGTTGCGTCCTCTGGACATAGAATGACTATGCCACAGAGAACGCGTCGTGATCTAAGTCGTTTTCGACTAGCCCTCAGGGATCACTCTGAGAGGGTAAACTCCTATGCGGATTGGTATAAAGTGAACTTTTTTTGTTGTTGTCTCGAATCAAAAGGAGCAATAAGGAGAAATTCATGTCTCAAACAACGCCTAACAATAGCATCGCCAATATGGCAGCGGTGCAAACTGCCATCGCCAATCAGGACAGTGACGAACTTAAGCAGCTGCTTGGCGGGCAAACTCTTGACCCATTACAAAAAGCCTACCTTAAGGAACTGGCGGAAATCGGTAGCGACAACCAGATCCTGCAAATTATCGACAATGCACCACAAAAAAAGGAAACATCAGGACGTAGCTAAATGCTGGCAGAATGTGCAATGATGGGGCATGGTCATTTTTATGAGATAGATATGTCAGACTCCCCATCACAACGTCGTCGTTTTCTGTTAACAGCGGGCGCTGCCGCCGGTGCTGCAGCGCTGGCACCAATAACAGCCGTTTCGGCCAGCGAAGTAGTTCTGCCGGCAATTCGCCACAGCGTGTTTTTCTGGTTAAAGAATCCAGGAAGTCAGGCCGACCGGGATGCCCTTATCGCGGGCCTTAAAACGCTGGCTAACATAGAAACCGTGAAAGGCATACAGATAGGTGTACCGGCATCCACTGAAAAACGCGAAGTGGTTGATAACAGCTTTGACGTATCCGAGATGTTATTATTTAATGATGTAGAAGGGCAAAATAGTTACCAGTCGCACCCTATTCACCTGAAGTTTGTGAAAGACTGCGAACACCTGTGGCGCAAGGTGGTTGTTTACGACTCCATCGCCGTATGAATTCCCCGAACTTATAACAATCATATAGCCAGGGCGTGTTGCCACTAAAGCCAGCCACTTACATCTTTTTCTGACGGATATCCAGCGGCAGGGTAAAGGCAAATTCCACTCCCTTCCGGGGCGCTGACTTAAACGTTAAATCACCCTTAAGCTTGTTGGTAGCCAGCGCTTTAACAATGGACAAACCCAAGCCGCTGCCGCCCGCTTCTCTGCGCGTGGTAAAGTAAGGTTCAAAGACGGCTTGCTGATCTTTTTGTGGTATACCAATCCCATTATCGCGATAAATTAATTTCAAAGCGCCGCTATGTGGATCTATTTCGCTGTGTAAGGCGATTTGCTTATTGTCGATGCCGGTAAAAGCGTGGTTAATCGAATTAAACACCAGGTTGGTGATAATTTGCGATATTGCACCGGGGAAAGACCACAACACGCAATGGGGGACTTTACCTACTTTAAGTTCGATGCCGTGGCGTCTGAGTTCCGGCAGAATACTGTTAGTCGTACTGTTAAGCACAGGTTCCAGTTCAAACCGTACCGCTTGGTCGGCGCCCTGATTCACGGCATTGGCTTTAAAATCCCCAATGAGCCTGACCGCTCTTTCCAGATTGAAAGCCAGCAAGTCTGCCACATCTTTAGACTCGTCCACAAAATGACGAAAAAATGATTCGGTAAGCTTACCTGAAGAAAAATGCTTGTTAAGCTCGTTGAGTGACTCATTTAAATGGGACACACCGGTAATAGCCACCCCAAGCGGGCTGTTGATTTCATGGGTAACACTGGCCACCAGCCTGCC
>CATMRP010000290.1 GCA_950073835.1 uncultured Alteromonadaceae bacterium
TAAGTATTGTTTTATGATTTTGGATAAGGTGCAGCTCACAAAGTTTAGAAACTTCGAGTCTGTACAATTCAGTCCGTCGCCATCGCTAAGTATCATTACCGGAAAAAACGGAAGTGGTAAATCCTCGCTTCTGGAGGCGCTTCATTACCTAGGATACGGCCGCTCATTCAGAACATCCAAACACCAGTCGGTTATAAAGCATGATAACGATGCGTTCACGATTTTCGCCAGTTGCCTGAATGACGACGGTAAACAATTTAAGATTGGTTTGTCCCGGGGAAATACAGAACAGTTCAAATGCAGCGTAAATGGTGAGCATTTCAAGCGACTCAGTGATCTGGTGAGTCTGTTGCCTATCCAATTGTTTACCCCTCAAAGCACTGATTTGGTGATCGGTTCCCCTTCAGAGAGAAGACGTTTCTGTGACTGGGGATTGTTCCACGTGGAACAATCTTATTCAGAACTGATAAAAAACTATGGAAAGGTACTTAAGCATCGCAATGCGCTGTTAAAGGACTATAATGGACAATCCGCCCAAAATGATACGGGATATTGGGATCAGCAGATTATCGTGCTAGGGGAGCGTATAGATGCATTTCGCGGCGAATACGTCAACAGATTAATTCCTGTTTTCGAAAGCACATGTATGCAATTTCTACCTGAGTTTTCCGTTGAAATTTCGTATTATAGGGGCTGGGAAAAAGACAGCGATTTATCGCAGGCTTTAAATAAAAAGCTGCCTTACGATAGAAAGGTGGGATACACCTCTGTTGGTCCACATAAAGCGGATTTACGTTTTAGGGTGAATAAAACTCAGGCCCAGGAAGTGCTATCTCGCGGACAATTAAGAATGGCAGTTGCTGCATTACAGTTAGCTCAGACAAAGCTATTTACGCTGGAAACCAGCAGGCACAGTATATTTTTGCTCGATGATATTGGTGCCGAACTGGATGCAGAAAAAAGAGAACGGTTCATCGATGGGTTGTTGGATACGCAGACCCAGGTTTTTGTTACTGCCATAGAACAAGAACAACTTGAATTTGTAAATAAATATAAAGACAAAAAATTGTTTCACGTGGAACATTGCAACGTGAACGAGGAGTAAAACTGAATGTCAGAACAGCACAATTATGATTCTTCCAGTATTAAAGTTCTGAAAGGATTGGACGCAGTACGGAAGCGTCCCGGCATGTACATAGGTGATACCGATGATGGAACAGGTCTACATCACATGGTGTTCGAGGTTGTAGATAACTCCATTGACGAAGCGTTAGCAGGACACTGTTCTGAAATCAAAGTACAAATTCATACCGATGGCTCTGTATCAGTCTCAGATAATGGGCGTGGTATTCCTACTGAATTACACCCGGAAGAGGGTGTGTCTGCTGCTGAAGTTATTATGACTGTCCTACACGCTGGCGGTAAATTTGATGATAACTCCTATAAAGTATCAGGTGGCTTGCACGGCGTTGGTGTATCGGTAGTAAATGCACTCTCCCGCAAATTAAAGCTGACTATCCGTCGCGGAGGCAAAACTCACGAGCAAGAATACCAGCATGGTGTGCCACAACAGCCGCTGGCTGTGATTGGCGATACCGAAAGCTCAGGTACTGCAGTACGCTTCTGGCCAAGTACTGATACCTTCTCTGATGTTGAATTTCACTATGAAATTCTGGCCAAACGTTTACGCGAATTGTCATTCCTGAATTCAGGTGTATCAATTAAACTGAAAGACGAACGCGACGGTAAAGAAGACCACTTCCATTATGAAGGCGGCATTCAGGCCTTTGTTGAATACCTCAACCGCAACAAAACACCTATTCACCAGAAGGTATTTCACTTTTCCAGCGAACGAGAAGATGGCATCTCTGTTGAAATATCTATGCAATGGAACGATGGCTTCCAGGAAAATATTTACTGCTTTACCAACAATATTCCTCAGCGTGACGGTGGTACTCACTTAGCTGGTTTCCGTGGTGCATTGACCCGGACGCTAAATAACTACATGGAGAAGGAAGGGCTAAATAAGAAAGCCAAAACCTCTACCAGTGGTGATGACGCCCGTGAAGGTTTAACCGCGGTAGTGTCGGTTAAAGTCCCTGATCCAAAATTCTCATCACAGACTAAAGATAAACTGGTTTCTTCAGAAGTACGCCCAGCCGTAGAGTCTGCAATGAACGAAAAGCTGGCTGATTACTTACTGGAAAACCCAACAGAAAGTAAAATTATCGCCAGCAAAATTATTGATGCAGCGCGTGCTCGGGAAGCGGCGCGTAAAGCCCGCGAAATGACCCGTCGTAAAGGCGCATTAGATCTCGCCGGTTTACCAGGCAAACTGGCAGATTGTCAGGAAAAAGATCCTGCGCTTAGCGAACTGTATATAGTGGAGGGTGACTCTGCAGGTGGTTCAGCCAAGCAGGGTCGCAACCGTAAAAATCAGGCTATTCTGCCGTTGAAAGGTAAGATCCTTAACGTAGAGAAAGCTCGCTTCGACAAGATGCTTTCATCTCAGGAAGTCGCTACCTTAATTACTGCCCTGGGTTGTGGTATTGGTCGTGACGAATATGATCCGGAAAAATTGCGCTATCACAGCATCATCATCATGACCGATGCGGACGTGGATGGCTCGCACATCCGTACTTTGCTGCTGACGTTCTTCTACCGCCAAATGCCGGAAATTATCGAGCGCGGCTATGTGTATATTGCCCAGCCACCACTGTATAAAGTGAAAAAAGGTAAGCAGGAACAGTATCTGAAAGACGATGATTCACTGACCAAACACCTCACGGCTATCGCAATGGACGGTGCCGAGTTATATACCAGTGAAGATGCACTGCCCATTAAAGGTGTGGCACTGGAAAACCTGGTGCAGCAGTACCAGGGCGTAGAAAAGATGATTGCACGCATGTATCGGGTAATGCCAGTGAGCCTGTGGTACAAACTTATTTATACCAAAACACTGTCTAC
>CATMRP010000291.1 GCA_950073835.1 uncultured Alteromonadaceae bacterium
ACCATGGCTTCGTAGTGTTCATTATCGTAATAATCAATCACTTCCAGTGCCCGGCCCAGCTTGGCCCGGACAGCCTGTGAATCGTCGTCAATCACATTGAATAACAAGTACTGCGCATGCAGATTGGGTTCAGCACAAATACCTTTTTGTGGTTGCGACATAGTCTTCCCGTTGTTTTTATCGTTATCGACATCGACCGGTGTTGTTATTTAATACCCGGCAGCCTGGCCATCTTTGCGGCTTTCTGATGCGCCATAGTATATCTGCTTATCGGCATCATACATAATCGCTTGATAGCCACCGTAAATCCCCAATATATTTTCCAGTTTGTGACCTCTTTCCAGCAACTCTCTTTCGGTGCTCAGCGAAAAACCGCGTTCCAGACTAATCGAGCCACCGTCTTTCATTAAAGCGCCGGTAGGACTGCTTGAGCCACTGTGAATAAACCGGGGCGCATCACCAGCCTCCTGCAAATTCATACCGAAATCAATAAGATTGACAATTATTTGCGCATGCATCTGGGGCTGCGTGGCACCGCCCATTACACCAAAGCTTAACCAGGGTTTGTTGTTGCGCGTGACCATGGCCGGAATAATAGTATGAAACGGACGTTTACCCGGCTGATATTCATTGCTATGGCCAGGCTCCAGGGTGAATAACTCACCACGGTTTTGCAGAATAAAGCCCAGACCTGGCGGGGTCATGCCAGAACCCATGCCGCGATAGTTACTCTGAATTAACGACACCATATTGCCGCGGCTGTCGGCAACGGTCAGGTACACGGTGTCGCCGTCGATAACGCCGGCATCGTAGCGTTTAGCCGCTTTTAACGGATCGATAAGTTTGCGGCGCTGCCGGGCATATTCTTTACTGATAAGCGGTGCTACCGGGATTTCATTAAAGGCCGGATCGGCGTAGTACTTAGCGCGATCTTCAAAGGCCAGCTTTTTTGCTTCAACGAAGGTGTGAATATAATCGGCTGAATCCAGCCCCATGCCTTCTATGTCGTACTGCTCCAGAATATTGAGGATCTGCAGTGCCGCAATGCCCTGACCGTTTGGCGGTAATTCCCAGACATCGTAGCCACGGTAATTAGCCGATACCGGTGTCACCCAGTCGGAGGTGTGAGAGGCCAAATCCTCATAACTTAGATACCCGCCCTGCTCTTTCATATAAGCCGCAATCACCCGGGCAATATCACCTTTATAAAACGCATCCCGGCCGCCGGTAGCAATTTTTTCGTAGGTCGCAGCCAGCCCCGGATTCTTGAATACATCGCCCTTTTGCGGCACCTTCCCGTCGGGCATGAAAGTGGCTGAAAATCCCGGGTAATGACCGATTCGATCAACATTCATTTGCCAGTAATAAGCGACCAGTTCACTTACCGGGAAGCCGTTGCGAGCGTAACGAATTGCCGGCGACAGCAGGGAGGTCATGGGTAAGCGGCCAAAGCGGTTGTGCAGTTCAAACCAACCGTCTACCGCGCCGGGCACGGATACCGGCAACGGCCCAAAGGATGGAATTTTAGCGAGCCCCGCGGCAGAAAACACTTCAGCAGTCAGCGATTTGGGCGACCGGCCTGACGCATTCAGCCCGTATAACTGTTTACTCTCAGCATCCCAGACAATCGCAAACAGGTCGCCACCAATACCGCTACCGGTGGGCTCGACAAGGCCCAGCATGGCGTTTGCTGCAATGGCTGCATCGATGGCGCTGCCGCCTTGTTTAAGGATATCCAGGCCTACCTGGGTTGCCAGCGGCTGACTGGTCGCCACCATCCCTTCCCGGGCAATGACTTCGGAGCGACTGGCAAAGGGCTTGCCGGTAATTCTGTCATAGGCGCTGGCGGATAAAGCTATCGCCAGCCCTATCACCACACAAGTCAGCTTAATTCCCCTGCCTTTTACTGAACTCAACATCATTATTATTACGTTACCCTTGTTATTGTGAGTGTCTGGCTGCCTGTCTGTAAGAATTACCAGCCCGGCGTGAATGCTTTGCTTAAGATAACATATTATTACAATCCTTCACTTTTTGCTGAAAAACCAAACACCTTTAAATACGGGGGCTGCACAACAATCTTCGGGCGCAGACGAATTGGAATCATGTTTGCAACGCAGTGGGTAATAATGAGTTGAGTTGCTAAGAGTTAATCAACTGTCCCCTCGCTTGCAGTACTGGTGGACCATTTTTTCAATTTGTCTTGTGAGACATCCAATCGCAGAGAGTCAGTACCATGAGCACAGAATTTAGCATCGTTACTATTGTGAAGCATCGCACCCAGCAATTGTCTAATTTACTAAACAGTATTGAGCGTGCTTCAGTTATCCCCAAAGAGGTAGTGATTGTATGGATGACTTCGCCCAGCGACGAGTCACTACTAAGCAGTGAGCACTTTGACATTCAGCATTGTTTTACCACCCATTCAGAGTTGCCCATAGCCAAAGCCCGTAATCGCGGCTTCGAAGCCTGTACCACCGCAAAGATTATCTACCTGGACGTAGACTGTATATGCCCGGCAACGCTGCTGCAGGAAATGACAGCGCCACTGGTAACCGGCAAGGTGATCACCACCAATATTACTGACCTGCCATGCAAAGCCGAAGAAGTCTCTAAAAGTGTCTTACAAAACCTGGCTTTAATACCGGTTCAGGCGCCCAAAGAACTCCCATTTGTTCATTTTGATGCCACGGCATTTGCTATCACCAGGGACGATTTCGATCGTCTCGGCGGCTTTGACACCGACTATGATGGCTATGGCTTCAGCGATGTGGATTTTGCCATGCGCTGCAGCCAGGCTGGCCTCACATTAGTGAATACCGGCCAGCACGTCTTTAAACAATTTCATATGCATTTTGATCCGCCGCTTAACCACCTGTGCGATCTCGTTGCCAACGCGGAGCTGTTTAAACAAAAGTGGAGTTGTTATCCCTTCTGCGACTATTTCGA
>CATMRP010000292.1 GCA_950073835.1 uncultured Alteromonadaceae bacterium
TGTTTGTTAAACCAGTATGCTGATTTAGCTGTACAAATTCCAGTTGTGCTGATTAAAGTTTATCCTGACCACTGGTAGTTTGGTCGGCACTGGCTTGCACAACCCCATGGCTGCTGGTTAGATAGGTAGCGAATTAATTTATAGAAAAAGGGGTAAATAATGGGCAGGCAACTGGCCGCTGTGTTATTGATATTGTTTGCCACCACGTCTTGTAGCAACAGTGACTGGCGCACCGCCAGCCGTGAACCGGCGGGTATCGCGCCATCGCCTGAACTGGTTCAGGATGCGGTGATCGAGGTTTACGCTGCCGACGCCTTTAGCTGGCGTGGCTGGTTTGCCGTGCATACCTGGCTGGCATTTAAAGAACAGGGTGCACAGGAATACCAGGTTTATGAAGTGGTTGGCTGGCGTGTCAGAAGTGGCCTTCCGGCGCTGCGAAACTTCAAAACAGCCAGCCCGGACCGCTACTGGTACGGGGCCAGACCAGAAAAAGTGCTGTCGATTCAGGGTGATAAAGCTCGCCGACTGATCCCGGATATCGTGGCGGCAATCGACAGATATCCCTGGGCTAACGAATACACCGTCTTTCCGGGGCCGAACAGTAATACCTTTCCGGCCTGGATAGGACTGCAGGTGCCTGAGTTGGAGCTGGATATGCCGTTTAACGCTATCGGCGCGGGCTATGCCGACTAACTCCCCCTCCAACAACAGGATAAAAATTAGTTGAACAGCCAGATTCGGTTAACCCTGATAGCGTTTTTAAGCTACATGATCATGTCTGGTCTGTTAACCCAGGCCGGCGTGATCCTCAATGCCATTGCCGACCAACTTGATATGAGCGCAGCCCGCACCGTGAGTATTTTCTCCTGGCTAACCGGCGGCGCGCTCATCGGTACGCTTTTGTCGATGTATTTGTATACCCGGTTTAGTGTGCGCCGCTTGTTGCTAACCACTTATTCCGTATTGTTGCTGCTGGGTGCGGCATTACCGGTATTGACCGGGGCTGGCTACACTACACTGGCGGCCGTATTTCTGGGCTTAGGCGTGTGCTGTGGCTGCGGACTATCCGGCGGAGCTGTTATTATCTCCCGTATCTACCGGGCACAGCGCAGAGCCTCTGCTTTTATTGCCACAGACTGTGCGTTTAGTGCCGCCGGTTTCATTTTCCCTACCCTGGCAGGCTGGTTACTGGTAACAAATCTGGACTGGACGCTAAGTTACCTGGCCGTTGCCTCTCTTGCCGTGATTATTCTGCTCCTGGCCGCGACCACCGCCATTCCAGACACGCATCAGGCAGTCTCGAAAAAAGACAGTAGCGATGAACCTGCCCCCGAGCGCGAGACAGCGCTGATGCAGTTTAAGCGCATCCTTACACCGCGGGTGGTGTGTTTTGCAATCGGTGTTTGCCTGTATCTTATTGCCCAAACAACCTTTTTAACCTGGGCGCCAAATTACCTGATGGCCTATTTTGACGCCCAGCCGGCAGTGGCCGGGCAGGTGGTGGGCAATTACTGGGGCTTTTCTATTTTCGGCTTGCTCACGTCGGTAGTGCTGGTGAACTTTATTCCTACCCGAATCATGTTGCTGGTGGTGTCTGGCATTGCGATTGCCTGTACAACGGCTTTTTTGCTCATTGAGTCGGTGGAAACTTTTCTGACGCTGGGCCTGGCCTTTGGGTTACTGACCACCTGTATTTATAAAATTGCGATTTCAGTTGGCACCCAGCAGATTGCTGATTCGCCCCCAATGCTGGTTACGCTGATGTTATTCAGCGGCAGCATAGGTAGCACACTGGCGCCTGTGGTGTCTGGTTTTGTAGTCGATAGCAGTGATGAGAAAGGCGCGCTAATGCTGGCGCTGGCTGGCTTTGTGACTATGTTAGTGCTGTTTATTTCCGCCATGTTGCTGGAGCGCCTGGCGAAGCGCCAAACACTCCCTGAGCAAACTCAGCCAGAGAGTGTTTGAATCTGGCTTCTTTTATTGCTGGTAGGCATATTCGCTTAAACCAAGCTCATCAAGAATGCCATCAAGATGGTCTTTGGCTTCTTCTGATGGGCCCGGGTAGTCTCCGCTTATAGCTACATTCCCCTGATACCCAATTTCGCGGCTGCCTGCTTCAGAGCAGAAATAGGCCGCCAGCACCAGTGAGCGTAAGCGGTTAAATACTGCCGCCGGTTGTTGCAGGCGCTGTTCGATATTGTTTTTGTCGTAGGCAATGTCATCGAGCAGGACAAATTGCTGGCTTTCGTTAAGCGCCAGAAACGGCTGATTAAACCGGCGTACCGACTCTTCATCAAACCAGATAAGTAAACGCAGAATACTGTCTCGATCCCGTTGTTGCTGAGTGTAGGGCGCACTGACCCACTCATCAATCACATCCACTGCGCCTATTTGTAGCGCGCCGGGCTGACCGTTGCTCGCAGGCACCAGAATATCCGTTAGTCGGGATACCAGGGCTATCTGCTCCTGGGTCAGGGTTTTTGGCCACGGCGAGGGCGGGGGCATAATCAGATCGGGATCCTGCCCGTAACCGGCCACGCTGATGGGTTCTATGGTTAGCGTCGGCCAGTCCGAGGCAACTGCACTGACTTTGCTTTCGCTGCTGGCGCATCCGCTAAGGGCTGGCACGGCCGCGCTGGCCAGCATCATGCCAAACAGCTTTAATGACTGACGACGGGTTAAACCGTGAGAAGGCGTGTTAGGGTTAGAATTTGTCATGTTACAAAGCTCCCTGTTGAATCTGGCCTGCCAGCCAGTTAGCGTTTCGCATGGCCAGCGTCATAATCGTGAGCGTGCAGTTTTTATGTGGGTTGGAAGCAAATACGCCGCCGTCCATCACAAACAG
>CATMRP010000293.1 GCA_950073835.1 uncultured Alteromonadaceae bacterium
GTGCCGGTAATGTGATAATTCACATTAGAGATCACCTTGGCTGAGGTCAATACCTGATCCAGTGCCAGTGCCGCCAGCGCCGTTGGCGGATTCACCATAAAGTACACCAGAAAAGGCAGGTTGCCGGTCACGTTGGGCGCGAAGCTAACGTTGTAATTCAGTGTTTTATTGGCCAGATCGGTATAACCTTTGATTTCAATTTCACCGGCGCCACCGTCGATTACGGTGTCGGTTGTATTAGCCACCCCGTCAACAATCTCCAGGCTGCCTTTAATATCATCATAGAAAAAGCCCTGGGCAAACACATCACGAAAGTCGAGGCTGAGTTTTCTCACCAGTGAGTTAAGGCTGAACAGGGTAAATATGCGTGAGCCTTTGTCGCTCACCTGGGTGAGGTAACCGTCAGTGAGTTCGGTTTGCATACTGCCATTCAACGACTCCATGGCAAAGTTAAACGGTGAGTTATCCCAGTTAAGCACAAAATCAATGCTTGCCTTAGAGTCCTTTATGCCCGAGTTAAGTCCTAGCTCTGACAACATCCCGCCTATATTGTGACTGTTGATGTCGCCTTCGAAGTGCGTTACTGAGGTGTTATCGCCAGCCGTTAACCAACTGCCGGAGGCTCGTAACTCACCAAAATCGTTGGTGGCATCAAAGCGCTTGATTAACATGCCGTTGTCTGTGCGGGTCACCTCCAGGTCCACCGTGCCGAAGTCTCTGTCGAGCAGGTTACAGGCGTCACAATGGAAGCGAATGGGAGGCAGTGCATCAGGCTGGTAATCGTATTCCACCTTTTCCTGTTTACTGTCATCGGTTTGCCACTCGGCAAGGCGGATAAAATCAGCATCAATTTCTATCCCCTGCTCCAGCCACGCATCAAACAGTTTTACTTCTGCTTTAGCCTGGGAAGAGAGCACATTCAGCGACCAGTTATTGCTCTGCTGACGCGCCGAAATAGTCACATCGGTAAGGGTCTGCCCGCCCACAATCAGGTTTTCTGCTTCAACGAATATCCGTTGGGGTACTGAGAAGTAGCCCGGCTGCTGCGTGGCCTTTGCGGTTTGGCCGGAGTCTGACGACAGCCCACCAATCAGTAAATCAATAACATGATACCAGCGGGCTACATCGACCTCGGGCATGGCTGCCGAAATACTAAACCCTGTACCAAGCCCAACAATATCGCTGTTGCCCAGGGCCAGATGGGCACCGGCAAACTGTTTGGTATCATGGGGCAGCACGCCGGAGAAATTAATATCATTGCCAACACTCAGGGTAATGTCTGATGCATCCTGATCGCCGTCGACCAACACCATGAGTTCTTTTACCGTCATCGCATCTTTGTAAAACGGTGCAGGTAAACGCGATTCAACGCCAGCCAGCTCGCTGGTCATAGTGGCATTATACTGAAAGCCACTCTTGCCCAGCGATACCGATACATCAGTTCGCCATTGCGCATCGCCGCCAAGATAGTCGGCAAATGCCGGATTAACCTTTCCGATTAACGGCTGCGCAGCCCAGTTCCCGCTTAGCTCAATATCCAGTAAATACTCATCACTGAGTTGATTTCCGGCCAGCGCTACCGCCACCGGCTGACCAAACAGCGAACCCGTCAAACCGTTAATCGAAATATTGGCATTAGCAAAGCCCACTTCACCACTGGCCCGGTCAAACTTAAGATCCAGGCTGTTAACGTTAATCTGGTTTCCGTCAAGCCGGGCTTTGCCTGTGGCTTTCACATTCTTGCCGTTCAGAGGAATTTCCAGCTTTACCTCACTGGCAACCGGCCCGCTAACCACCACATCCTGGCTAAGAATTTTACCCAGTGAATCCTTTAATCCCGAATTACGCATCAGTGCGGCTACCTGCTCACCCGAGCCTTGACCTTTCGCGTCAATGGTCAGCACTGAAGAGCCACTAAGGCGTGGAATACGGGCGTACAGATCTGACAGTTCGATGTCCATCAACTGACTGGCCGGGCTGGTCATGGTTAATGATTCATTTTCAAACATCAACCGCATATTAAGATCGGCCAGCGCCGGCCAGTCCGGCGCAAAAGTAAATCCGGCGTCGGCAACATCTACCCGGGCCTGAAATACGCCCTGCCCGTTGGCAAAAGGAAAGTGGGTCGGATTGCCAAACCACAATACGCTGGCATTTTGTACCTGACCACCGCCGCTGAAGGCCCGTCGCAGGTAATTAACCGTTCCCTCGCCCATATAAGCAGCCGGAAAGAGTCCCGGCACGTCGGCTAACGCCATGCGCTCAATGTCCATGGCGGCACTCAGTACACCACTGCCAAACTGATAGCGGATATCCTGGGTAAAACTTAATAACTCACTTTCCACCTGCATGTTTTGCAGGCTAAGTACCCAGTCGCCCTTACTCTCCGGGTAAAAATAGGCGCGCCCGCGGATTTTATCGAGGGTCAGGTTTTGCGGTAACAGGTTATTAATACTGAGCTCTGAGTTACTGGCTTCCAGTTCGAGTACACCATGGTCGTGGTGCCAGAAAAATTCGCCGTCAATGGCACTGAGTCCTGGCACTTTACCGCTCTGATTCCAGTGCATATCAAAGATCTTTGCCGCCACCGACAGGGCTTTTTGCTGCCATTGCAACTGTAAAGTGGCCAGCTCAGCCGTTGGGTTAAGCCGTTTAACCAGTTGCCCGCTGTTGCCTTCAGTAAACAACGGTGCCAGGGCCATGATAGGGGCCAGTGAGATAGGCTTAACCGTATTGATGGTTAAATCCCCCTCGCCATTCAGGCGCCCGACCAGATCGGTGACCAGCGTATTATTGTCGGCTTGCAGAATTAACTGATCGACCCTGAC
>CATMRP010000294.1 GCA_950073835.1 uncultured Alteromonadaceae bacterium
AAGTATTCTTCTGCCAGCGCTTTCATTTCGTCCAGCGGACGGTTGCTGATCATCGCCAGCTTCATAATATTGGCCGAGTAGTAACGCTCGTAGAAGTTCACCGTTTCGGTGTGCAGTTTGCTGCCTTCCTTATCGCCGAGGGTTTCCAGGTTACCAATCAGGAAGCGGTTGGCCGGGTGGTCGCCCATCAGACTGCGCGCCAGTTTAAACTGACCAAAGTAATCCATCTCGCGACGCATAGACCATTCCGCATTGACCGCATTTTTTTCTTTGTCGGTATACTCCGGGTAAAGCTTGGGCGCCTTAAAGAAATCAGAAAAACGATCCAGCGCTTCGCCGTAGGCATCGTTATTGATTTTAAACATGTAGTTGGTGATATCGAGCCAGGTGTAAGCATTGTGCTGGCCACCGTTGGCGGTCATAAACTCGGTATACCCTTTGGTATCCGGGTAACGCTCCGTGCCTAAAAACAGCATATGCTCAAGATAGTGCGCCATGCCCTGCTGTGACATCGGGTCGTGCAGCAAGCCTACACTTACGCTCAGTGATGCAGCCGATTTTTCGGCTGCCGGATCAGACACCAGCATCACTTCTAATTGGTTGGGTAAAGTAAAAGTATCGTACTGTCTGTCGTCGTTAGGCGATACCATTACGCTCTCTGGCGTAGCAACCGGGCTAGCCGGCGCCTGAGCTTTTTCTGTGGCACATCCGCCAAGCAGTGCAGCGGACACTACACCTGCAATCAAAAGCTTTTTCATTAAAATGTTACCTTATGCAGCGTTAATTTAGTGAGTTGAAACTTTCAGACCGACCCGGCTTCAGATTATGCAACTGGCGGAACGAATTTTCACGCAGCACACCATAAAGAAAAGCGCCGCAAGGCGCCAGTCACCGGTTAGACAGGATTGTAAACAAATATGTCAGCGATGCTACTGACCCGATATGCAGTTTTACTTACCGCAAGTCAGACATGTTGATCGATTAAAATTGCGTTGCCGTCGGGGTCGATCATGGCAATGCTTTCTGGTCCTGAAGAACCTGGCTCGGTTTTCTTGGTCAGAATCACCCCGGCATCGGTCAGGGCCGATTCTATGTCCTGCACAGATGTATACGAGTCCAGCGTTTTACAATCCTGATCCCAACCGGGATTAAAGGTCAGGACATTGCCCTCGAACATGCCCTGGAACAGTCCGATGACATTTTTGCCGTTGCGCATAATCAGCCAGTTCTGATTAATGTCACCACCAGACTCGCTGAAGCCCAGTTTCTCGTAAAATGCTTTTGAAGTATGAATGTCTTTTACCGATAAACTTACCGAAAATGCGCCAAGTTCCATGTGCTGCCCTCACTGATTAGGTAAACCTAACTATCGTCCAACCCCAGCCAAAATGCAAAGCTTTACAACGGGCGACAGGAGGTAGGCAAGCCGCGCCAGTTACGCTACAGTGAACATTCTTTTTCCTACAATTATCAAAGCGCCATGGACAGACGACGATTTATCAAACTTTCTTCTTTACTCGGCGGTAGCCTTACTCTGTCGACCCAGTTAACCGGTTGTGCTTCAGCCCCGAAAAGCACAGAGTATTTCCCTGCCGTCGAATTTTCCCATGGCGTAGCCAGTGGCGATCCGACCACCAGTGCCGTGATCCTGTGGACCAGAGCCGTACCGCACGACAACGACGACAGCGGTTATGTGCGCTGGCAAATTGCCACCTCGCCGGACTTTAACTCACCGCTGCGTGACGGCGTGGCAAAAACCACGCGCAACAACGATTTTACCGTTAAAATTGATGTTCAGGACTTACCCGCAGGCCGGTCTTTCTATTACCGCTTTTTTACCAATGAAAACCGCTCTGTAACCGGTACCACCAGTACGCTGGCGACGGGTGTAATTGATAAGCTGAAATTTGCTGTTTTTTCCTGCGCTAATTATCCGGCCGGTTATTTCAATGCCTACAAAGCAGCCGCTGAGGATAATGAAGTTGATGTAGTTTTGCACCTCGGTGATTACATTTATGAGTACCCGAAAGGCGGCTATGCGACGGCTAACGCAGAATCCATAGGCCGCGATTTTATGCCGGGTAATGAAGGCGAGCTGCTCACGCTTAAGGATTACCGGCTTCGCTATGCAACTTACCGGCAGGACAACGGCCTGCAATTACTGCATCAGCGTAAACCGTTCATCGCTGTCTGGGATGATCACGAGATTGCCAACGATACCTATATGTCGGGTGCGCAGAACCATTCACCCGACGAAGGCGACTTTTTTGCCCGGCGCACCGCAGCTATTCAGGCCTACTATGAATGGTTACCCATCCGTCCGCCCATGGGCGATGACAACCCGCAGATTTACCGCAGCTTCGAATTTGGCAATCTGGTTAACCTGTACATGCTTGACACGCGAGTAATTGGTCGTGAAAAGCAGCTTAACATGGCCGATTATAAACAGGCCGATGGCCAGTTTGACGGTAAAGCATTTATGCAGGCGCTGCATAACCCGGATCGCACATTGCTGGGCAGAGCCCAGTTTAACTGGCTGGCCGATGAAGTTAAGCAGAGCAGTGCCCGCTGGCAGGTGCTGGGTCAGCAGATCCTGATGGGTAAAATGCATTATCCGGCTGAGGTTCTAACCAGCGAGCGTGAAGCCGTGGCAGGTGCCATTGAAGGTCTGCTGGGCTTGCTCAAAAAACAACAGGCGGGCGCCACTTTGAGCAAAGCAGAACAGGCCCGTTTAGCCACCAAACTCCCCTACAATCTGGATGCCTGGGATGGTTATGCCGCAGAGCGTGACAAAGTACTCAGCTTGTTCTC
>CATMRP010000295.1 GCA_950073835.1 uncultured Alteromonadaceae bacterium
TACAGCGGGCTGGTATTTTATGGCCTGTTCCTAAGGGTGGAGCAGTATGGCTGGTCAGTAAGTCGTTACTGGGGGATGATAGTATGGATGTTCCTGGCGCTTTTTTCTCTTGGCTATGTAACTTGTATAGCACGCTATAAAGATGACTGGATTGCCGGTCTCGGTCGTATTAATGTCGCGATGGGCTGGCTCCTGATGCTGGTGTTGGTATTGGTAAACAGCCCGTTTGCAGACTTACGAAAATTAACTGCTGACAACCAGTTAGCCCGTATCGAATCAGGACAAACCGATCTGCAGGACATAGATATACCGTATTTTGCCAATCACCTTGCTTTGCCTGGCTACCTTGCCATTGAACAACTAAAGCAAACCTATGGCGACAGTCACCCGACACTGGCACTAAGACTTTCCCGAGCCTATCAGGAAGAGGCTATAGAGCCTGAGCAGGACAAACTAATGGTGGTCAATAGTATTGAATGTCTCAACGACTGCGAAATACCTTCTGATCTCGCTGACGTCATTTACGTTAGCCTGACCAAAAGTAATTACCTGTTGCGCCAGGCAGAGCATATTTACCTGCTGGCAGTCGATCCTGATGGTGATAACCAAACCGATTACCTGCTAATGCTGGAAACTGACTATCTGGTAGATGCTACCTTGTACGTGCGTAGAAATAGCAACTGGTATCCGGTGAATATAGAAGATATAGGCCCCACCGGAAAAAATAAAACGATGACTTTACGCGAGCACTTACAGGCGTTGGAGGTTAATTACAGACAGCCGCAATACCGCATTATGCAAATCGGTGATTTTCACTTTAACGTGACGCTAAACGAACAACTAAAATCATCACCAGAGCAGGCACAGTAAACAGCCCAATCTACGCCGACTTTTACCACCTGCACCTTTTGCAGTATTGCTGCATTAGGTCAGAGGGTATAAGGTGATATATATTAACACTATCTATCATCACAGCCGGATATGTTTCCTGCCCTGTGAGTAACAGCTTACTAATTTGTAGTAGAATATGTCAGAGATAAATGAAAACCAGTTGGTGTTCGATAAAATCAACACTGTGCTTGAGAAAAAGCCGACGTTGTTAGATGCCTACAAAGAGCTAGAACCCCTTATACTTGGTTTATTTGACGCGCAACGTATGAGTATCTTTCAGCGCCGTCGTCAGCATCAGGACTTAGTTGCCCGGTTCAAAACCGGGAAAGAGACTATGGAAATCAAGGTGCCCATCAGCCCGTTGTCGATTGCCGGTTATGTTGCCTTATCACAACGCCCCTTAATCATCTCTGACCCCTATGATAAGGAAGAACTCGCCGCCATTCATCCACGTTTACGCTTTGCCGACCGGTTTGATAAAAGCAGTGACTTCAGAACCCGTAATATTTTGTGTGTTCCCATTTTAAATGCCGGCGTGATCATGGGCGTTTTTCAGATTATCAATAAAAATAACGGGGCATTCACCAACCGTGACATGGAGCTTGCACAGCAGCTCAACGACATTCTTGGCACCAAATTTCGATTTGAACTCGGGGGAACGCAAAACCCCTTTGATCTGCTACTGCACGAAAACCTGCTCAGTGAGAAAGCTCTCACGGACCTTCAGGAAACCAGCAGCGATATACGTCAGATGGTACAGCGGTTAATGTCGGAATACCGCATTAACGAAGGCAAGCTCGGCACCTCGTTGTCGATTCACTACCAGGTGCCATACATCGGCTTTGACCCGGAAAAATACCACGCGTATCAGAGTGAAAGTCGGCTTAATACGTCTTATCTTAAACGTAATTTCGTCGCCGTGATCGCCGATGCACATGATAAACCCATTGTGCTGATGGCTGAGCCGAATAATGCGTCATTACTGATGGAAATTGAAAGTGCGCTGGGTATCGACAGCTACGACATCGCAGTAGGCCTGCCTAACCATATTTTGCAATACCTCGGTGACTCAGCAGGCGGCGGTGCTCCAGGTGAAATGAGTGAGATCCTCGATGAAATCGGCACTTCGGCCGAGGAGTCTGAGGAAGGCGTTGATGAACTTTCTGACGATGCGCCTGCGGTGGTTCGGCTGGTAAGCCGTATATTGCACGACGCCAAGCGCCTGAATGCATCAGATATCCATATCGACCCGGAAAAGAGCGGCCCAACCAGGGTTCGCATGCGGATCGACGGGGTCTGCCGCGATATCAACCAGGTTCCGGCTTCACACCACAGTGCGGTGATTGCGCGGATAAAAATTATGTCTAACCTGAACATCGCCGAAAAGCGCGTACCTCAGGATGGCAAACTGGCATTCAGAATGAGTGGGCAGTTAGTGGAAGTACGGGTTGCCACTATTCCAACCGTTGCTGGCGAAGGCGTGGTGATGCGGATCCTGGCATCTGGCGGTGCCATGCCCATGGGTAAAATGAATGTTGCGCCAGGTAATTTGACCCGGCTTGAGGAAATGATCAAAAAGCCCCACGGTATCTTACTGGTAGTGGGGCCTACCGGTTCCGGTAAAACCACTACCCTGCACGCCATTCTCGGTTACCTGAACACACCTGAGAAGAAAATCTGGACCGCAGAGGACCCGGTGGAAATTACCCAGCCTGGTTTACAGCAAGTACAGGTAAGTCCGAAAATTGGCTTTACCTTTGCCAATGCACTCAGGGCATTTTTGCGGGCCGACCCGGATATTATCCTGATTGGTGAGATGCGGGATAAAGAAACCGCGCACGCGGGTATTGAAGCCTCATTAACCGGTCACCTGGTTTTATCCAC
>CATMRP010000296.1 GCA_950073835.1 uncultured Alteromonadaceae bacterium
TCGAACTGGCGACCTACTGATTACAAGTCAGTTGCTCTACCAACTGAGCTAAGTCGGCTCCTCATCAAGTGGGTGCGAATTCTAGAGTAATGAATCACTCAGTGCAATAGGCTTTTGCGAAAAATTTTCTTTTTTTTGACTGAGTGGTTATTAATTTACCACCCTGTCGTTTAATTGAACAAAATCAATCAAAAGAAGCTTTTTCAGCATAGCGGGCAAGGCCGTCTATCACCAAATTCGCGGCGCTGAGACTATCACCGTCACAAGCACTTGTCAGCAGTTTTTTGTCGCCACCGGTAAAAATTATGACATTTTCTTTAAATTGATTATTTAATCGCCGCTTAGCTGACCAAAAAACGCCCTGCAATGCCGCTAAGCACCCCATTGCCACACATTCCTCGGTATCACTGGCAGCCGTTAATTGTTCCGGCACGGTCTCATTTTCGAAAACCCGGGTGGTATTAGACAGCAATGCTTTTTTCATTGTATGAAAGCCTGGCGCTATCCAACCGCCTAAATGTTGACCATCTGCCACAAAATCTACTGTTACCGCCGTACCGGCATCAATCACAGCAAACGGTTTATCAGTTAATTTTGCCGCGCCTAAAATGGCCAGCCAGCGATCTACCCCCATTTTTTGCGGATTCTGGTAACTGTTAGTGATACCAAATGCGTCACTTTCTGTTTTTACCGCACAAAATGTAATCTGTTGTTCGTTACATAATTGTGCCAGCGCTTCTTCAACCGCTGGCTTACCCACATTAGCAATGTATAAATGGGTAAGCGGTGCTGCCTCTATGTAAGTAATCAATGCCGACAGGTCATCAACCGTTGTGACGTTATCGGCATCATCAGTTAATAAGCGGTACTTAATTCGGGTGTTACCAATATCCACCAGCAATACGCTGTTAGTTTGCACGTAAACTTACCTCTCCTCCGTGGAACCGGGTTATGCCGTCTGCGGTTTCCAGCAGCAGCGCGCCACTGGCGTCGATACCCCGGTTAATGCCACTGATTCGTTTGTCGCCTGTTTTTACCACCACGGTGCGATCGGCAAACCAGTCGAGGTGTTGCCATTCTTCGATATAGGGTTCAAACCCGCGTTGGGTAAAATCAGGCAGTAGTGTCCAGAGTTGCTCAATGATACGGGCCGCCACCTCGTTCCGATCGATATCAGGGCCAAGAACCTGGCTTAAGTCGGTATGCGGCTGACCTACATCGTACTCGTGAGCTGGCACCATAACGTTCAGGCCGATGCCGATAATACAATCGGCAGGCGCGCCGATTTGCCCTTCCACTTCAATTAATACCCCGGCCAGCTTTTTACCATACAGATATACATCGTTTGGCCATTTAAGGCGTGCTTCTTCCACACCGCAATCTCGCAGTGCCCGGCATATGGCTACGCCGACTAATAATGACAGGCCGGCCATGCCCTGATAGCCGTCATTAAAACGCCAGTACGTCGAAAGTGTTAAGCTGCCGCCCACTGGCGCCAGCCACTGGCGACCATGGCGGCCGCGACCAGCGGTTTGGATCTCCGCCAGCACTGTATCGCCATTCGCCCGCACCCGATCGGTATTTTTCAATTCGGTATTGGTTGATTCGATTACCTGCAGCACACTTACGTCGGCATAAGGCTTATTGCTAATCGCATCCTTAATGGTGTCTGCATCGAGCAGCTTAAGCGGGCGATTTAATTTATAGCCCTTTCCTTTTACCTTAAATACGTCGAGGCCCCAGTCGATCAACTGGTTGATATGCCCGGCAATAGCCGTACGGGAAAGGTTTAATGTTTGGGCCAGGGCTTCTCCTGAGTGAAAGTCGCCATCTGCCAGCAAGCAAAGCAGATGCTGCCTTACCTCGCGGGATTTATGTTTCATAGTTCTATACGTCCTTGTTTACCCAGCAGTCTCACCTCGGGTGCAAGAGTAACGGAAAAAAGCTGTGAGACTTTTCGCTGAATCGCCCGGGCCAACGCAAGCAGTGCTTCACCCGTGGCATGATGTTGATTAACCAGCACCAGCGGCTGACGATGATAACAACAAACGCCGTCCAGGCACTGGCCTTTAAACCCGGCGTTATCAATTAGCCAGGCAGCCGGTACCTTTACCTGTTGGTCATTCACCACAAAGCCTGGAATAGTTGGATACGACCTTTTCAGCGCTTCATACTCACTGGTAGTGATAGTCGGATTTTTGAAAAAACTGCCCGCATTACCCAGCACCGCAGGATCCGGCAGCTTCTGCTGGCGCACCTCGATCACCTTACTGAAAATTTCGGCAGGGGTTGGGTTATCCAGCGCTGCCAGCTCGGCGTAGGCGGTTACCGGTGTAATATCGTTGGCCAGCCAGAAGTGCACGTGGGTAACAACCCAAAACTTTGCTTCGGCGCGCTTAAAGCGGCTGTCACGGTAACCAAACTGGCATTCGTCCCGGGTTAAGGCAAATGTCTTGCCGGTGATAACATCGACCACCTCAACCTGACTGATTCGTTCACCAACTTCCAGCCCGTATGCGCCAATATTCTGAATGGGTGCTGCCCCCACAGAACCGGGGATCAGCGCGAGATTTTCCAGGCCTCCCCAGCCTTGCTCTATGGTATAGGCCACCAGTGTATGCCAGTTTTCACCCGCGCCCACCCGCAGGCTTACCCCAGCAGGCTCATGACAAACTTCAACACCAGTTATTTTGTTCACCAGCACCTGGCCATCATAGTCTTCGGTAAAAATCGTATTACTTCCCTCCCCCATGATGTAACA
>CATMRP010000297.1 GCA_950073835.1 uncultured Alteromonadaceae bacterium
GAGTCTTCCACAGATACATCAAGCGGTTTGCCGCCCAGCCACATGAATAACCCCGGCACTTTTTCCTGATAGAAAGAAAAGTCCTCTGCACCGGTGACCGGCTTAGCCAGTATGGTGTTTTGCTTTCCCGCCGTGCGCTCCACAGTGGGGAGCATTTGCGCCGTTAATTGCGGGTCGTTATAGGTTATCGGATAGTTATAATCCAGTGGCAGAGTAAGCTCGGCCTGAGCCCCCATGCTGTCGGCAATGCCTTTAACCTTGCGAGCCATAGCCTCGTAGACGTGCTCCCGGGCGGCATGGTTAAGGGTACGAATGGTACCAACCAGTTCTACCTTGTTAGGAATGATATTTGAGCGGTTACCGCCGTGAATAGAACCGATGGTTACCACAGCAGCATCATCAATGATTTTCAGCTCGCGGCTGACAATGGTTTGTAACGACATGATCATCTGCGCGGCAGTAGTAATGGGGTCGACACTCTTCCAGGGATAAGCGCCATGCGCCTGCTTACCGTGGATAACAATTTTGAATGGATCCACTGCTGCCATGGTACCACCAGGGTTATAACTGACCGTGCCGATGTCGTTATTAGCGCTGATGTGCAGGCCAAAAATTACGTCTACGTCGGGATTTTTTAACACGCCTTCCTGCACCATCACTTCGGCTCCGCCCTTCTCCCCCGCGGGCGCGCCTTCTTCAGCCGGCTGGAAAATAAACTTCACCTTGCCACGCAGCTTGTCTTTCATTGAGGTTAACACCGACGCCGCCCCCATCAGCATGGCCATATGAGTATCATGACCACAGGCATGCATAACCGGCACGTCATTACCATTGTATTCGCCGCGCTGTGTAGAACGCCAGGGCAGATCATTTTCCTCAGGTACCGGTAAGCCATCCATATCGGCCCGTAACGCAACCACCGGGCCAGGACGGCCACTATCCAGAATCGCCACTACGCCGGTTTTAGCGACGCCGGTTTGCACCTCAAGATTTAGCGAGCGCAGATGGCGGGCCACATACTCGGCGGTGTTAAATTCGCGATTGGATAACTCAGGATATTCATGCAGATGGTGACGCCAGTTAATGACCTCGCTCTCAATGTTGTTGGCCAACCGATCCACTTCATTGGGCTCGGCAAAAACAGACAGGGTAAAAAGAGGCAGCAGGGCAGCAAATACGACGCGACGCATAATGTTATCCATAAAATCACAATAACTTTACACTACCCCGTCTGATCAAAAATCACAAAAAAAAACCGCTGCCAGGCAGCGGTTTTTAGTAAAATATAAACTAATGACTAACTTCGCTGGCGCTTCATCGCGTCGAAGAACTCATCATTGGTCTTGGTCATGGAAAGTTTATTGATGAGGAATTCCATGGCGTCGATTTCTGACATTTCATGCACAATCTTGCGCAGGATCCACATCTTCTGTAACTCGTCCTGTCCCGTGAGTAATTCTTCACGGCGGGTACCAGAGCGGTTAAAGTCGATCGCCGGGAACACACGCTTTTCAGCAATCTTACGATTTAGGTGCAGTTCCATGTTACCGGTACCTTTAAACTCTTCGTAGATAACTTCATCCATCTTAGAGCCGGTATCAATCAGCGCAGTGGCAATGATGGTTAAGCTACCACCTTCTTCTACGTTACGGGCAGCACCAAAGAAACGTTTGGGTTTGTGCAGTGCGTTGGCATCCACACCACCGGTAAGGACTTTACCTGATGATGGAATAACCGTGTTGTAGGCTCGTGCCAGACGGGTGATTGAATCGAGCAGGATAACCACGTCTTTTTTATGTTCAACCAGGCGCTTGGCTTTTTCAATCACCATTTCAGCAACCTGTACGTGGCGGCTGGCCGGCTCATCAAAGGTTGAGGCAACCACTTCACCACGCACCAGACGGTGCATTTCGGTAACTTCTTCGGGACGTTCGTCAATCAACAACACCATCAGTTCACAATCGGGGTGATTAGCCGCGATAGATTGTGCGATGTTTTGCAGTAATAAGGTTTTACCCGCTTTCGGTGGCGCCACAATCAGACCACGCTGGCCTTTACCAATGGGCGACGCCAGGTCCAGTACCCGGGCGGTAATATCTTCAGATGAACCATTACCACGCTCCATACGCAAACGTGAATTTGCATGCAGGGGTGTTAAGTTTTCAAAGAGGATTTTATTACGAGAGTTTTCTGGCTTATCGAAGTTAACTTCGCGGATTTTTAACAGCGCAAAATAACGCTCACTGTCTTTCGGCGGGCGAATTTTCCCGGCGATGGTGTCACCCGTGCGCAGGTTAAAGCGTCTTATTTGACTGGGTGAAACATAAATATCATCTGGCCCCGCAAGATAAGAGGAGTCAGCAGAGCGCAGGAAGCCGAAGCCGTCCTGGAGGATTTCCAGTACGCCGTCGCCAAAAATGTCTTCGCCACTTTTTGCATGGGATTTTAGAATCGAGAAAATGATGTCTTGTTTTCTCGCCCGGGCCATATTTTCGAGGCCCATTTCTTCGGCAAGGGCTACCAATTCACTGATTGGCTTATTCTTAAGTTCCGTTAGATTCATACTGGTGGGTCTTTGTGCTTGAACGTCTTTTTGGGAAATTCGTTAATTAATAAGAATAGTGCTTGAGCCCGGAAACGGGCTAGTAAGGATGCCAGGCAAGCCTAGACTCAGTAAAGGTAGCACCATAATTTACTATCGTCCAGACTAAATCCAGCAAATGTTAAAAAAAGATTGCGAAA
>CATMRP010000298.1 GCA_950073835.1 uncultured Alteromonadaceae bacterium
TTTTTGCGCTTTACTCTTTGTACCGCTTTCACTATGCAGGTTGCATTTATGAGTTTAATGACAGTCCAGGAGGTTGCGGATTTTCTTGATGTTCAGGAAATTCGCGTTGAGCGTCTACAACGTGAGAGTTTGCTCGTTGCAAAAGAGACAGACGGTAACGGCAATCCCTTGTTCGACTCTGTTGAAGTAGAAAAATACAAAAGCTTAGCAGAACGACTCGGCGGTCTGTGACCACCGAGTAATCCCTTTACATTTACTGGCCGATAAACGCCGCCAGCGTTCTGATACCGGCCGCTGTGGCGCCTGCTGGCATTTCGCTGTTGGCACTGCCGTGATAGGCCGCAGCCAGGTCCAGGTGCAACCAGCTGTCGGTTGGGCTGACAAAGCGCGATAAAAAGCCCGCCGCATTCGACGCACCACCAGCCCCCCCACCTTTCTGCGGACGACTATTAGCCGTATCAGCAAAGGCAGACGGACACTTTTCCTGATGCCACATTTGCAATGGTAAAGGCCAGAATAGCTCCTGCTGGGTTTGCGCTTCACTTAAAAACGACTGGCTGAGCACCGGGTTGAGGCTGAACACTGCGTGGTAATCATATCCCAGCGCCACCGTAGCTGCACCGGTCAGTGTTGCCGCATCGATGATACAGGCAGCTGCTGATTCTGAAGCTGCAATAAGGCCATCGGCAAGTACCAGGCGACCTTCCGCATCGGTATTAACAATCTCCACACTCACGCCGTTTTTGTAGGTTAGCACATCACCCAGCTTGTAAGCATGGCCGCTGACCAGGTTTTCCGCGCAGCATAAAAACAACTTCACCCGTTTATTGAGCCCTTGCATGATGGCTAGCCCCAGCGCACCGGTAACCGTTGCTGCACCGCCCATGTCGCATTTCATATCCAGCATCCCTTCGCTGGATTTCAGGCTGTAGCCACCACTGTCGAAGGTAATCCCTTTACCAACCAGTGCAAATGCCACCGGCGCCTTGGGATCACCGCCAGGATTATAGTCCAGCTCCAGCATGGCCGGTGGACGTTCACTGCCGCGCCCGACATTATATATCCCGGTCCAGCCCTCGGCCGCGAGCTGTTCACCGTTCACTACCCGATAAGTTACGGCATCCCTGTTCAGTGATTGCAGCCAGTCAGCGCTTTCCTGCGCCAGGCCTGCCGGCGAAAGCTGCTCAGGCGTATCATTGGTCAGCTTGCGGGTAAACATCATCGCGGCCACATGGCGCTGGGCTTCGGTTCGCTCAGCATTATCGCATAAGGTGACTTCACCAGGGTTACGCGCTTTGGAAAAACTCATTACAAAGGTGACCTGGTCAATAACCGACCATTCACCGCAAAGCGTGACTGACGGGATCCCGAGACTGTCTATCTGTCTTGCCGCTTTACGAATACTGCGCAGACGATCCGCGCCATCTCTGATGTGGATGGTGATGTCGTTACCGGTGAGACTTACCAACGCCTTGTCTCCCCAATGCGCCGGGGCCGGGTTGCTCGTGATCTTCACTTTCATGTCAGTCATAATGCTCCTTACTATTATTGTCAGGTTTATCTATGCAGTTTACTTCACCTTTGTTGCGCGGCACACTCCTTAAGCGCTATAAACGATTTTTTGCCGATATATTGCTCGATTCTGGTGAGCAGATCACGGCTCATTGTCCGAATACCGGGGCCATGACCGGCTGTGCCGAACCCGGGTTTACCGCCTGGGTCAGCCCCTCAGATAACCCAAAGCGTAAACTAAAGTTCACATGGGAACTGGCCGTCACGCCTCAGGGTGACTGGATAAGCGTTAATACGCACCGCGCTAACAAATTGGTTCAGCGTGCGCTGGAAACCCACACACTGCCGGGAATAACAGACTATACCGAGGTTAAACGGGAAGTCAGCCCACCGGATTCCCACTCCCGATTCGATTTTTGTGTCACCCGCAGCGATCATACGCCGCTCTACATTGAAGTGAAATCGGTCACCCTGGCCGAGGGCAATGACGGTTTTTTCCCCGATGCGGTAACCAGCCGAGGCACAAAACACGCCGAAGAACTGGCCATGCTGGCTCGTCAGGGCGTCGCCACCGCTTTATTGTTCTGTGTTCAGCACAGCGGTATCCAAAATGTTCGTCTCGCCGGGCATATTGACCCGAAATACGCCCAGGCTGTGCGTCAGGCTGCGGCCGACGGGGTCAGGGTTTTCGCCGTAGGCTGTCAAATCAGCCAAGAAAAAATCAATATAAATCAGTCACTACCTGTTATCTTGTAAAAAAAGAGTTGATTTTTAGAAAATGGACGTCATATTTGCGCCTTGCTGAAATAAGCAGGTACCTCCGGGTACAACCATGGGGTAAACAATCCAGCACCATGTTTACCTCGTCAGACATAGACACTTTACGTTGCCTGTACAATACTATTCTGTTATAGATATTTGTTTTATTTCGGGACATTTAGGGTGTCGTAGTGTAGGAGAAGTGACACATGCCAGCTGAGAAAGAAACCAAATCCCTTGGTCTTTTGGCACTAGCCGGGCTCACCCCGTATCAGCCAAAAGATGACGAAGAGTATATGAACGATGCTCAGATGGAGCATTTTCGTCAAATACTGAAAGCCTGGCGTAACCAGTTGCGTGAAGAAGTTGACCGCACGGTTACTCATATGAAGGATGAAGCAGCGAATTTCCCTGATCCGGTAGACCGCGCCGCGCAAGAAGAAGAGTTCAGCTTAGAACTGCGCACCCG
>CATMRP010000299.1 GCA_950073835.1 uncultured Alteromonadaceae bacterium
CCGGATTCAATCAGAATCGTGCTGGCCCCGGTACCGGCGATGTTGTCACCAAACGAGCGTAGCGAATAGGTATCGTCATAGCGACCGATATGGCAGGGCAGCCAGTGACTCAGGGTATCCGCCATACAGGCAATCAGTTGTTTAGCCCGCAGACGCGGCGCATCAACATGTTTATCCGGGTGAAAAGCCGGCGCAAGAAAAGCAATGGTTGCCGGGTAAGCCGTCGGGCCCGCCGAATAATATGGGTTTTGGTCGTGCAGGTTAAAGGCCACATCCGGTTTAAGCGTTTGCACTTGTTGCCACAACAATCTGCCTTCCGGGGTTTGCAGCTGCTTGGCATCACGATTGATGTCTATGCCTTGCTCATTGACCCGCGTATCACGCTCTGCGCCATCCGGATTCAGCATCGGGATGATGTGCAGAGTGACCAGCGACGTCCAGTCACTGCCCAATGCCAGTGAGTTGCTGGTGGAATTAAGATGTAGCAGTTTCAGCCAGTCGAGCACCGCTGCGGTAGCTGTAGGCTCGTCGCCGTGCATTTGAGTCCAGGCCAGGATAATCAGCGGACCATTGCCCATACTTAATCGCTCAATGGATTTGCCGGTGCAGCTGTAACCGATAGTTTCACGGGTAATCGACGGATAGTCACCAATTTCATCAAGCACCGGCTGAATATCCTCGTGGCGCAGATGGGCTTTATCCAACGTATTAAAATAATGAGAATCCCAGAGACTGGCGATGGCCTGTGCTGGCGCGTGGGGATGGGCAGCTTTCATAATTTACGGTAACCTTACAAACAGTTAAACGCGTAGAGCGCCGAAAACACTATTTAAAGAGATTTTGATATTCTTATCAACTGGTTTATATTTGAATAAAAAATTCTTTCGTTATTTTTGTTGTTGGTTTCTTTGCTTAGTAACCGACGCCGACAACCGGGAACAAGCGCATGTCAGCTTTTGTTAAAATTAAAGCAATAAAGCATTCATTGTCGAGCAGTGAATCAAAACTAGCGACTTTTACGCTGGATTCACCTAACGCTGTGCGGGACCTGTCTTCCCAGGAGCTGGCCAATGTGGTGGGAGTGAGCCAGTCCAGTGTGGTGAAGTTTGCGCAAAAGCTGGGTTACAAAGGGTACCCGGCGTTTAAACTGGCAGTGATTGATGCGCTCAACCGGGAAACGCCCAACACACAGCTACATGGCAAAATCACCCTCAATGACGGTTTTGAGCAAATGGCTGACAAGCTGCTGAGCAGTAAAATCAGTGTGCTTAATGAAACCCGTAGCCTTAACGAACTGGTTGAGTTTGAGAAGGCGGTAGAGATCATTAAAAACGCGAAACGCATTCTGATCTGCGGGGTGGGCGGCTCAGCGCTGGTAAGCAAAGACTTTTCATTCAAATTGCAAAAACTGGGCATGATGGCAATTGCCGAGGCCGATGGGCACGTTCAATTAGCGCTGGCTGCTACGTTTAACGAAAGTGATGTGGTGGTGGCGATATCTGAGTCCGGTGCTACCCGGGAGATTGTCAACGTGGTCAATCAGGCTAAGGATAACCACGCCAAGGTTATCTCTATTACCAAATATGGCACCACGCCGGTGTCTGAGCCGGCAGACGTGCAACTTTATTCGGTGGCCGAAGAAGCGTCGGCGCGGCTGTCCTCAATTCTGGCCAGAACCGCTCAGGAACTGATCATCGACATGCTGTTTATTGCGCTGACCCAGGCATCACGCCCTGGCCGCAAACTGCTCGAGAAAACCAACGAGATTGTTTCCCAGTTCCGGCGCGGCGGTTCGGGTGCTCAGGGTAGCTGAACCCGGGTTGATTATTGTGAGTAAAGCAGGTACGGCTGGCGCTGCGCTTTAAAGGCATCTAATCCCGGTTGCCAGGTTGCGCGGATAGCAGCAGGGTCGAGCCCTTCAGTCAGCTGTTTGCGCAGCTTGTCTGTACCGCTTAACAGGTCGAAAAAGTCAGGGCGGTCGATAAAGGTCTGCTCACGTTCCTCAAACTGCTGATACACCGCGTAAAGCAATTCAATATTAAAGCCCTCAATGGCGCTGCTACGTAAATCACGGCCAAATAGTAATTCGCCCTTAAGCTTTGGGGTCGGCGCACTTTCCGGCATGGATTGCGGAGTAAAGGTAAAGTCGCCAAGAGTTACCTCGTTATGACCAATAACCTGAAACGGCCAGGCGGTGCCTCTGCCTATACTAACAACGGTGGCTTCGAATAAGCAAAGTGACGGATAGAGGCGGATGGCTGTGCTATTGGGTAAATTCGGGCTGGGGGCGACCGGTAATTCATAGTCGACCGCTTTGTTATACCCGGCAACCGGGATAACAGTGAGGCTCAGCTTTTGTGCCTGATTTATCCAGGCTTCGCCTTTTATCATTGCTGCCAGCTCGCCCACCGTCAGCCCGTGTAGTAGCGGCAGCGGATCCAGACTGACAAAGGAGGTAAATTCGGCTTCGCGCAGCGGCCCGTCAACATAGCGCCCGTTAGGATTGGGGCGGTCCAGCACAATAACGGGGATGCCCTGTTCGGCCGCGGCTTCAAGAACATAGTGCAGGGTACTGATGTAGGTGTAAAAGCGCGCGCCGACATCCTGAATATCAAACACCAGCAGGTCGATGTC
>CATMRP010000300.1 GCA_950073835.1 uncultured Alteromonadaceae bacterium
GTTGCGTATTCCGTTTTACTTGAACAGCCATTCCGGTTTTATTTGAACACCTCAGATCAACGCATCGTTGGCTAGTTGATTTTTACCTTAAGTGTTCAAGTGGCGTCAACGGTCGCCAGTGTTTTTCTCATTGATTCTCCCTTCAGTTTGATCCGGTGAGCGTTGTGCATCAGGCGGTCGAGGATGGCATCGGCCAGCGTGTTGTCACCGATGGATTGATACCATTGGTCGGTGGGTAACTGGCTGATGAGGATAGTTGAGCTGCTCCCGTGGCGATCATCCATGATTTCCATCAGGTCGTTACGCTGAGCCGCTTTTAGCGGCTCCAGTCCCCAGTCGTCCAGGATGAGCAAGTTGAGTTTAGCCAGGCTCTTTAGTTTTTTACTGTACGTACCATCCGCTTTGGCCTGGGTGAGCTCCATGAGCAGGCGACTCACCCGGTAGTATTTCACTGTGTAACCTTTCAGGCAGGCGGTGTTAGCGAGGGCACAGGCGATATAGGTTTTCCCGGTGCCGCACGGCCCGGTGAGTAACAGATTTTGTTGCCGTTGTAGCCAGTCGCATTGCAGTAGGCCTATCATCACACTTTTTTGCAGGCCGCGTGGATGCTGGTAGTCGATATCATGGGCGGTGGCCGCGAGTTTCAGTTGCGCCTGTTTGAGCAGGCGCTGTTGTTTACGGTTATCCCGCTCATGGATTTCCTGGTCGGTCAGCAGTTGCAGCCGTTCCGCGAAGCATAAGTCCTGATACTGGCCCGGTTGTTCCAGTTGCTGACTCAGGGCTTTAGCCATGCCGCTGAGTTTGAGTTGGTGCAGTTGTGAGAGTGTGGTGGTTAGCATAGGTTTTCTCCTTAGTGGAAGCTCTGTGGGCCACGGATGTTTTCGTGGTGTTGAGGGAGTGTCAGGGTGTCATGGCTGGATTCACTGATGAGCTTGTCCTGATTACTGTTTAAGATGTCTTTAAGCTGTTGCAGGCGATAGAGCTGATGCTGATTAGCCAGTTTGCAGGCCGTATTGAGCCGCTGCGGTGGATACTGACTGGCTAACCGCAATGCACCCAGACAGACGCGGAACGCCTGTTGAGGATGCGGTTTACGTTTAAGCTGGGCTTTCACCCAGATAAGCACGTCATCACCGATGTCCTTGGCCCAGTTCATCAGGCTGCCCTCACTGACTTTGTGGTAGTGCTGATGCTGCGCAGGCATGTGTTGCGGCGTGGTGGTAAAGCCGTAACGGTCATTGCGAGGATGGCTGGCCACACGTTTGCCCTGGAAGTAGATTTCTACCAAGCGTGGCTTTGCGTGGAGTTCTACCCGTTCACTCACCAGTTGATGCGGCACCGAGTACAAGTGATTCTCATACTGCACATGGTAATCGATGTTTACCTTAGCCTGGCGGATGTCGGTGTATTCATAGGCATGGCGCGGTAGCTGTTTTAAGGCGGGCTTATCCAGTTCGTCGAACCACTGCTGACGTGTGCCTGACATTTGTTTGAAGGGCTTGTTGTTTACCTCCGTCAGCAAGGCGTTGATGCACTGGTTTAACTCATGTAATGAGAAGAAGGTGTGATGGCGAAGCCGGGCTAATATCCATCGTTCGATGATTTGCACACCCACTTCGGCCTTGGCTTTATCTTTGGGTTTGTACGGTCTGGCAGGCACGATGGCCGTATCATAATGAGCCGCTAGTTGCTGATAGGCTGGGTTGATATCCGGGTCGCTTTTACAGGCTTTGGTCACCGCACTTTTTAAGTTATCCGGTACCACCATGGTGGGTACACCACCGAGATACTCAAACGCCCGCACATGGCTGCCCAGCCAGTCTTGTAAGCCCTGTGTCCAGGTCGCTTCAGCGTAGTAATAACTGCTCGCGCCCATGGCCGCGACGAAGATTTGCGCGTGTCGGATTTCGCCTGTTTGTGGATTCACGACAGGCATGGTTTGCCCCGCATAGTCCACGAACAATACTTCACCCGCCCGGTGATGCTGGCGCATCGAACGGCGCTGTTTCTTCAGCCAGTGCAGATAACGGTCGCAGAACTGGGAGTAACTGTAACAGCGATTGGGGTATTGCTGGGTGTATTCTTCCCACAGCAGCAATTTGGTCACGCCTTTACGGCTTAATTGCTTACGCAAGTCTGCCCAGTCCGGCTCTTGGAATCGCTTGGCATGGCGGGTATCGGCTTGCGGATAAAAGCGCCGGGCTAGCTGAGCATCATCCAGTTCATCTGGCAGCGGCCAGGATAGGTTCATGACCTTGGCTTTGCTGAGCAGCGTTTGAATGCTGCCGACACTGACTTTGGTGCTGCGATGAATCTCGCGGATACTCAATCCCGCCGAGAAATGCAGCCTTAAAACCTCTCTGATTTTACGCATTGTAATCCTTTTCAAACCTAACCCTCACTCGCCAACGAAAAGTCAGTGGTTAAGTTATCAAATTAATAGTGATTTCAATGCGTTGAAATGATTCCGGTGTACTTGAACACCGATTCCGGAAATCAGCCCAAAAGTGTACTAAATAAATCCGGAATCAGTGTTCAAATAATTCCAGAATAGGTGTTCAAGTGTTTCCGGAATCGCTGTTCAGATCCGGCCGGAATATGCA
>CATMRP010000301.1 GCA_950073835.1 uncultured Alteromonadaceae bacterium
TGCCTGACTTGTTGCTTAAGCTGTCTGGCGGTATGCACAATGGCTTTATCGCCAGCGCTGTGCCCAAAGGTATCGTTGATCAGTTTGAAGTAATCAATGTCGAGCATCAGAATACTGAAGGGCCGTTGATAACGCTGAAAGAGCGAGAACTGATATTGCAGTTGCGACTGAAACGCCCGGCGATTAAGTAATCCGGTAAGCTGATCGTGTTCAGCCAGGTATTTCATGCGAACGATTAATCGCGATATTGTTGTGCCCACCGCCGTGGTATTGATCAGGATAATCAGTACAACCTGCATCCATAACATCAGCGATGGATTGTAAGGTGAAAAGAATAAACTGTTTTGCGGAAGGGGCAACGCGAACGCCCAAAATGTAAGTTTACTGGCCACCATTGTGATGATCAGCACGTCTGCGAGACACAAAATACAGGCAATACTGGCAGAAAATGCCGCATGCAGAGCATTAAATTTCATTTTGAGGGTGGCCAGCATTACTACAATAACCATAATCAAGCTCATTACAGCCACCGTCTCAGGCGTTATCCAGCCAGGTAAAAATAAAACATACGCCACACTTACCAGGATAATCATCGAACTAAACCAATTGGAGTCGATGGTTAATCGAAACAGGTGACGAAGCGCAAGATTATAGATAATAAATGCAATCAGTAATATGATATCGGCAATCACCCACAAAAAAAGTGTGGGATTGTCGGGATGACGAAAGTCGAGTAACAACGCCAGTGCAAAAAGCAGGTTGGCCAGCGCAAAGCGGATACTGCTGTTGTGGTACAACTGCAAAGGTTTGGCAATCACTATCCAGCCAATACTGAACAGAAGAGTCAGTAAGATATTGACTTTGTTTAACTCGATACTGGTTGAAAGGAGCGTATCCATCAAAATGCCATCAACTCGACATACCTTAAGTTTAGCGCAACTGTCGTTACTAATTATTGAAGCAGATCATTAACCAACCGACTGCACAGGAGCAGGGAATGAGCGTTCTATCCACCGTTGTTAAAACCATGCGTCCCCCGTTTTTATTGCTGGTAGTGAGTTGTCTGACACTCAGCTTTGGATTTGTTAACTTTTTAAATATAGACGGTTCCTGGTTTTTATTTAGTTTAATTGTCGTTTGTGGCCTGTGTGCACACATAGCCGTGAATATGCTGAATGAATATGTGGATTGCACCAGCAAACTGGACTTTGCCACCCATCGCACGCCCTTTAGCGGCGGCAGCGGGGCACTGGTCAATGAACCATCAGTGGCCGGACTGGTTAAATACATCGGTATTGCCTTTTTACTACTCACTATTGTTTCGGGCTTTTTGGTGCTGCGACTCACGCCTGAAGCCTGGTTGTCATTATTTATCATGGGCGTTATGGGCGTTGTGATTGTGGTAAGCTATACGCCGGTGCTTAATCGTTACCCCTGGCTCTGTCTGGTGGCACCCGGTTTGGGTTTTGGTATCCTGATGTCTTACGGTAGTTATGTGGCCGTTAGCGGATCGCATAACATCATCATGCTCATGTTAGCGCTGATCCCCACCTTGCTAACCAACAACCTGTTGTTACTCAATCAATTTCCGGATGCCGCCAGTGATGCAGAGCATGGCCGAAACCATATGCTTATTGAATACGGTTATGCGTTTTCTGCCAGACTTTACTTAATACAATGGCTGCTTACGATACTGGTCGTTATATTAACTGTTGTAGCGTTTAGTTTGCCCTGGTACAGCCTTGTTTGTTTGTTACCTATGCTACCCGGCTGGCGGGTTTATCAGCAGGCTAAACAGTTTAAACAACCCGATAAAGCCTTTTTGGCAGCGATGGGGCAGAATGTGATGATGACCCTGGCAACCCCATTATTATTAGGAGTGGTGCTGTGTGTGGCCGATTAAACGTGACCGATAGCCCGGGTGTCAGGCAATTGTGCGACCAACTGGAAATTAGTTTCTGGCCGGAAGAGGGGATGCGTTTCAGCCGTTTTGTTCGCGCCACCGAAAGAGTAACCATTGTGCTCGAACAACAGGGAAAAAGGGTAGCGCGAAATGCCATCTGGTGGTTATTACTTGAGCCAGAGCACAACTCCGGTATCATGCGTTTCAAACCGTCACGTTATACTTCTTTCAATACCCGTTTTGATAAGCTCAATGTGCCTCGCAGCGCGGGATATCACTCCTTTCGACAGCATCGCTGTATTATTCCGGTCGCTGGTTTTGGAGAGTCGCAAAAAGTCGGCAGTAAAATGACCTATCACGATATGATTGCCGAACCCGATGCGCAACTTGCCATGGGTGGTTTATATCGTGAATGGCACGGTCACGACAGTCACGGTAACGAGTTTGTGGAAACCTCGTGCTCGGTGGTTACGCTGCCGCCACATGAAAAGTTAATAGATGTGCATCAAAAGTCCACGCCATTAATGTTATCGCTCAAAGATAACAGCCTGCAGCGGTGGTTAGATGCAGATACTGTCGAGCCACAGGCGCTTGAAGATTTATTAACACCAAA